>JAAZBG010000113.1 GCA_012513915.1 Fibrobacter sp.
GAACTTTATGTACCTCAATCAGTTCTTTTGTCTTGCGCGCGTTTTCAATCATGGAACCTTTAGTGTCGCAAATGACAGGTTTTATCATCTGTCCCGACTGACCACTGTAGAGCTCAAATGCAAGCTGTGCTCCATCAACAATCCTCTTTCCAAGCTCACCGGTCTCGCCTGTTAATGGTGCAAGAACACCAATCTGCATCGAAGTTCTCTCCTGCTCCTTTGCACGTGCGATCAAATCCCGCACTGATGATTCAAACCGCGACCTTGGAAAAGCCGCTCTGAATGCATCCGCCTGCACCTGCACTTTACTAAATTGTCCAACACCTACAAGCTTGACAATTTCAAAATATCGTATAATTTCCTGAACATCATTAACACCACTATCGGAAACAAGCCCACCAAGCTCGTCAACACTCATGCTGGCACCAAGGAGTTCCACATTGTTAATTGTCTGTGCAATCATTACACTACTCAAACCACCATCCATTGCATTCTGGAATGAGGCCACAGCGTCAGGATATTTTTTCAACTTTGCATCAGCAATACCCTTGAGATACCACATTCTTGGAAGATATGCAGACTTCTGATATTTCTGACGAAACATGGAAAAAAGACGCTGAACCGATGCAAAATCATTCTTTCTGGTGAGAGCCTCACAGATAAGAGGAACGAGCACTTCAGTCTCGGCATCCTTACCGTTGGTTTTCAGGAATGCACGCACGACATTAATGGTCGAATCGTATTTGCCTTCTTTATAAAATGAGACTGCACGATCAAAAGCCGGTGATGCATCAACATTAACCGTTAGAAATGTCACTGTCGCGAAAAGAAACGTACATAGTTTTTTCATATACCAGTTACTCCAGGATATATCTGCCAAATTCAGTAGTGTCGATTGATGATATATTTTTTTTTAAAATCTCTTTCTCAGTCATTACACGCCCATTAACTTTGTCGAATACAAAGTCCTTGACAAAAATCGGTTTATTACAACGCATTGCCAGCGCGATTGCATCACATGGCCTGCAATCTATTGACAAAACAGTACCATTCGCACTAATCTGCACTACCGAAAGAAATGAACTTTCATGATAATCATATATAAGTATACGGTTAAGTTCACCACCAAGCTGCTCCATTACAAGCCTGACAAGATCAATTGTTACCGGTTTTTCTGTGGTGACCTTCAACGATTCCATCGCAATTGTGCTTGCTTCCATAGGCCCCATCGGAATAGCAAGTGAACGTGCTCCCCCGCTTTCTTTAAGTAATAGTAGCGGGGTATTCCTGTTTGGATCAACAGCAAACGATGCAATTTCTACCTGAATGAGCATTACATCTCCAGACGAAGTTACCGGCACGATACACGGTAACACACGTATCATATTGATATTAAACATATTTAAGTACTCAGCTCTAAATCTGCTTCAGCATACATAGACCTCAGCTGCTTAAAAATACACTCCGATGCACAACTTTTGCCAGTAGATTATCATTTGCGCAGAAACAGATCGAAAACCATTTCCCCAAAAAAATGACGTCAAACGATTCAGATTCATAAAACATTGACAACTCAAGAGTAAGTACTACGAAGATCACAATGATATACACATAACCATATTTACCGAAAATGTCCACAACAGCATGAGCCTGCCCCAAAACGGATTCGTTTTACTATCTAATTTCATAATAGCTACTTACACCATTTTATTTTTACGAATGCTATGATAACATTTCGTTAATAAATGCACAGTACATCAATACACTTATATGGATGTTTGGCACAGTATTTTCAAAAAGATGCAATAAATAAATGATTATTCTGTTGGAATACATTAAATTATCACTACTACACTACATTCTTTTCGAAAACCAGTTCTTAGGGGAGGTACCATGTTTATCAAAAGAATTGTGGCAGGATCAGGGATTTTACTGATGTTGTCCAGCATGCTCTTTGCGGACAATCCTATTATTTCTCAACGTTATACCGCAGATCCAAACGCTTTCGTTTTTAAAGATCGTGTGTATGTGGTCTGCTCAAGTGATGAAGATAATCCGAATAGTGGATATAATCTGTTAAACTACACCATTATATCGTCCGATGATATGGTTAACTGGACTGATCACAATCTGGTATTTAAGGTTAAGTCAAACACAACCTGGGCAGGCCAGGCGTACGCACCGACAGCAATTGCCCGCAATGGCAAAGTGTATCTCTATTTTCCAAACGGAACATCGGGAATTGGCGTTCTCTCTGCCGACCAGCCGGAAGGCCCGTATAAAGATATGCTCGGAAAACCAATTATTGACCCAAAAGCACCGAACTGTTCTGATATCGAATGGTTCTTTGATCCATGCATTTTCGTAGATAGTACTGCAAGTGGTTCCCAGGCGTACCTGCTCGTTGGTGGCGGAAAACCTTATGGCAACAATTTCATCATCGTAAAAGTCAATGATGATATGAAATCGTATTCAGGGACACCGCAGAGACTGACAACTCCAAATTCCTTTGAAGGGCCGTTTCTTCACAAATACAACAACAAATATTACCTCTCCTACCCGACAAACGGTTCTTCAAACATTGATTACATCATGAGTGACAACCCGATGTCAGGCTGGGGTTCACAAGCTCGCACGGCACTTCCAAACCCGACATTAAATGGTCAAAATATTAATCGTGGAAACAACAGCCATACATCTATTATAGAATTTAAAGGCAAGTGGTACATGTTCTACCATGACCGCCGCATTTCAAATGCAGATTACAAAAGAAATGTAAGTGTCGATTATTTGTACTACAACAGCGATGGTACTATCAAAACAGTGGTTGTTACATCCGAGGGACCGGCACAGATCAAGAGTTTAAACCCGTATGATACAATACAGGCAGAGACGATCTGGAAACAACAGGGTATTGAAACGGATTTCTGCAATGAAGGCGGCGTGATGCTCACCAATATCTCTCAGGGTGATTATACAAGCCTTAAAGGTGTTGACTTTGGCACCGGAGCAAAGACCTTCGAGGTACGTGCTGCAAGCGGATCAAACGGAGGAACTGTTGAAGTTCGTCTTGACAGTCCGACAGGAACACTTGTCGCGACCTGTACAATTGCCGGAACTAACGGATGGCAGACTTGGAAAACATCAACCTGTGATGTTACAAACCTTACAGGTGTGAAAAATATTTATTTTGTTTACAAAGGATCGAATGAACCTTATCGGCTTAACTGGTTCAGATTCACTCCAACCGACCCGGTAGGTGTTCATGCATCACCAAAAGCTGCTGCACCGACACTCTATCAAAAACCCTCAGTTGTAAACCCGTTGATTACAGCACAAACTCCCGGCCGCACAACATTTGATCTTTCAGGAAAAGTTATCGAACGCAACACTGCTGGCAAACCAGTTCAACTTGCGCCATCAGTTCAGATGCGTATTGTAAAGTAATCTACGGTTTTAGAAAATTGAATTTACCCCCCTGGTTCACGATTAACACTGTGATCAAGGGGGTATTATCATGCAAGTATTTGAACTGCTATAAAAACATCTATTAATTGTTACTGTATAGTAGCAGATATCTGAATTTCTCTGTCAAACTCACATTCAATAATGAACATTGCTATATCTCCGGTACACCGTACGATCATTGTTCACCCCTGTAAAATTTTTTTTCACTGTAAAAATATGTACACTTATTAACCATTTAATATTCATTCAGATATAGAAAACTGTATTTTCCTGCGTTAATTTTTTTTCCACTCATCGCTTTTTTACAATCCCCTCAATTTTGGCATTTAACACATTATCTCCAAATGTGATATGTAAAATTTTATTTATTGGTCTGTAAATTGCTTTAAACTTGTACAGTGCGTGATACTTTCTGAAAAAAACTGGATGGTCTATGATACTTTTAGAACGATTTAATAAAATTGTAGCATATCTGCCATTGATAGATAAAGATGACCGCTCTGCACTTCCATCAGTAATAAGTGAGCTGGAACAGATAATGCTTGATGAATCTGTACCGGAAGCATTGCTTCTTCAGGTAACGCGATGTTGCAAGCTTGCAGAACATATTGCTCTCAGTGAAACTGATTTTGAAAAAGGAATTAATAAGTTATCTCAAAACATAAACCGTTTATTACTCTTTGTAGAAAAAACAGCGCAGGAGAATATTAAAACAGCCATTCCACCTGAAGTAGCAGATGTCAACACTGAAATTCCTTCTGAACCGGTTTGCGATGACATCATACAGTACAGGATTAAATTTGCTTCTGCTCAAAAGTCAACCCTTGATGATTTTGAAAGCGCAATTCTTGCATTTGAAAAGGGTGATGTTCACGCGATTTCAAATGTGAAACGGTTTCTTCATACATGGAAAGGGGAATTTGGTGTTCTCGAACTTCCACAGTATTCATCGCTATTACATCAGGTTGAGCAATTTCTTGAAGAAGGACTTATCGGTGCTGATCAGCTGTTTTATTTCAAAGATTTCCTGGCTAATCAACTGCCACTTATTGTGTCCGGTACAATTCCCGATAAACTATCCATTGATGCAAATAAACTTTTCCCAGCCCCAAATGAAAGCAGGAATGAAGATGCTGTAGTAACTCTTGTTCCAGCAATTCAACCTCGTATACCACCATTTAAAGATATTGACAATTCGCTATTATCTGATTTTATAACAGAGTCCAGAGATCATATTCATACAGCAGAATCACTGCTTCTTGAACTGGAGTCTGATTCAGAAAACCCTGAAAATATCAATAGCATTTTCAGATGTTGCCATACAATCAAAGGTGTTGCAGGATTCATTAATCTTCATGATCTCTGTGACTTTGCACATACGCTGGAAAGTGTTCTTGACAACAGTAGAAAAGGTGAACTAAAACTTTCCACCACGCATATCGACCTTCTTCTTGCATCAATGGATTGCCTCAAAGAGTTAATTTTGATCATTGAGGAATGCTTGCTTGACAAACCATACCGCCTTCCAGATTCGTATGAGCAGACTATCAATGCACTAAGATATATAATTCAAAATAAGGGACAATTTCCTGAAACAACATATAAAAACCAAAATAATCCAGATGCTACAGAATCATTACAAAAACCAACCAGAATACAGGATACTGCACGTAAGCCTGATTCATCCTGTACACTTAATGAAAATAACGATCCATCAGTAAATCCGATCCTGGCAGAACATCCGACACCGGCGGTTCATTCCAAATCCGGGAATTTTGAAGAGACTATACGGGTACCGATTCAGCGACTTGATCAGCTTATTGACGCAATCGGAGAAGCGGTAATTGCACAATCGATGATCAGTGCAGATCAAACAATCCGTGAATCAAGCAATCAGAATCTGCATACAAAAATAGCACAGACAACAATGATCATGCGGCAGATTCAGGAATTATCCATGTCTCTGCGGATGGTTTCTCTCAGGTCGACATTTCAGAAAATGGCACGTCTTGTTCGCGATCTCAGCAAGAAATCATCCAAGGAAGTGCATTTCATAACTGATGGCGAGGATACAGAACTTGATAAATCTGTCGTTGAAAATATTGGCGATCCGCTTATCCATATGATCCGTAACTCAGTTGACCACGGGCTTGAAACGACTGAAGAGAGAATCGCAAAAGGTAAACCTACTGCCGGCACAATCAATCTTCGTGCATACCATAAAGCAGGAAATGTATACATTGAAATCCGTGATGATGGCAAGGGGCTTGACAAAGAAATTATTTTCAATAAAGCAGTCAGTAAGGGACTATGCAAAAAAGACGATAAATTAGCCGACAATGAGATCTACCATTTTATTTTTCTTCCAGGTTTCTCAACTGCAAAGACTGTTACAGATCTGTCCGGCCGCGGTGTAGGTATGGATGTTGTCAAACGCAATATTGAAGCATTACGCGGATCGGTGGACATTATTACAGAAAAAGACAAAGGCACATCGTTTACAATCAGGCTTCCTTTAACGCTGGCTATTATTGACGGAATGATTGTAAGAGTTGAAAAATCGAATTATATCGTACCGACATTATCAATTATAGAAACGCTTGCTGCTACATCGGATCATGTTGTTAACATTCTTGACAAAGGCAATGTTATCAAGGTAAGGGAAAACCTGATACCTCTGGTATACCTGTCGGATGTTTTCAATAATTCAATAACCCGCTTAAACGGTAGTGTAAAAATTGCGCTTATTGTTGAAGATATGCTGGGAAGAAAAAGTGCGCTTATTGTTGATGAAATTATCGGGCAGCAACAGGTAGTGATTAAAAATCTCGGTAATGGTCTTGGTGATATACCGGGAATCAGTGGCGGTGCAATAATGAGTGATGGGACCGTAAGTTTGATTATTGATGTAGGTGGTATTTTAAAAACGACGTTGTCGTAGAAGAAAGGGCCTCACCCCCCAGCCCCCCTCTCCGCAAGCGGTAGAGGGGGGGAGCAAGATGAAGAACAGAATACATTTCTTAGTTCTTACTCCCCCTCTGCCGCGGGCGGAGAGGGGGTCGGGGGGTGAGGCCTTCCTTTCTTAATTAGTAAACTATTCACAATTTGATACAGAACCCCATAATGGAGGAGAATTGTATGAGTAACGTTCACACTGGCGCCTCGATTCACGAGCAAACCGTCGGTGACCGGCTGGCCGGTAAGTATCTGACCTTTAGGCTTGGTCAGGAGGAGTATGGTCTTGAGATTTTGAAGGTTCAGGAGATCATTCAGATGCAATCGGTTACACGTGTCCCGCGAACACCTGATTATGTACGTGGTGTCATAAACCTGCGCGGCAAGGTCATTCCGGTTGTCGATTTAAGAAAAAAGTTTTTTCTCGACACCAGTGAAGACACCGAGAAAACGTGTATCATTGTTGTACAAATTGCTCTCAATGATGATGTTGTTGTCATGGGTATTATTATTGATGAAGTCAAGGAAGTACTTGACATAAAGGCTGTTGATATCGAAGAGACGCCATCATTTGGTTCCAATATAGACACTGAGTTTATTCTTGGAATGGGTAAAGTAAACAACAGTGTCAAGATACTGCTTGATATTGACAAAATTCTTTCATCAACAGAGCTTGTCAATTTGAAGCAAATGGCAAAATAACCAGGAAACAAGATAACAACATTTACATTTTTTTAAAAAATGTTCAAACACTTGACAATAGTAACAATATTTAAATATTTAAGGAGATTAATATGTTTAAAAATATGAAAATTGGAATGCGTCTTGGCCTTGGCTTCGGAGTAATAATCGTACTGCTTATTACAATGTCAATAACGACAATCACACAGATGAAAACGATTTCAGGAAATCTTGATCAGGTGGTACATGACCGTTTTCCCAAAACCATTTCCGCTAATAATATCCTTGATGACATTAACGTTGCTGCCCGCGGACTCAGAAACATGGTATTACTGACAGATTCAACAAAAATTAGTGAAGAGCAACAGCGAGTTTTAGATGTCAGGAAGTCTGTTGCAGAAGAATTTAATCTACTAAAAGAAAAAATTAACACTGTTGAAGGAAAAAAAATACTGAATGATGCGCTTGATGCACGGGAGGCGTACATACCTGTTCAGAATCAAATCCTGAAGTTACTTGGCGAGAAAAAGAAAGATGCTGCTATAGCTCTGATATTTGGTGATTTTCGCGTTCATCAGAATAACTATATGGGTAAAATTACTGAGCTTATCAACTTAGTGGAGGAATTAACAAATAAGGAGGGGGAAACCGGGCTTTCCGCTGCTAAAACAGCAGAACTCACAATTTATCTCCTTGCCGGATTTATACTTATCTTCAGTATTATCGCAGCAATTTTTATAACACGTTCTATTACAAGCCCGATTTCACAGTGTATTGATATTGCGGATAAAGTTGCATCCGGAGATACATCAATACAAATTATGTCTGACAGCAAGGATGAAACCGGTTTATTACTTTCATCGCTTGAAAAAATGGTGTCGAGTATCAAAGCACTTGTTACCGATGTTAACATCTTATCAAAAGCTGCTGTTGATGGAAAACTTGACACCCGCGCTGATGCATCAAAACATCAGGGAGACTATAGAAAAATTATTGTAGGAGTCAATGACACACTTGACGCTGTTATAACTCCCGTGAATGAAGCTGCTTCAGTTCTTGACAAAGTGGCGAACAGGGATTTAACAGCCCGAATGATTGGTGATTATAAAGGTGACCTTGCAACTATTAAAAAATCTCTGAACCTGGCAGTTGATAATCTTGACAATGCACTACAGCAGGTTTCCGAAGCAGCCGAGCAGGTCACAAGCGCAAGTAATCAGATCTCAAGCGGAAGTCAGAGTCTTGCCCAGGGTGCCAATGAGCAGGCCAGCTCCCTTGAAGAGGTTTCATCAAGCCTCGAAGAGATGGCATCAATGACAAAGCAGAATGCTGATAATGCAACACAGGCAAAGAGCCTTTCAGGAGAATCAGAACAGAATACCACTACAGGTACTGAAGCGATGGAACGCATGTCAAGCGCTATTAATAAAATTAAGGAGTCATCCGATCAGACAGCAAAAATTGTTAAAACCATTGACGAAATAGCTATGCAGACTAATTTACTCGCACTTAATGCTGCTGTTGAGGCTGCGCGTGCAGGAGAAGCAGGACGTGGTTTCGCGGTTGTTGCAGAGGAAGTCCGCAATCTTGCACAGCGCAGTGCTCAGGCAGCTAAAAATACTGCTGACATGATTTCCGAATCTGTAAAAAATGCCGATGATGGTGTAAAGATTGCAGATGAGGTATCACAGTCGTTTGAGTCTATAGCAACAAGCACTAAAAAGGTCAACGATCTCATTGCCGAAATAGCTGCGGCATCACAGGAACAGGCGCAAGGTATTGATCAGGTAAACAGTGCTGTTGCACAAATGGATAAAGTTACCCAGCAGAATGCTGCCAATTCTGAAGAGTCTGCAAGTGCTGCTGAAGAGTTGAGTTCACAGGCTGAGGAACTGAAAACCATGATTGATCAATTCGCATTAAGCATGGCATCATCACAGCATAAACCAGCCAGCATTCGGCAGGATGTAAAAAGGGAAACTATTGCAGCAGCTACGGCACATCATTTGGACATAAAGGGCAAAAAAGCAGCTAAAAAACAGACCAAAACGGATACGTTTCTTTCACTTGACGACAGTGCATTGAAAGATTTTTAACTGAAAGTGCCTCAGCCCCCTAACCCCTTCTCCAATTTCTTTTGGAGAGGGGGAACGTTTAGGAGAAGGCCACATTGTCAATGTTTTTCAGCACAAATTCCCTGTAGGGAATTTAGGGGGCAAGCGGAGTGCTGAGCACAATTGAAGTTAAAAAAGATAGTATTTACAATTAACAAACGCCCTTACACCCCCTCTCCAATTCCTTTTGGAGAGGGGGCCGGGGGGTGAGGCTGTATGCTTAACAACCTGGATAAAAAAACTTTCGATGCATTCAGAGACCTTGTCTACGACAAAGCCGGTATTGCGCTCGGTGAAAAAAAGGAGGCGCTTGTTGCTGCACGCTTAAGTAAACGCATGCATAGCCTTGACATACCAACCTATGAGGAATATTATGAGTATGTCAATAACGATACTGATGGCCTGGAAATAATCAAACTGCTTGATTCAATTTCGACTAATGTAACTCATTTTTTCAGAGAACAACAGCACTTTGACTTTATTGCGAACCATATTGACAAATGGTATCTTGGCGGTCAAAGAAAATTCCGGATCTGGTCTGCCGGGTGCTCATCCGGAGAAGAACCTTACACAATTGCAATGACTATTAATGAAACATTACGGGGAAAAGCATCTGATACAAGAATTCTTGCAACAGATTTATCAACTAAAATATTAACCGAAGCGACAGAAGGCATTTACAACGAACGTGATCTTGAAAAGATTCCGGATAACTACAGGCGCACTTACTTTGAACAGATTAAGGTTGACAACAAGGTACAATACCAGATAAAATCTAACTGTCGGTCACTTATAACATTTCAGCGGCTTAACCTGACCGACACACCATTTCCCATGAAGGGGCCTTTTGATTTCATCTTTTGCAGAAATGTAATGATCTATTTCGATAATACTATGCGAAAACGGCTACTCGAAGAATATCACCGTTTACTCAAACCCGGTGGATTTCTTCTGGTAGGTCATGCGGAGAGTTTAACTGGAATGTTGACCGGACTGAAATCAGTAAAACCGTCAATTTACGAAAAACAATAGCCTCACCCCCACCCCCCTCTCCATTGCACGGAGAGGGGGGGGTGGGAGGTGAGGCAACATACGATAGCACATTGAAGATATTAAGATATAAAGTTATATATCAAGGCAGGTTAATGATGAATATCCTGATAATTGAGGATGATGTGACAAGCGGGAAAGTACTCTCCCGAATATTACAACATTATGGAACTGTTACAATCGCGACTGACGGTAAACAGGGGCTGAATATTTTTAAAGATGCACTAAGGAACAAGATACCATACGATCTGGTTTTTCTTGATATCATGATGCCGGAAATTGACGGTCAGGAAGTACTCATGGAGATCAGAAAATCTGAAGCTATGCAAGGTATTTTGGGGTTTGATGGTGTAAAAGTAATTATGACCACTGCACTTGATGACAATAAAAATATCATACAGGCATTCAGGTCTCAGTGTGAGGGATACCTTGTTAAACCAATTTTTAAAGATAAAGTTCATGCTGAGATTAAACGGCTATTTGATGAATCTGGTTCATCGCATAGTACTTTTTAACCAGATACGAATCACAGCTACAGGTATTGCAATATTGATTAATTATAGTAATTCATTACATTGAAGATAACAGGCATTAGAAAATGAGATTAACTGTTGGTGTAAGCGAAATGTGTATCAGCAAAAATCCGGGTGACATTATAGTGACCCATGCGCTTGGATCATGCATAGGCCTTGCTATTCATGATCCGGTTGCACATGTTGGCGGCCTGTTGCATTATATGCTTCCATTATCAAAAATTGACAACGATAAAAAAGATATAAAACCTTTTATGTTTGGCGATTCAGGAATACCGGCACTGTTTAATGAGGTCTATAAACACGGAGCAAAAAAAGAGAGTCTCACCGTTGTAATGGCCGGAGGTGCGGATATTCTTGAAAATTGTAATTATTTTAATATTGGTGCACGAAATATCGCGATAGCCCGTAAAATGTTCTGGAAAAATGGTATTATGATTACAGCAGAAGACACTGGCGGTTCGAAGCCCCGGACTCTCTATCTTGAGATAGGTACAGGAAAAACCTGGCTTACCAGCGGTAGTGAACGAACAGAACTTACTTGAATTGACAGGAACTAACAAGGAACCGTTATGGCATATTCAATTCTTATTGTTGATGATTCAGAGATAATCAGATCAATGATTTCACGCACGATTACCCTGACAAAACTACCTGTTCATACATTCAGAGAAGCCAGAAATGGTATTGAGGCACTGGATGTTCTAAACAGAGACTGGATAGATATTGTCTTTACAGATTTAAATATGCCGGTTATGAACGGGCTTGACTTAATAAAAAACATGAAAAAGACTGTTGATCTTGAAGATATACCGGTTATCGTTATTACCACAGAAGGAAATAGTAATCGTCTTGATGAATTAAAGGATGCCGGTGCCCGTGATTGCATACGAAAACCATTTACACCGGAAAAAATCCGTGATATCATAACAAATGTTCTTGGAGTCTGGGATGCAAAATAAGTTAAACCATATCATGGCAAGCGTTGCTGAATCAATTTTTGAACAGGTTGCATTTGTCTTTGCAGATGACATAGGAATACGGTGCAAACCTCAGAATAGTAACTGGGATGCACTTGGAGCAGAATTGAAATTTACAGGTACAATAAACGGTACCATCCACCTCTGGCTCGAAACAACGCTTGCATCAAATATCGCGTTGAACATGCTGGCAGCGGAAGAGCCGGTCGAAAAGGAAAAAGCGATTGATGCCGTACGGGAAATGTGTAATATCATTTCCGGTAATTTCATAACCTCAGCCTATCAGAATGCTGATATCATCCTTCACATCCCGGATTCTCTTGACACCAAGAAACTTCAGTGTGATTTTGATGATCCTGATGGTATCTGGTTCAGCTCCGATGATGGTGCGATTCTGATACTTGTAAAGGAAGCATGATTAAGGTACTTATCATTGATGACAGTGCGGTTGTTCGTCAGGTTCTATCATCAGAATTGTCGAAAGCATCTGATATTAAAATAATCGGTACCGCATCGGATCCCTATTTTGCCCGGGATAAAATCAACATGATAAAACCGGATGTCATTACACTTGATATCGAAATGCCCAGAATGGACGGGTTGACATTTCTTAAAAAACTGATGGCACAGGTTCCGATTCCGACAATCATTGTAAGTTCACTTACACAAAAAGGTAGTGAGATAGCTCTTGAATCGCTGGCGTGTGGTGCATTCGATGTTATATGCAAACCCGGAGCGGCATATACAGTAGGAGATATTTCATCTATTCTAATCGATCAGATTCGTGCTGCATCTAAAGTTAATATTAACAAACTTCAATCCCATAAAATGGCAGATCCTCCGAAAGTGCAGCAAAATTCACTTTCCGTGACAACAAACAAGATACTTGCAATAGGCGCTTCAACCGGGGGTACCACTGCTATCGAAAGGGTACTTTTGTCAATGCCTCCGAATGCACCTCCAATTGTAATTGTTCAGCACATGCCTGAGAAATTTACCAGGGCTTTTGCTGACCGGTTAAACAAAATATGTGAAATTGAAGTCAGGGAAGCATCAAACAATGACTCTGTTATTCCAGGTCGGGCACTTATAGCTCCCGGAAATCATCATATGATTTTAAAGCGCAGTGGTGCACGTTATTTTGTTGAATTGAAAGATACTCCCCCGGTTTTTCATCAGCGGCCAAGTGTTGAGGTCCTTTTTAATTCTGTTGCAATGTATGCCGGAAAAAATGCTGTCGGAGTGCTTCTTACCGGTATGGGTACCGACGGTGCAGCAGGCCTTCTCGCTATGCGCCAAGCCGGAGCGGCAACGATAGCACAGGATGAATTATCAAGCGTTGTCTGGGGCATGCCTGGTGAAGCCGTAAAGATAGGAGCAGCAGATTTTGTCTTACCACTTGATACTATTGCATCGAAAGCACTGCACCTTATTAACAGATGTACAAATTAAGTATCTGCATACATTTTTGTGGTTTATTTTTTTGTTATTGGCTACTATCGTGAAATAAGGTACAATTTCATGTGTTCAACCAGAATACAAACATGTACGAATACATTATGTGAGCACAGATATAAACAGCGCTGCAATGATACGGTTTAAAATTATGAATGATATATCAGATGAAACAAAGCCTGTCAGTAATACAATGCACCGGCAATCACTGACAAATAAGCCGGATCCGGTTTTTATATTAGAAAACAATCTTATCATCGAATGTACCGCTGAAGTATCAGATTTGTTTCGTACTGTTCCTGAACAGATTATTGGAAAGAAACTTGCCGATATTTCTCCGGAATATCAATCTGATGGCCGTAAATCATCAGACTCAATTATTACGCATGCGGTAAATCATTCCCGTGAATCGCATACTGAATTTGAATGGACATTTTTACGGTTTGATCAGACACGATTCACAGTTCAGGTAATGATTCAGTCGATACAACCCGGTTCCAGAAATCGGAGCATATGTATTCTGAAAGATTTACAGCAGTTAAAAGATCCAGTTGCGATATTGCAGAAACAACAGGAACAATATCAGGACATCTCCAACCGTAAAATGGCAGAGGTAACACTGAAAGAAAGTGAGGAACGTTGTCGTTTACTTTTAGAAAGTATAGGCTTTGGAATTATCATTGTTGATCCTATAACGCGTATTATTCAATATGTAAACACGTATGCATCACGCCTGATCGGTGCATCTGCATCAGACATTACCGGACGCGTATGCCATGAGTTTATTTGCCCGGCTCCCAACAATCACTGTCCCGTCATCGATGAAAGAACGAACATCGAGCAAGCAGAGAGAACCCTCCTTACGATTGACAACAGAAGTATTCCTATACTTAAAACAGCACGAATAATCACTCTTAGCGGCAACCAATATCTTCTCGAATCGTTTGTCGATCTGACCCGAAGAAAGCAGATTGAAACTGATCTGCTTGATACCAACCGTCAGCTCGAAAACACATCTGCACGTGCCAGGATAATGGCAGCACAAGCGGAGGCAGCAAATGTTGCAAAAAACGAATTTCTTGCAAATATTAGTCATGAACTCCGTACTCCAATGAATGGAATAATTGGAATGACATGTTTACTTTTAGAGACAGATTTAAATCAGGAGCAGCGGAGTTATGCTGAAATCGTCCGGTCCAGTGGAGAATCGCTTCTTGCCCTGACCAATGACATTCTTGAC
>JAAZBG010000114.1 GCA_012513915.1 Fibrobacter sp.
ATTAAGGTCTGTAAAGTCTATTCTTCGGGAGAATTCATAACAAAAATAAGTGAAACAACTGTTGCAATGGATTTGGGATCAACGGGAAATTCTTTGATGACAAGTACGATCTCATTTGATGGAAACGGAACTATTCTTGCATGCTGGGATCGGGGTTCACCATTCGGTGCAAAGAAACTTCACTTTACATTTTTAGACCGAGCCTTAAATCCCCTTCATGCCAACGATTCATTAACACAGACTATTGGAGATCCAACAAAATTCTACTATAATAATGTTGCCGGAGTGTCACCATACGGCAATCAGAAGTTTGCGGTATTTTTCTGGGATGTAAACTCAGTCTATCTTAGCAGGATAGAGTTGAACGGCGGCATATTAGATACAAACACAGAAGTTATTGCTAATGGTACTATGCGTTTCTGTGCTGCATCATCATCGGATTCGTTCCTTTATGTCGTATGTAATGGAGATCTTGATAACAACGGGATCAGCGGTATTGAGGGAATCCGGTATCGTTTGAACAATGGTTCATTGGTTAAGGATCGGATATTAAGTAATTCAGATCCACTATCAAATACTGTTATCACTAATGATTATTATGCAATTATTAATTGTACAATTGACACATCGGGGACAATTGGTGTTGTCTGGAAACAAGATAAACGTTGTAATGGCTCCGTGCTTGCGTATCGGGGTATTCGTTATCAAAGCGGCTACTGGACATCACCGGTTGAATCATTAAATGTAAGTAATGGGGATTCCATCCGTTTTTACCCATTGAAAGTGCAGATTTCCAATGAAAGCTCATGGTATGTTGAGGATTCGATCAGAATAGGGTGTACTGTTGAACAGTGTGAGAATGCTCAATGGTACTCGTTCTCTGATATATCGCTACTTGGACAACTCAAAACTACATGCAGGTATTATCAATACAGATTAAGAATAAACAGGAATGCGGAAAATACTGCTGACTCGATTGTAACACCGGTTGTATCATCAGTTACGGTTCCGTGGAATGTTAAACCGGTACTGGTAGCACTTGACTCTATAAAAATGGGAAACAGAATACGAAAAGATGTTACTTTCGATACGATATTTACTGTATTGTCAAGACTTGAAACGGTCTATCCATACATACGAATCAGGGATCAGGATAATGGCGATCTGGTGCACTACAGTGCCACATGGCCGGCATCAAATGAACCGTTATCGTATAGAAGTAACGGACTTGAACAAATCGTGCAGCCAGTGACAATATTGCCGCTGCCGTATGATACGATTGTTAGTAGTTTGATTAACGCACGGGATTCTCTGGGATGGAGTGCTCAGAGCCAATCAATTAAACTTGTCAGTCGCAATGCAATTCCTCAAATTCTTATTAAAATCAAACATTCCGGTAACAATGATACTATCATGATGAACAGTGACCTGGTATTGACTTTACAGGAAGAGGATACTGTATATATCAATTACTCGGTATCTGATACCAATGATGCATCCACGGTTTATGGAAGAATAAAGCGGCTAAGTGGTGTGACCTATCAAACAATAGATTCAACACAATCAAGTGGTGTCTATCGTCTGCTGTGCAGCTCTGTTGATCCCGTAGATACAGCAAAGTATCGTGTTGATGTATCTGATCCTGATACGGTATATGGGTACAGATTATCACTTGTTATCAATCATAAGCCGGTGATTGATTCGATTGCATACGTGGGAAAAAGCGCACAACACAAAGATACTATCAAAATAAAAGCAGGTTTACCAATCACATTCGGGATGCATGTTACTGAAAGGGATCTTACCTTCTGGGATACACTTTATTGCACTATATCCACAATGTCAATTGTTCAGACTGTTGAAAGTGTTTCGGCTGTGAATTTGTTTACCTTTATTCCTCTACCGGGAGATTCAGTAGTAAAATTTTTTGTAGTTGATAAATATGGAAGAACTGATAGTGCTGTAGTGTATGTGGAAATGCCCTGGTTCGAGACGGATAGTTTGAAAAATCCACAGTATCGTCGTGCTTTGGATTCCTTACAGAGTGGTTTATCATTGATTGATAAAAGTACAGTAGGGGATACTGTTGCTATTCCTCTTCTCAACACAGGAAAAGATGTACTGTATATTACCGGATGCTCATTCAGAAATGAAAAGAATAAATGGATGACAGCAACGTTACTAAATGATACAAGACGTCTCTCAGTTCCATTTACTACTCCTGTACCATTGCAACCGGAGATTGAACAAAAACTTATACTTGAATTTTCAGCATATCAGTTAAGTGGTGACAGCGTTGAGTATGATACAGTAATAATAACAACCGATGATCCTGCGCATGATACGATACTGATTCCTGTGCAATTTGAGTATAATGATCTGCCTGTACTAGTATCTGTGGAACCTGATTATATTGCAGACAGACCATATTGGGCGCTTGGCAAAAAAATGCCGACAAATGGAAAAACATTTCCGCCGCATGCTGCAATACAGATAACATTTTCCGAGCCTATGGATTCAGTTTCCGCTCTTACGGCAATTACAGTCTATAGCGTTTATGATTCTCTAAGCCAGAAAAGTATCGTTCCGATACCATTGAACCACGTATGGGTACAGAACTATACAAAACTGCGTCTTATTCCAGAATATACTATGTCAAGCACAACCTATGGTTTCAAGCCGCCATCAGGGCTTTTTATTGCGACTGACTCCATTGCATTGAACATTACCAGTATGTTAAAAGACAGGGCCACGACGCCATCAGGACCAAATATGCTTGATATACAAAAACTATACCGCAAATCAGTGTCTGCCGATACAACACTGCATATGAAAGTTGATAGCATAACATTCACACTAATTGGTATTACTCCGGATGTCGGTGATTCACAGATAGATTCGAAAAAACCGGAAATTACACTAACTTTTTCAGCACCGATCTATGCCCGTTCAGTGGATACATCAAAGGTTGACAATACAACATTGATTGTACGCTCCCGGTTCAATGGCGGTCAACAGCATGCTTTTGATTCAATATATACCGGCACGAACAATGTAACCTTCAGGTTGTCCGGAAATCTTTTTTATAACGATTCTGTAACGTGTTTGTATAAAAGTGTTTCAGTCAGAAATACAAGCGGGTTCTCCATTGATAGGAACCGTGATGGTATTCCGGCAGCGGATTATGATACCCTGTCAAATGAAGATGATGTCCAATGGCAGTACAAGGTTAAGGATATCAAGTTGTTGAGTATATCACCTTTAAATGGCACGGTTTCAAATTCCATCTCTCCTCAGGTGGTTCTTACTTTCAGTGAACCAGTCTGGTCAGGCTCATTTGATACAAGTTTACTGAGTAGTAATAGAAGCATATCGATGCACTCTGTGTATTCAACAAAACCTGGAAGCTTTACATCAATACAATATTCTGCTGACAGTACCACAATCACCCTGCAGCCATCAGAGAAGTATTTCAGTGATGACAGTATCAGTTGTATATTTACGGGGTTTACTAAAACATATTCTTATCAGGCCGCAGATAATCTCCCGCGTGATACCGCAGCATCATTTGGTTACAAATCATGGTATTTTTTAACATCAAATATGGGGTTTTATACATACCCCAATCCTTACAAGCCGGGAAAAGATCCGCGGCATTGCAGTGCCGGTGGGCCTTGTGGTATATGGTTCAAAAATCTTCATTCTCTAAAAAGGGGTGTAAGTGATATTTCCGTGAAGATCTATGATATGAATGCAAATGTGATACTTGATACAAAAAGAAAAATTGGTCTTATACACTTTGAAACCGGTAATATACAAAGCATTCCACAGTGGTTCTGGGACACCCGTAATATGAAGGGCGAACTTATTGCTTCCGGTCTCTATATGTATGCAATATTTGACAAAAATGGAAAAATGCTGCTCAAAGACAAACTGGTTATTGTCAGGTAATACCGTCAATCCGGAATAACAATATAAATTCCATAGATATTCAGGAGGACGGTATCAATAATTAAAGTGGCGTATGAATTGATCAGAATGAGAGTTCAAGAATCTTGTAATGCAGCGTACCGCGTGGAACGATAATCGAAACATCATCACCAACTTTTTTCCCGATAAGTGCTTTACCGATAGGGGAATTGATAGATACTTTTTCATCAGTGGCACCGGCATCCATATCGGAAACTACATGAAACATCTCAATTTCACCATCATCATCCTGAACCTTGACCTTGGTTCCCATAATCACCTTATCAGTAACCATGTTGGAAGTATCAATGATTTGTGCTCTGGCAATTCTATCACGAAGGTATGCAAGCTGTCCCTCCAAAAATCCCAAACGTTCTCTTCCTGCATGATAATCGGCGTTTTCCTTTAGATCACCATGGCTGCGTGCTAATTCAATACGTGCAACAACCAAAGGCTTCTCCGCCATCAGTTCTGCTAATTTGGCTTGAAGCTCCTCAAGATTTTCTTTAGTTAGAAGAATTGTATCGCTCATCATTATCCTTTTTAAAATATGGTATAACCTTAAAATAGTTGCATAAAAAGCGAAATGCAACTCTTAAAACAGCAGAAGGCAGGATGTATGGTCATAATCAGTTACTGATAACCGGGATCGGGTTATATAAGGCTGATAATGGCTAAACACAGGATTAAATGTTTCTGCTTTAAAAATCGCATAGCAAAGAAGGAGTGAATCAACTTTTCCTCTCTCTGTTACCCATAAACCCTGACAATCCAATAGATTTGCTGGATTAACAATTTTCTATTGGACATTCCAGGTTAAAATTTAAGTATATTATAACCCGCCTTTAATACCGGGAAAGGATACATGAAATGGCTCGTTTAAAGACAATTGATTACGTAAACGGAAAAGTGCAGATCATTGATCAGACACTGCTGCCGAATGAACTGAAATATCTTACTATTGAAACAGTAAACGATATGTATGATGCAATCAAGGTGCTTAAAGTTCGCGGGGCTCCTGCGATTGGTATTGCCGGGGCGTTTGGTACATGTCTTGGGGTTGCTGATGTCGCTTCTGATGCAACAATTGATCAATTTAAAGCAATTTTTATAAGGCATGCAGATTATCTGAACAGTTCACGCCCAACAGCTGTAAATCTTCACTGGGCAATCAACAGAATGAAACAGAAATTGGAGAGTCTGCTTCCACTTAATAATATCGGGCTTATCAGGCAGAAACTTCTGGATGAAGCGGTTGCTATTCTTGAGGAGGACCGTAGAACCGGACGGGCAATCGGGGAGGCTGGTTTTGAACTGCTTAAAAATACAACGACGATTTTGACCCACTGTAACGCGGGTGGACTTGCAACAGCAGAATATGGAACTGCGCTTGCCCCTGTGTATATCGGTGCTGAAAAGGGACACATTTTTCATGTGTATTCTGACGAGACCCGTCCGCTGCTTCAGGGCGCCCGAATCACAACTTTTGAGCTGATGCATGCGGGGATTCCGGTAACGCTGATTTGTGATAACATGGCAGCATCAGTGATGGCAAAGGGAAAGATTGATGCGGTGATCGTCGGGGCGGATCGTATTACACGTAACGGTGATACCGCAAACAAAATTGGAACCTACGGCGTAGCGTTACTTGCAAAAGCGCACAATATTCCGTTTTATGTGGCAGCTCCTTTCTCAACGTTTGATCTTACTATGGAATGCGGTGAACAGATCCCGATCGAGGAACGTGATGCAGAGGAGATCACCTGCGGTTTCGGTAAACAGACTGCACCAACCGGTGTCAAGGTGTTTAATCCCGCCTTTGATGTAACGCCGAATAATCTGATTACTGCGTTTATTACCGATAAAGGGGTGATCACACCACCGTATGCTTCTAAAATTGTGTCAACATTAGGGTGATACTGTATGCGTGGAAGAGTCAGATTATTCAATGATATTATCGGTACCGGATACCTGGAACCGGATGATGGTTCGCCGGTACTGAAATTTTCCTACAAGGATATTATCAAACCCGGGTATCAATTGCTCTATGAGGGACAGACGGTGAATTTCTCAATTCGTCAAACATCCCGTGGTCCGCTTGCAGTGGAGATTTATCCCGATTGGACTGAATGATAGGGATACATTGTAATGAGACGTGTGTTATCGCGCGTCTCATTACAATGTTCTTAACTTCGTGCTGTCAAAAAAATTAATACACCACCACTTCATCAGTTCTTAACAAAACCTTCATCAGTTCAAAAATCTCATTTTTCGAGCCGCAGTAACTTAGCAGGTCATGTTTTCCCCGGCTCGGATGTGATGCATCACCTTTTGTAAACTGAAGTTCTATCTCACCATAAAGAAGTGTGCTTCCGTACCCGTGGCTGTAACCCTGAATCGCGCCTTTTTTACCATCTCTGCCTCCTGCCGGGATATCAACACACTCATCCTGTGTTACAGGAAGATCCTGTGATACTTTAACGACACAATACCAGATATCCGGCTGGTCAAACGGAGCACAGTACACGATTTTTACCGGATTTTCCCAATCGGTACCATCAGGTTCAGTTGCACATTTGAATGGATCTTTTGAGTCGACAAGGAATCGGGCATAGTCAGCATGGGTTGCAAACCGGGATGATGGCAGGGGGGAAAAGTAGTGCGTAACTTTTAATGGATCACATGAGGGGAAAAATATTGTCCCTGGTCGTGATGTACCACAAGTAGCCACCATTGTAATTGACCATGCACTGTAATGGTTATTACATCCCGGAATCAGTAGTGAATCGTCAATTGACACTCCGGCAAATGAAATGCCGCTGTTAAAAGGGTCTTTTTGAACCGGAGAGAATACCCGCCTTGATGTGCAGTTGTCAATTGTCTGGCGGGTGAGGTAATTATAGACAGAAAAATTCTTAATATACTCGGAGTCAGTTGTCTTTTTGTAAGTTCCCGGATCAACAGAATCCTGTACAAGAAATCCATCAAAAGCTTGCGGATTTGTAAAAAAATAATCCTGCTGTGGTGCAATCCACTGACGTTCACCACCCAGGCACCAATCACGGTTTTTAATCTGATTGACAATATCAGGGTGAACAAAAAGTGTGTTCGGAAGATCTGTTGATGGAAACAGGCCGATAACACGTCCTCCAAACTCGCTTATAAGAATAGATGAATTTCCTGTACGTAAACGTTCCACACGGGTTGTCTGTGAATCTTTTAGTGTTGTGTAAAGATGATCTTCGTTCCAGAGTTTGTTGGTCATTGTAAAATCCTGCGTTGTTTGTGCTTAATACGTAATATTCTGATATGTATCTCTCAGTCGCCAGACCGGTGTACCTTTAGAAAAATGTGATAAAAGAACTGATACTGCCCGTGATACTGAGATGTAATTCTGTGGGTTGATCTTATGGAGAATATTCTCTACTGATTCAAATTGATATACACCATACACCGGGAAGAGGTCTGGTGAGCTGATTTTTTTGTGGTCTCTGTAAATCGTTCCATAGGTATACCCGACTTGCTGTGCATATTGCCAGACTCTGCGGTTAACACCTCCAAAGGGAAACGAAATACTGGTAACAGGACATCCGGTCATATCCTCAAGAGTTTTTTTTGATGTTGCAAGTTCAGTTCTCAGATCGGTATCATTGAGATAGGGCAGGAATGCATGAGATGACGTGTGGCTGCCTATCTCGTGACCTTGTGCTGCAATTCGCCGGATTGCATTGTTGTCAAGATGCCGGTTGTTACTATAGATATCCCAGCTCGACTTTTTCCCGCTGAATCCGGTGACACAGAAGATAGTAGTTTTAAAATTAAATTTTTCAATAATCGGCAGTGCGTATTCTTCAACACACTGAAAACCATCATCGAACGTAATCAGAACAGACTTTTTATCCGGGAGGTGTTTATCACGTGATGATACTGTTACACCCTGATAGTTTTGGTCTTTCAAAAGCGCTATAAGATGTTCAAATTTTTTTGTGGAGTAACAGGATAAATTTGGAAGCAGGGCTCCTGGAATTACAGAATGAAAAAGAAGTCCCGGTACGGATATCTGTCTGTTAACTTTACCAAAAAGCAGTGATGCAAGTCCGCCCGCAGAGAAGGGTAGTGCTGCAATCAAAAAAAGGGTATTGACTATCATGTCTGAAAAATATATTTAAAAAAGTATATTACAAAGAGTATTAAATAACGAACGAGAAGAGAATCCGTACAACATTAATGGACGATTAATGATAGTATATCGTTACAAACAATGTATGAACTGATGTGGTTCATATTAAAGTAATTGGGGGAGTTGTGTTTAACAAAAAAAAGGAGTAGTAGTGAGTAAAAATAAAAGTGGTAATGGGCATTTTGTCTGCCCGAATTGCGGCACCGACCTTGTCGAAAATGCAAAGGTATGTCCAAATTGTGGCTCTGATGAAAGTACGGGGTGGTCTGAAAGTACATATCTTGATGGACTTGGGATACCGTTTGAGGATGAATATGATGAAATTAAGGAATCAGAATTTAGCAGCAAACGGAGACGGCAAATCAGTTGGAGTGCTGCAGTCGGTATAATACTTTTGATACTCTTTGTGGTAATGGTTCTGCGCTTTTAGCGTGATTTCACTATTTGCATTTTTAGTGGGGGAAAGGACGATGGATGAGAGATTTGCAAGACCGTACTTAGAAAAACAATTTATAAATAAAGGAATAAAAAAGAGGAATATGATTATTCCTCTTTTTTACGTTTCATAGTCTCTTTAATTTTATTCTGTAGATAAATATGGTTTGTATCACTTGGATTGCCAGTATTTCGTGGGGAATCAATATCAAAAATCGATTCATCACCCGTTTGTGCGTGCAAAGGCATTTGGGGTGACTGATGTACCTTGGTCTGAGGTGTTGGCTGAACTTTCGTTTGAGTCGGTTTGATTGATTCAAAAAACTCCTGTGGCTGATAGAAACTTTTTTGAGATTGTGCAGGCTGCTGCGAATGCTGTTGTTGCATTGCCTGATCAAGCATGTTGCCAAGATCAAGATCGAGATTGACCTGATCCTCTGTCTTGTCATACACAAGGAAAAGACCAGATTTGAGCTGGCGATCAAACTGGCGAACAAATACCTTCACTCTATCGATGTTCGTTCTATCATCAAAAACAAGCGCAAGGAACGTGTTTTCATCAACAACTGCAATATAGATATGTTTATCTTTACCCTGATGATACATTGTGGAAAACTCATGTTCACCCATAAGCTGTGCAATGGCAAGTGTTGATGCAGAATTTCCGGCCACAAGTGCAGCCATTGAAACTGTATCAACATTATCCAGTGAACCTTGATTAGTGAGTAATCTGCCATCTTTGTTAATCAGAACAGCAAGAAGCAGATCTGCCTTTACAACAAGTTGAGAAAGAACAAGATTTAACCGTTCAATATCCTCGGGAAAAAGTATCATGTCCTTCATCAGGGTGTTTCCCTGTTAAAAAACTTTGAAAGAAATCCCTTTTGCTGCTGTTGTTGTTCTTTAAACGCACTTGGATTAACAACAGGTTTTTTATTCGGTATACGTTTTTGTTTATCAGGGTCTACCGAAGTAAAAAACATAGCGTCATCATCATCCTGCCTCTGAGGAGGAGGTTGAATCGGCGGTTGGAATGTAGGAACTTCCATATTGTAGACATCATAGTCATTCTGTGCCGCATTTGCACCAAACTGAGGACTTTGAGGTCTCGGTTGTTGAAAATTCTGTACTGGCTTCTGTGTCTGTTGCGGCTGTTGAGGTGCCGGCTGCTGAGCACGTCCACGTTTCTGTTTTTCTTCAATCTCACGTTGATACTTTTCAATCTCAAGATCAAGGTCTGTTTTGCCCGCACCTGCAAACTGATTTTGTTGAAAATCCTGTGGAGGGGGTGCAAATTGTTGTGCTGGCTGTTGCTCAAGAAACATTTCAGCATCTTCATGCTGCTGATTAGTTCCAAGCGGTTCCATTGACACTGCATTGAAGGAATTATTCTGATAAAAATCATTTGGAGTCTGTGGTGCCTGCTCAAAAGAAGCTTCCTCAGAGTGTTCTTCAAATTGATTCGGCTGAAATGACGGAGTTTTCTGAACAGGTGCCTGCACCGGTGCTGTGAACTGATTCTGACTAAATTGCGGCGGATTTCCAAATGGTTGCTGAGGTGCACGCTGTTGGAAAAAAGGCTGCTGGGAACCTGTTGCCTGTGGTGGCATACCAAATTGAGATTGCGCAGCTTTTGGGCCAGGAGTCATCTGCGGTGGAACCATCCGCTGTTGCATCGGTCTTGGAGGCTGCTGTTGAGGCGGCACTACAGGACGCTGTTGCTGAGGCGGAATAAACTGCTGACGAGGCTGCTGGTATTGTTGAAACTGCCCGCCAAGAGGCTGTTGTGGTGGCATCTGGTACTGGTTATAGTTGCCCTGAAACTGATTCGGCTGAGCATATTGATTCGGCTGAGGATTATATGATGGTTGAGCTGGTAATCCCTCAGGTGCCCTTGGTGATGCCGAAGTACCGCGTGAATATTTTTTATTGAGATAATCGATAACGATTTTACCAATTAATTTCAAAGAGTCAAAAACACCCTTTCCCTTATTGGCAACTGCTTCACTCCATGGAAGGTTATACTTGTTGACAAGCTGTTGAAGCTCTTCAATGGACATTGCATTCGGTAGATCCCGCTTGTTGTACTGGATAATAATTGGAATGTTTTCTCTCTTGTATCCATACTCAGCAAGGTTTTCTTCAAGGTTCTGAAAACTTTCA
Organism: Fibrobacter sp.; assembly: GCA_012513915.1. Lineage (GTDB taxonomy): Bacteria > Fibrobacterota > Chitinivibrionia > Chitinivibrionales > Chitinispirillaceae > JAAZBG01. The sequence goes on from JAAZBG010000114.1 coordinate 10,748, forward strand.
AGGTTTTCCTGAACTTTATCCGGCCCTGAATCAGCAACAAATACAACACCATCAACACCACGAAGAACGAGCTTTCTGGTTGCATTGTAATAAACCTGACCAGGAACAGTATATAGCTGAAATTTTGTTGAAAATCCTTTAATCTTACCTAAATCCAAAGGAAGAAAATCAAAGAACAGAGTACGGTCTGTTTCCGTTGCAAGTGATACCATGTCACTTTTATACTCAGGAGGAACCTTACGATGGATTACCTGAAGGTTGGTAGTTTTGCCGCTTAGACCCGGCCCGTAGTAGACAATCTTTACACTGATTTCTCTCGCAGCATAATTAATTGATGCCATGAACTCATCCTTCTGTTTAGATCAATGGCCTATACCATTCAGTATTATCCGGTTAATACCAGACACAATATGTTTGTAATATAGTTCTATTCGTATACATATGCAAGAAGCCATTTATAGTTTTTAATATACGTTTGAGTTTAATTCTTTTTCATAATAATTTATTTTTTTTCTGAAACTTTTTGTAAAAATTCCTTCTCAAGCCGTAAGTACCGCATATCTTTGCTGGAGATTAACCGTAAAGTATGCAGGTTTTGTTCTGTTACAGCATCTTTAAAATACTCTGATTTATAAAAAAGTTCTGCATATAATTTGTCTTCTTTTGCAATTTTAATCGGAACATTAGTATTGCTCAAAAAACAGGAGATCGTTTTTTTCTGAAAAATTATCCCTTTATAGAAAATTTCTGAAAAAAGAAGCATAACCAGAATTACTGTCACAGTTATGAGCGATGAGACAATAATCGCATATAGAGGGTGTTCCTTGCTGAAACCAGTCTGCGATGCAGCTTCATTCACCGTGTTTTTCTGAAGCATCGATAGAGCAGAAATTTTGTGTGACTGAAGAAGCGTTGCCAGTGCTTCATAAACCTTGTATTGAGTCAGACATGTTGTCTGAAAGAGCTGTTTGACATTCAGCTTACCATCTATTTTTGTAAAAAGATAATAGGCTGGAAGCTTGATAGGGTCAGGGTTCAGTTCATCGGTTATATCTGATGGTTTTTCATCCGGTTTGAAAATCATATCCTCAGATATGACTGTAATCATTCTGTTCCATTCATCAACTCTGCGCATTGCTTCCATCACGACGTTTTCAATTGGAAAACTGATATCGCACACTGTAAAAGAATCAACGGTGCGCAGTGAATTGAATTGGTAGGTTCCGTGTTTCCATTGAAAAAGACTACAGATAATATCTTCCAGTACAGATTCTCCAAATGCGGTCATTTCATTCTTTGTCAATAGTTCCTTGGCGATTATATCTTTTGTTAATCCGTCGATATCATCCTCAAATGAACTGATATGGCCTTTAACTATTTCTGGTGGCTGAAGCTTTACTTCAGTAAGATACATCGATAATTTTGTTATGAATTTCTCATCTTCGGTTTCAGCACCGACTATTAATCCGTTTTTAAAAACAACAACACCGTCCGAACGCCCATCATTTAAAATGAGTTTTCCGGTAATCTTCTGCTGCGTCAGCAGTTGAAAAACGTCTGCAAGAATGAACTCTTTGAGCGTCCCGCTTAATACCACGGTGTATCTCCTTACAAATCTATTTCTGACTTCTGGAACTGGATTTCAGAAATCGTTGAACATCCCCTGCGCGTCGAAATAAAACGACAATATTATATGTTAATAATAGTACCAGAATGAGATAAAAATCTACACCAATCGAATTGTTATCAGAACGTCTCATTAAAAACAGGTACCCGGAGTAAACAAGGCTGGTGGTTGAAAGCATAAGTATTGATGAAACTGACGATTTTTTTGGATTTAAAAACCGTGATGAACCGGGAACCAGTATATCAACCAGTATTTCACGAAAAAAACGGATTTTTGCATATTTGCCTGTTATGCTCGTCCTGATCTTTTCGAGCTTTTTGTCTGTTGTGATATATGCAATCTTTCGGTCGCATGAGCAGCAAAGAATGCCATGGGCGCATTTCTTACAACTGATCCTTCCGCAATATTTACATTCAAAAAGTTTCTTTATACGGGATGGCGCTTTGAATACAGAAACCAGAAGCAACGCGATAAAAATCAGTATAAATATTATAAATGATGTAAGTGCGTTAAAACCAATAAATGATGTTCCCCAACGCTCATTTGCTATCTGCCAACTTCCGTTGTTTCGGGGAAAAACGTGTTGCCAGAAGTATGATGGCGTATAATCAGGGATCATCAGCCTGCGTATTGATGGCCAATTGTCAGAGAATAACATATCATTCTGTTGTATAAATGTATTTACTGTGCGATTATCTTCTTTTGCGGCTTTATCTATATTTTCTGTACCTGGAAGCGTCTGTTTCTGCATCAGATAACACTGGCCGAGATTAAAGAGCGCACTTACATCTCTGTCCGGCATAGAGTTCGCATTCTGGAAGTATTCATTTGCTTTCCCATAATTACCCATTTGGAACGCGATGTTTCCTGCCATTACTGCAATTAATGGATCGTTATTTTTTAATGCCTGCGCTTTGTTGATCATCTGCTGTGCAAATGCAATATCACCCTTTTTGTAACTTGCAATAGCAATGGCGGAAATAAAATAGGGATTATCTTTATTGCTGGAATATTTCAGGATTAGTTTATTCAAAAATTCATCTGTCACACCTTCAGAAATGCTTTTTTTCAGCATTACAATTGAACCTTCGGGATCTTTAATGCTGTCACTCATCACTCTGATTCTTGTATCCAGTGGTGATAGAATCAGGATGAGAATTGCGACAACAAGAACAGACTTGTCTTTTTTGTCAATATGCGGCCAGACCAGTATTGATACCAGCCAGAAAAAGACGTTCACACCAAAGAATAATGTTGAGATAACAATCAGTGATGAAAGATATGTCCGCAATGTTGCGGAAACAGAGTGCGGATACAGATCCGAGACATGATGCACTGCAAATGGCAGATACTTGATTGCTATCAGTGTAAAAAGAATGAATAGCAGTACTGTAAAAAAAGTATGAATCCAGAAGTAATTATCTGAAAAAAGGTTTGCCTGGCTGCTCCATGATCTGCTGATTGTTGAAAAATAGTTGAATAGTGCGCTTTTCATTCCATCAATGTCACCTGGACATGCTTGGACAAATCTGCGCTTAAACGACCAGGTTTGGTCTGGATCAAATTTTTCAATCCAGTTATATAACCGGTTTGTTACCTGAATATTTTTCTGATCTGCATAGTGTTTTGCAAGGTGTCTTAGTTGAAGACTGACAACGGAGGACGCATCTGCACCGGAACTTATTATTTGTTTGTAAAGAGATACCATTGCCGAGTCGGCAAAATTGGCAAATTCATAACGGGTGAACTCAACAAAAAGAAGCCACGTTGTACCCGGGTTGTTTTGAGCCTTGTTAATTGCAAGACTGAAAAGTGAATCTGATGCTGATGGGTTATTATCAGACAGAAGTAATCCTTTAACCAGGAAAATCCACGCATTGGGTCCGATTGCAAAATCAAGACGTGAGAGAATCTGCTCTTTTTTAGTATTATCAATTGGAATTATTTGAGTGACATTCTCGATGGACTGCTGAGCAAACGTCTGATTCCGTACCTTGAGTGCAGAATCGATTGCATTAAATAAATAGTTGTCCTGAGTGATACCAAAGGAAAATGAGAAAAGCACTAACAGCAGTAGTAAATAGGAATGTGTTTTGTTAGTCACAACTCAAATCTCTTGGTAAAAGTTTCAATAAACAAAATCTTATAATGATTTACCATTCAAATCAATCGAAATTCAATTATTTAGGAAAAAATCACGACGCAACTGCAAGTAAGGCAACAAATTGCAAACCAATGCCTCATCAATGCATGGAAATTGAATCCTTTTACTGCAAATTACAGGATCAAATATCAATGAAAAATTATTCAACCTGCTATTTAACAATAGATTATGACAATAGCGAAAAGCAACAGCAGAAGTAAAAAAATGAATGAAGGATAACAAAAAAGCAGGGTGGTGTACACCCTGCACTCATTATTTTTCGAGCTTGTTTACAATCTGTGCAAGCTTTGATTTCTTATTGGCAGCGTTGTTCCTGTGGATTAAACCGGTTTTAACACTCTTATCGAGCACGGAAACAGCCTCACTCAGCGCCTTTGTTGCAGATTCTTTATCTTTTGAGCTTGCAACATCTTTCATAGCTGTTTTAATCCTGGAACGGCCCTGACGGTTTACGAGATTTGCCGCTTTACTTGTACGAGCACGTTTTTCTACCGACTTATGCCGTTGCATGTAATAGATCTCCTTAATACTTGGTTAATACACTGGTTAAACCAGATGTGAATTCGATATATAAAGTTCTACAATATATATCAGTTTTTTAATCAACGCAACAGTATTTGTTAAAAATAACTGCAATCCAGCGCATTGTTCGTTTCTCTGAATTGCTCTGTCCCGTTAATTAATAGTCCACAAATTCGCTTTCTTCAATGTTTTTGTTTTCCTGCACAATCTCATATATTCTTTGAAGAACATCGTTAACACCATTACCGGTAACTGCCGACATTGTTAACCAGCCATCAGGCACTACAACCGGCGTTTCTTCCGTAATCAAATCTTTTTTTGTAAGAATGAATATTTTTGGTTTATTTGTGAAGTTTTCACTGTATTGTGTTAATTCATTAAGAAGTACCTCTGCGTCATTGAGAGGATTTTCTGATGATGCCTCAACCATAATAGCAAGTGCTTTTGTTCTTTCTATGTGGCGCAGAAAACGGATGCCAAGACCTTTACCCTGATGACAGTTTTCAATCAGGCCGGGAATGTCGGCGACAACAAACGAATCGTATCCCTGTTTCATCCTGACAATACCCAGATGTGGTTCCTTTGTTGTAAATGGGTAATCTGCAATTTTTGGGCGTGCTGCTGAAATCCGCGATAAAAACGTAGATTTGCCTGCATTTGGTCGTCCTACCAGACCTACATCGGCAAGCACTTTCAGTATAAGACGTAACTTTTTTTCCTCACCGGGTTTTCCTGGTTCACACTGTTCGGGATTTGGATTTTTACGGGTTACAAGAGCCGCATTTCCACGTCCGCCACGGCCTCCCTTTGCCACGAGAATCTTCGCACCGTCATCAAGGCAGTCTACAATGATCTCCTTTGTAAGATCATCCTGAATGACTGTTCCGAGCGGGATGGGAATAAGAATATCTTCGCCGCTTTTTCCGGTCATGTTTTTACCTTTTCCATGCGCGCCGCGCTCAGCTTTATAGTTTTGACGATATGCGATATCCTGAAGTGTATGTATATTAGATGATCCAACAAGGTAGATATGTCCACCTCTTCCACCATCTCCGCCATCAGGACCGCCTTTGGGTATATACTTAAGACGCTCATACGAGTGACACCCGTTGCCGCCATCACCAGCTTTGACCTGAATTGTTGTTTCATCTATAAACATTTGCGCATTTCTTTCATCTTATTGTATGCATTGCACGTGGTAGGCCGAAACCGTCACAAATATCCACCCGGGCTTACTGTGATGTCTTGGCAGAACTATCTGATTTGCCTGTTGACGAACTGTCAGAGCGGGCACTCTGCTTGTATTTTTCAGACCGGTAATCTGTAATGTAAAATCCATTGCCTTTGAATAGAAATCCAGCACCAGGCGAAAATAACCGCTTCACAGTGCCATCACAGTTCTCTTTAGGACAATTTTTCAGCGGCTCTGCATTAATACTCTGATATTCCTCAAAAATATGACCACATTTTTCACATTCATATTCATACGTAGGCATTACCAATAAACTCCTTGTTGCAAATCTTCCGGGCCACAGACTTAACAATCATAAATATTTAATTGGTGAAGCCCTGTCTTTGCTGGGTGCAAAATACAATTATTACTATCGAAAGGCAATAGAATAATCACAGTAAAAAGTATCAGCAGTGTATACTGTGTCTTGATGCTCAGAGGTATGACAATATCAGGTTATTGCAATTAAAATACTACGGCTTACTGATCACCTTTCCATACAAATCGTAGTCTCCACAACCAATAATCTGTACCGGAACAATTGTTCCAATATCTGCGTTACCTTCGGTGATAAGTACTTTTCCATCAACTTCAGGGGCATCGTGACGTGAGCGGGCCTCGTAATTAAAATCAGGATCCTCTGCTACTCTGTCAATAATGACATCAATTGTTTTGCCTATCTTCGCTTCCATCAGTTCACGGCTGATATCCCGCTGTATAAGCATTAATTCCTCACACCTGCGTGTTGCTGTGGATGCCATTGGACGTGGTCGCATCCCGAACGCTTTTGTACCCTCTTCGGGAGAGTAGGGGAATACACCAAGCTTGTCAAAACGGGCATATTCAACAAATCGCTGAAGTTCTCTGAAATCTTTTTCTGTCTCACCGGGGAATCCTAAAATAAAAGCGCTGCGAACGGCTGCATCCGGTACCATTGATCGTATGTTGTCAAGAAGTGCATAGATATCTTTTCCCGTAGTCGGCCGGTTCATGGCTTTCAACAGCGGATCCGAGATATGCTGCAGCGGTATATCAAAATAGGGGCAGAGCCGCGATTCGTTTGCAAAAAGTGAAAGTAGTGAATTGTCAACATACTTCGGATGCAGATACATCACCCTGATCCATGGGAAAAGTGTTTGGGCGAGAAGTTTCTCAAGTAATTCCTGTAGTGTCGAGTTGATATCCCGGCCATAAAATGATGAATCCTGAGCAACGAGTATAAGCTCTTTTGTTCCATTTTCGTAAAGCCAATGTGCTTCTTCTATAATGTCTGTATCCGGCCGGCTGACAAATTTCCCGCGTATTGATGGTATAATACAGAACGTACATCCGTGAGAACAACCCTCAGCGATTTTGAGATACTGTGATGTAACCGGATCCTCAAGCTTACGCTCAAACGGTTTGTTGACTTTTGTAGAAAATTTTTCCTTGAAAATATGCTCCCAGTCATTCACACCGACCCACAGGTCAACTTCAGGGAATTTCTCAGCAACCTCTTCTCTGTATCGTTCTGAAAAACAACCGCTCACAATAAGCGTTGTACATTTTCCTCCATTTTTATAGGATGCACAATCAAGAATCGATTCAATAGCTTCCTCCTGTGCTTCTCTGATGAACGAGCATGTGTTGACAACGATAATTTCGGCATCAGAAAAATTCTCAGTAACCTCGTACCCTGCCGTTTTCAACGAGTAGATGATCCTGTCACCATCAACAAGATTTTTACTGCATCCAAGATTTTGTAAAGCTGCTTTTGGCATATTCCCCTAAATAATACGGGCTTTGCAAATATTCTGCAAAGCCCGCGAAAAATGTTTTAAATCAAGCTGTTAAAATTGTTACCATCCACTTGTTCCCCAACCGCTGTCAGTTTCTTCGTTTGCAGGAGGTGTTGCTGGAGCTGGTGTTGTGGTTGTTTCAGATGACGGTGTTTCTGCTGGAGTACTGGCCCCAGTGCTGCCGGATGTTGATCCCCAATCAGAACTGCCTGGCGCCGAAGTTGATGATGCGCTGGAAGAGGACGCTTCGTAGGAGTTGTTCTGGTAGCTGTTGCCACTATTGCCAAATGAACCGGCATCAAGACCGACATTATCATTCGACTTGTTGTCGATCCAGTAATCGTAACCGGAAGGCTTCAGGTTGTTTTCAGCAAAATCCCGTGCAGCTGCAACGGTTGAAAAACCGCCTATTCGAAGGCGATAATAGGTCCCATTGAGATCCGGAGTAGGATTTTGAACCTCAGCAATATACGCCGGATAACCAGCTTCTTCAAGTATGTTCTTGTTACGTTGTGCAAGAGACGGTGATTTTATGGTGGACACCTGTACAACATATCTGCCATTTGCTGTAAAGCCAGCATCGGACGCAGAACGTCTTGATTGCTTGCCGGTACTTGCACCTGATGGTGTGAACGTTTCTGCTGCGTTCAGGTTTTCTTTTTGTGAACTACCCTTGTCGTCTTTGTAAAACTCGTTGAAGATATCATCAGATTCATTTGATTTCGTCTGTGATGACTGATTTGATGTCACAGGTGGTGTCTGGGTGATTTTAGTTGCACCGGTATCCTTTTTCTTATTACAACCCGTAACTACAAGTGCTGATACAACAATCCCGACTATCAGGAGTTTTCCCCGAAGCATGTTTCCTCCTTGTGAATAATATCCCGTTTAAAATGTGACGGGACTTTTATCGCTCTGAGTTTTGTAGATTTTGTCGCCTTATTCAGACAAAACAATCACTCTTCCGGTTTTTGACCAAACAGTCAAAAAGAGATATAAGAATTACCTGAATATAAAATCTACCACCTGGTTAAACAAATTTCAAATAAAATTATTTATCGTAAATTCGACGATAATCGGCAAAAATGTGGTCAGATAACACCTTTGGTTGAGGGAATCTGGTCTTTTGCACGGGTATTGATCTCACATGCCTGACAAAGAGCTTTTCCGAATGCCTTGAAAATTGCTTCGATAGAGTGATGGCTGTTACGGCCTCGTATGAGATCAACATGCATGGTAACTCTTGCATTGTCAACAAATGCTTTCAGAAAATCCTCAACGAGATCACAGTCAAAATCGTTTATTTTTCTGTCTGTTAATATAACATTGTAAACAAGGTTGGGCCTTCCTGCTATGTCAAGAGAGACACGGGCCAGAGATTCATCCATAGGAAGGAACATTGTACCGTATCTGTTGATTCCCTTATTGTCACCAAGTGCCTGTGCAAATGCAGTACCGAGACTGATACCAATGTCTTCTGCGCTGTGATGAAAATCAATGTGCGTATCACCATTACATTTCAGTGTCAGATCAAACAAACCATGTCGTGCAAACAAATTGAGCATATGATCCATGAAACCATTACCGGATATGATGTCTGCTTTACCGCTGCCATCAATATTTATTGCTATGTCAATATCAGTTTCTTTTGTTTTTCGCTGAACTTTTCCACAACGCACCATGACAACTCCTGTTTATATAATAAGGATTTATTAGTCAATACTACTATCAACCACTACTCGGACTCATAATGTTTACGAATATTGTCTGACAGATCAACAACTTTTTTCTCTGCTTCATTCAGCTCAATGAGAATGTAAAAAAGCAGTCCTATTGATGCAACCAGCATTAATATCAGAAAAACAGTCCACATATGGTTTTACACCTTCCTGATAACAATTGCTATCAGAATGCTCAGGATTTTGCGACAATCAATTATGTTGCCGGAACTACACACAAAATACAACAAGGTATGATCAATAGCAAAAGTCAGACTGTTATACAACTGATCACTTGATACATACATTAAATACTGTATTGAAATTTACCTTTAACTGTGCCTGTAGTTCATCAGGGGATTTCCTGATAAGTAACGCAGCTTCATTACCAATATATTGCATGTAAAGAGGTGTATTCGTTTTTCCGCGAAAAGGCACCGGGGCGAGGTAGGGAGTGTCGGTTTCAAGCATCAGCCGATCAAGCGGCAGCTTTGGCAGCAACTGCCGGATAGCTGCCTTATTAAAGGTCAGTATTCCGGAAAAGGAAATGTAATATCCATAGTCAAGGATTACTGAGGCAGCATCAAAGTCGCCGGTAAAGCAGTGAAAAACTGCTTTCTGACAGCCATTTTTTCTACAGATTTCTGCGGTGCTTTTCTCAAATCCACGTGAGTGAATAATCACCGGTTTGTCCAATCTTTTTGCAATATAAAGTTGTTGTTCAAAAACCGGAAGCTGCTTTTCAAATGATGGGTAACGGGGGTTTGTTGTATCAAGCCCGATCTCACCAAGCCCTATTATATTATGTTCATGGAGATTTTGTTCAAGAATAGCATCCCATCCGGACGGAATCACTTCACAATCAAACGGACTGATTCCAACAGCGCCATATAAACCAGGGTACTTTACACAATGAGTAATAACATTTTTTGATGTTTTAAGGTCGGTCGCAGTAGAGACAATCGCGCCGACAGAGGCACTGTCGACGCGATTACATAGATTCTGAATATCATTATCGGAAAAATCGTAAAGATGTGCGTGCGTATCAATCCACATGTTGTATACTATAATCGTCCGTTAAAAACAGATTCCCACTTACTCCTGCTCCATGCAATATGAGTACCAGTGTTATCTATCTTGAAGTAAACAACGCCGTTACCTCTGATACGCAATGTTTTTCCGTTCAACGTGTACTTTACAACAGGATTGTTGGCCATGTGTACATTAAAACTGTCATTCGCAACAAACTCACGGGGTGATGTGCTGATAATTGTTGATTTCCATGATTTCCCGTCTGAGAATACCTGAGCCCACACAGAGTCCTTTGTGATCTCAATTTTCAGACGCATCGGTTTCTTTATCAGTGATGACTCGTCCGTTGGCGCTGACGCTTTAAGCGTATCTGCTTTCGGGGTTGCTGAATTCAGAGTATCTTGAAATACATAATCAGAGAGAATACTGTCATCGAAAATTGAATCAAGTGATGACCCAGGCTGTTTTTGAGGTGCTGATGTCGAGTCAGATCTCTTTTCAGGAATAGTAGTGGTGATCCATCCTTTTTTATTCGCCAAAAAACTGAATATTGCAAGAGCAATAATAAGCACAATGGTTATAGCCAGTGTCGGATTGCTCTTCTTTGGCTTTTCCTTGACAGAAATCGTGATCTTGTTAGTTGTATCTGTCTTGAGCTGCTCTTCACCCTTCCCGCGTTCTGTATAGAATTTTTTTAGAATTTCTTCAGAATCAAGTGAGAGATATTTAGCAAGCGACTTGAAATACACTCTGATGTAAGGATCTGCAGGAAGTGCATCATATTCACTGGCCTCCAGCGATTTAATATACTTTACATTCAGTTTAAGATCTTTTGCAATTGTCTCAACTGTAATCCTGCGGCTGATTCTTTCTTTGCGTATAATATCACCTACACGTTCTTTGGGCTGCTCAGCCTGAACGCTGTTTTCCGTTTCATTCTTTTCAGACATTTGCGGATTCCTTTCGAACGACGAATGTTTTCAGCAAATTGATAGTACCGCTTACCGGTAAACCGACAACATTATAATAACATCCTGCTATCTTATCGATAAAAATCATTGCCCTGCCCTGAACAGCGTAAGAACCGGCTTTATCAACGTATTCATCATTTGAAAGGTAATGATCTATTTCACATTCCTGAATATCACGAAAATATACATCGGTACTTTCGACTGTTGTTTTCGCAAAATTCAGTGATTCGCACCGCAGTGCAACTCCTGTCATTACCGTATGCACAGTACCAGATAAAAAACGCAACATCTCCCGTGCATCATCAATACCGGTTGGTTTACCTAAAACTCTTTTACCGCGAACTACAATGGTATCCGCTCCGATTACAAGTGCATCCGGATTGCTTTTTGCCACTTCAGATGCTTTTAATAATGCAAGTTTCTGTATAGAACCATCAAGATCATCAATGGTAATGTACTCTTCTTCATTAATAAGATGGGGCTTTTCAACCGTGATTGTTAAACCCATCTGTTCAAGAATCATTTTCCTGCGGGGTGATCCCGATGCCAGTATTACCCTGCGATTTTGTATCTGCCAATCAATCATAAACTATAATATATCACACAATTACAAAGACTATAAAACAATAAATTACCTTTTTACCGCTTAAAGAATCAATAGATTTTAGTAAAAAGATCAAACATGCTGCAAACAGGTAGCCGTAAAAATTTGTTAAAAATCATAAAGTTATCAGTCTACCTGATAATGTGATACATCGGAACAATAACCGGTGTATAATCTGAATATACCATTCAGGCACTCAAGTGTAACATAGTGTATCAGATTTTTAGCAAAAATTCCACTATCGGGGACCATAAATTGCGGCAAAGGTTTTTAAAAGAATCGCTAAGATTACGGGAAATGCTATATTCAATGCTCTAATACCTGACCTGCAGATGGTCAACTGATGCACACTGAAATTCTTCTATATAATGGAGTGATATGACAACAATATCAACGCTTGAGCTTGCAAAAAACACCGCTCGTGATGCCGGCGGATTAATCCTCTCAATGGTCGGAAAAAGCCGTATCTATCAAAAAGGTACATCAAATAATCTTGTTACCGAAGCAGATACTGCCTCTGAGAGGCTGATTGCATCAACGATTAAAAATCATTTTCCAGACACTGAAATTCTTGGTGAAGAAGAGCATAAGGCAGATCTCAATGCACCATCACTCTGGATCGTTGACCCCATTGATGGTACCAATAATTTTGCACACGGAATTCCTCAATTTTCAGTTTCAATCGCCTATGCTGAATATGGCATTGTGCAGTGCGGTGCAGTTTATGATCCATCAATGGATGAACTTTTCTATGCACAGCGGGGGTGTGGTGCGTTTTTAAATGATCTGCCGATAAAGGTTTCTGATGTTGATGCGTTTGATAACTCAATAATAGGTACTGGCTTTTACTATGATCGTGGTGCTCTGCTTGACAACACAATCAAGGCGGTTCATATTTTGTTTGCTCATAATATTCAGTGCGTTCGCAGAATGGGCAGCGCTGCACTTGATTTGTGTTACGTTGCATCAGGACGCTTTGATGCCTACTATGAATATATGCTTTCACCCTGGGATTTCGCCGCCGCAACACTGATTCTCGAAGAGGCCGGTGGTGTCTGGAGTGATCGGGAAGGACAGAAAAACGGGCTTCATTCCAAAGGGATGATCAGTTCAAATCGTAACCTTGCTGATGTTTTTTACGATGTGGTGAAGTATTCGTCGATTGATGCCAGGAAAATCGGGTTGTAGATTATTGGACATGGTACAGGAAGATAGCAGCAAACAGATTGAGGTCGCATCGCATGGAATACATGCCAATCGCAAGGTTGTCGAGTCTTGACAATAAAGAGTTTGTCCCGCTGTCGATTCTTGGAAAACGAATCGCAATCTTTAAAAATCCGGATGGTACACTTTTCGTAACCGAATCAGGGTGCAAACATCAGGGAGCAACGGCCGGGAGGTGAGTAAATTTCGCAAAACGAAAGTGTCAGAACTGAATCAAACACGGCAAAATATTCCCTGCTCACCGGCAGCATCCGCATCACTATGTACCCATTTGTTGTTGTTCGGCAATCACAATTAGTAATCTGTTTCTGCCGGAATCACACGATTATAATTCTCATATTACGATTCATAAAACAATGATTAATAATATTTTACAGCTATTAATCTAATGTATAGTCATAACCAGTTCAACCACGTATACCATCAGCTACCGACTGCTTTGGCACATAATATGCATTGCGATACCATCTGGACACTACTTATTTGCGGGGGTTTACATGATTCAGGGAATTTATACTGCAGCGATGGGAATGACTCCTTTGATGCAGAAGCAGGAGCAGATCGCGAACAATCTTGCCAATATTAACACGACAGGATTTAAACAAAGCGGGTTGTTCACTAAAACCTACCAGAAATATATAACAAACGATCAGCGTCAGCCATTCGCCGATATTCAGATGAAACCTGATGAAGTCTATATCGATTACTCTGAAGGTCCTATGAAATCGACTAACAACCAGCTTGATTTTGCGATCCACGGAAGCGGTTTTTTTGCAATCATGACCGCGGAAGGAGAGCAGTACACCCGTAATGGAAATTTTGCAGTCAACCCGGGTGGGCTGCTTGTTACATCAGATGGTTCCAGAGTGATGTCCAACGACGGATATCTGCGGCTCGATCCCCATAAACAGGTGACTGTAACTGATAAAGGCGCAATTACCCAGGATGGTGAACTGCGGGGATATTTAAAAATTGTTGATTTTGAAAAACCATACAATATGATTCGCAGTGGTGAAAGCAGGATGCGTCCACTTGATCCCGAAGCAAAACCCCGGGCATCATCAGGCTACGCAATTAATCAGGGATATCTTGAAGGGTCAAATGTGAGCATTGTAAAAAACATGGTCGGAATGATTTCCGCATACCGTATGTTCGAATCAGATCAAAAAGCCCTTCACGCCCAGGACGAAACATTGGAAAAGGCAGTGAATCAGGTAGGCAGATTACAGTAGGGAAGTAGCCAGTAGGGGCGAATCAAAATTCGCCCCCCAAAATGGTGAAAAAACAAATGGCAAATATCGATTAGCCAATAGCAAATAGCAAAAACCGTAAGGGCGAATCATCATTCGCCCCATAGCACCGAAAATACAAAGGAACACTCTATGATCAGATGCATGATGACCGCTGCAACGGGGATGGAAGCACAGCAACTGTACATGGATAACATCTCCAACAACCTTGCGAATGTTAATACTGTGGGATTCAAACGGTCAAAAATTGAATTTCAGGATTTAATGTACCAAACCATGAAAGAGCCGGGTGTCAGGAATTTTGAGGGTTCGATGGCTCCAGCCGGAATAGAAACCGGATTAGGGGTAAAAGTCGCTGCGACATCAAAGGTTTTTGAACAGGGATCACTTAACGGTTCAAACAACGAGATGGACTGGGCTATACAGGGTGAAGGGCTGTTTCAGATAACGCTGCCGGATGGCGGGACAGCGTATACCCGTGATGGCGCGTTTAAGCTCAGTGCTGATGGAACCATTGTGACATCAACAGGTTTTCCGTTATACCCGTCTGTTGCGGTGCCATCAGGAGCAACTAACCTGCAGGTTGGTGCTGATGGTAAAATTGGAGCAATTCTTCCCGGAGAGTCATCAACAACAGAAATCGGACAGATTGAGCTTGTGCGGTTTATAAATCAGAGTGGTTTACGGTCTCTTGGCGGCAATCTTTTTGCGCAAAGTGATGCAAGCGGGGAACCGGTCGTAAATATGCCCGGGGAAGAGGGGACCGGAACGATTATGCAGCGATTCACAGAAGGGTCAAATGTTCAGATTGTTGATGAGATGGTGAACATGATCAGCGCCCAGCGTGCATTTGAAGTAATCTCGAAATCGATTCAGGCCGGTGAGGATATGATTCAAATTGCAAATAACCTAAAACGTTGATATATTATGGTGATACCAAAAATGTTTAATGTTGTTTATAATTACACTATCTGTCTTTTTATTACCTGTATAATCAGCCTCGCGGGAGCTGTACAGGTATCGTTTGTATTCAGGGATTCTGTAATGGTGAACGACACACTGATTACTCTTGGTGATATTGCCGGGATTCGCAGTACTGATGGTTCATTGAGCGACGTACTTCGGAATTTTGTTGTCGCTGATGCCGCACCGGCGGGATATTCGCGCTTTATCTGCCGTGATGATCTGATAACCTACAAAGTGCAATCACAGTTTAAGTCGGTTCAATTGATTGCCAGAGGAGCGGTTCGGACCTGTATTGCAACTAATTTCAAAGAGTTAATCGTTGGGGATGTTTACGACTCAATCATGCAGTATATCAATTCGATTGTTTCATGGCCAGCTGGATCGTGGAACTTTTCAGTTCTTAATACATCCGATAAAATAAAAATTTTCAATATGCCATATCGTCTTGAATTTAGTGGAATTAATACTAATCGTCCAAAAGGACAGTTCTCTTTTCAAATGGCTATTATTCAGGGAGGAAAGGTAATGAGAACACCACTCAGATGCACTATGAAAATATCATTACCGGTCATTTTGGCTGCATCTCCGATTATGCGTGGTGAACGTATCACTCCTGATAAATGTGTTTTTAAAACTATGGATGTAACTCATTACAGCGTAATTCTTTGTGACAGTTTATCGCAAGTGGTGGGGAAGCGGGCATTGCGTCAGATCCAGGAGGGAAACGTACTGACAACTAAATGGTTGCAGGAGATTCCGGTTGTTGAAAAAGGTGATGCGATCAGGATAATTTCAAATATCAATAAAGTGAAAGTTGCGGTTGATGCAGTAGCGAGAGAATCGGGTGCAATCGGCGAAAAAATATGGGCCGAAAACGCAGCCAGTCACAAAATGGTGCGCGTGGTAATAAAATCCAAAGGCCACGCCGAACTGTAGGGGCGAATCATCATTCGCCCACATACAACGCAGAATATACAGGTAGGGGCGAATCACCATTCGCCCGCATACAACGCAAAATATGCAAATGGTGCGAATCATCATTCGCCCGAATCGCCAATAAGACCGGTAAAAAAAGGAGAACACATATGAATAAAAACATGATTAGTTGGATAATTACATCAGTAATAACAATTATTTACACCGCAAGCGCTGCACCCGTTGGGAATCTCTATTCAGATCACCGTGCAGTTCGCAACGATGATATTCTAACAGTTCTTATTGTGGAATCCGCAAAAGCAGGAAGTGAGAGCAATACAAAAACAAGCAAGCAAAACAGCGTTAGTGCATCGGCGGATGGTGGATCAGGGGCACTTAAATTCCTGCCTTCATTTGGGGTAAATGGGTCAAACAAGGTTGGTTTTGATGGCGCCGGGGGAACATCACGTGAGGGCAGTCTTGTTGCAACAATTTCAGCGCGGGTTATTAAGGTGCTCGATAATGGTAATCTTGCCATTGAAGGCAGCAAAGTTGTTGAAATTAATCAGGAAAAAGAGATAATTAAGTTAAGCGGAATTGTTCGTCCTCAGGATATCATGACAAACAATATCGTGTATTCATCAAGTATCGCAGACGCACAGATCACCTACACCGGTAAGGGATCGGTAAATAGCGGTCAGCGTCCAGGTGTTCTTGCAAGGTTTTTAAACTGGATCTTTTAAGTAACAACGTATTAATGATTTACAACTGATTTTGCATAAACAGGTAATCTAAAATAATTAACAAATATTCATCTTCACTCCCCCTCTCCTACGGGAGAGCGGGCCGGGGGGGTGAGGTCAAGCATAAGGCAGAAAATCATATGAATCGCATAACATTACTATTATCAATATGTTTAATTGTTGGTTCAATCAGCGCTCAGAATGTGCGGATCAAAGATGTCGCATCAATAACCGGACTTGAGGATGTACAGCTTGTCGGGTATGGTCTTGTGGTGGGCCTGGCAGGAACGGGTGATAAATCGCAGACGGTATTTACCGAGCAGACGATTATCAACATGCTTAAAAATATGGGTATTGAGATTCAGGATAAAAACATGCGAATCAGAAATGTCGCATCGGTGATGGTCACGGGAACGCTTACTCCGTTTAAACGCAAGGGGACACGGTTTGATATCACGGTCAGTTCTCTTGGTGATGCAACAAGCCTTGAGGGTGGAACCTTGATTATAACGCCGCTTCAGGGGGGTGATGGAACGATTTATGCTACATGTCAGGGACCGATTGCGACCGGCGGGTATGATATCCGTGATAATGGCCTGAACCGGATAAAGAAAAACCATACTCTGGTTGGACGTATTCCGGGTGGAGCAATTGTTCAAAAAGAGTATGAGTTCAATGTACTTGATAACAAAGAACTATCATTGTCATTGAGTAATCCCGATTTTTCATCAGCGGTAGCAATGTCTGATGCAATCAATAATGAGTTTGGCACAAACCCACCGTCAGTGTTGGCAAAGGCGGTTGATGCTTCTACGATTGTACTTGATTATTCTCTTGTAACAGGTGATACAACAAAACGTTATATGAGTCTTGTTGAATTTATTTCCAGAGTGGAGAATCTAACCTTTAACGTCTATTCACAGGCAAAGGTGGTGGTGAACGAACGTACCGGGACTATTGTTGCCGGTGGAAGTGTTAAAATATCTGAGGTTGCCGTTTCACATGGAAGTGTCAAAGTGGAGATTGTCAGTAAACCGGAAGTTATTCAGCCACAACCCTTTACTATGGGCCAGACCGCGTCAATTCCCAATTCGGAATTAGCTGTTGAAGAAAAGGATACCGATATGGTCGTTCTGGATCAGACAACAACCGTCTCAGATCTGGCGCAGGCATTGAATTCGCTTGGAGTTGCGCCGAGAGATGTAATTCAAATTCTGCAGGCAATTAAAGAAGCAGGTGCTTTGCAGGCTCAGTTGGTGATTATGTGACCTTTTTACAGGGGAAATAAATCAATAATTAATACTTTAATTATCATTGTGTTATTGCCCTAAATACGTGAGAGCATGAAACAGAGCCGCAACATGCATTGCCTGAGGAATGCGGTTATGTTTTAGCAATGTATGTATTTCATTCATCGGAACTTTTACTACCTCTATCTGCTCACTTTCATCAAGCGTCTGTTCCTGTTTGCATACCGCATGAAGCGCCAGGAATGCATGTACTGCATTTGTCTGTTTATCAGGGTTGGGATAGAGCGTGCTCAGTGGGATGATAGTGGCACTGTCATATCCGGTTTCTTCAAGCAGTTCACGTTGTGCGGTAACCGATGGATCAGTTTCATCGGGATCAACCACTCCTGATGGAAGTTCAAGAATAACATCCTGGATACCGTGCCGGTACTGACGGATAAGGATTATTTCGTTCGAATCTGTTACCGGGACAACATTAATCCAGTCAGGATACTCATACACATAAAAGGGGGCAATAATTCTCCCGTCAGGCATCAGGCATTCATCAGCACGTAATGAGATCCAACGGTCTTTAACGATATAAGTTGATTCCTTTATTGTCCATTTCATATTCTGCTCCTGATTCTTAATATGTATGTGTCTATTTCATGATGTTTTAGTTGATTAGGTACAATATTGTTATTGTTGAGTCGAATATATATGACGACAAATACGTTAGTTATTTTTTGATGCCTTGAAATAATTTCAAAAAAAAAGTATTAGAGTGTAAGTAAAATGTCGTATATTTATGGTTAAAATGTTCACTAGTATGATAAACATAAGATGGGCTGAGCATTTATGAAAAGATCATTTGCATTATTTACTGTTGTGTTGATGATACTTTTCAGCAACTACCAGATATATGCTCAGGTATTGTGTCAAGAGTCAAAGTGTTTTGGTTGTTGTCCATCTGATAGTTCCGGATTTTCATCATGTAGGTGTGATGTTGATAATGGCACAACTGATCATCAACAGAGCGTTTCTGTAATTGCAGTTTCTAAGGTTCTTGTAAGATTTTACTATTCATCGGTAGTACTGCATTCACCGTTATTGGATCTCATTAATTCAGAAGCTGTTGAATTCCAAAAATATAAAACTGATGATAGTACCACCTTGCTTACCATATCATCGTTTCAAATACCTTTAAGGATTTGATTTCAGGGGTGTATTGGTAACTTTCTCTACATTTTGATGCAGCTGGACAGCACAACTTCTGGTACAATTTTGGGTGTGCTGGTACGACAATGTTAATTTTTTAATAAAGGAAATAGTAAATGAGACTTCTATCCATATCGTTATTTGTAATTTTAGCAGTTACTTTTTCATCGTTTGCTGGTGGCAAGTGTTGCCCGGTAAAAGATGGTAAACAGATATGTTGTGCGGTTGATGGAAAATGTATCTGTGATACATCATGTACCTGTAAAGATGCTGCAGGTAATTGTACTTGTAAAGACAACTGCAAATGTAACGGGGCATCATGCAGCAAAAAATGTGACAAATCCGTAGATTGCAAAAAAGCCTGCGGTGATAATTGCAAAAGTGCAAAAGGAGACCATGCCGGTAAGTGCAAATCCAGATGCAAAGTAAACTGATTACATGAATCCCTGTTTCATCCGGATTGTTCCGGATGAAACAATAGTTGCTATCTAACCGTTCCAATCACACCTCAATTGAGAATGATTCCTGTTCGGGGTACTATCCTAAATACTTTTATAGCAGTTACAGCCATCCGCTACTTATTTTCAAGCCTGATGTATCTTTCACTCTTTTTCAGGCGGATTTATCTTTGACCTCTGTTTTAAAAGCATCATGCTGGAATAATGTACTTCTGATGGCTCAATGTTTCAAAGCGCAGAAAACGCAGGATGCAATCAGATTATATGGAGTTTTGCGATTGGAGCCGTTGTTGCTTGCAAACAAGCTCGCAGGACAATTTACTTCTGAAGAGAGAATTCGAATAACCGAATGGATCGCACTTTCAGAAAAAATAAAGTCCAAGTTTGGTGTTTCGCATATGTTGCTCTGCGATAGGCTTGCATACGAGCAGTCAACCGGACGATTACTGAGCGAATGGAAAAGCAGGCTCTGGCCGCAAGATGCTGCTATTGCAGATTTGTGTTGTGGTATGGGTGGTGATTCACTGTTTTTGCCAGACACGCATAAAGTCATCGGTGTTGATCTGGATCCTTTCCGGCTGGTTATGTTTAAGACGAACAGTGAGCTGCTCAATAGAAAATTTCTAACAATACAGGGTGATGCGCTGACTTTTCCAACGAAAGCCACCTATGCGCACATTGATCCGGCACGCCGCAACGACCGGAACCAGAATCAGCGGAAACTCGAACTGACACCATCATGGGAGCAGGTGCAATCTATTGCATCACACTATACCGGACTTATGGTTAAACTGCCGCCGGCCTTTCCTGATGAGCTCGTACCAGCAACCTCCCGTCAGCTCTTCCTGGGATCATCAAAAGACTGCCTTGAGATTCTGCTGCTGCTTGGTGAATGGTCTCATCTGCCTTTTAAAGAAAACTGTTGTGCGGTACATGCTGATACCGGCGATATGTACTGTGCTGACAGAACATCAATCCCGGAGTACCTTGATGCAGGAACCGGCAGCATAATCTGGGAACCAACACCGGTGATGATCCGTTCCCATTTGTATCGTCACTGGGGAAAACATCACGGGCTGTTGCAGCTTGATCATGCTGTTGCTTATTTGACAGGTGACACAATTATTCA
This sequence comes from Fibrobacter sp., assembly GCA_012513915.1. Lineage (GTDB taxonomy): Bacteria > Fibrobacterota > Chitinivibrionia > Chitinivibrionales > Chitinispirillaceae > JAAZBG01. The sequence continues at coordinate 31,527 of JAAZBG010000114.1, forward strand.
TGAACCCTGGGCCAAAGGCTACAGGGTGATCGATTCCTGCGCGATGCATCAATCTACCATAAAGTCGATGCTTCAAAAACACGATATAGGGAATCTGATTATAAAGAAGCGTGGCGTTGATATTGATCCTGATACAGAGATCCGGAAGCTTAAAGCAAAGGGATCAAATTCGGGCATATTGATATACACCCGCTATCAGAGCCGTCCGATTGTATTTCTTACATCACCACTGATATATTGAGTGCGTTGCAATTGTTTCGTTGAATATGACTTCCTCAGTAGAAATCAAATTGTATTTGAATCACGTCTCCCAATTATCACAAAGCCCCATTGGGTACATGTGCGTCTGACAAGAAATCTGGTCACTGTTAATGTAAAATAAATTTGACAAAACCTTAAACGAAGATAAATTATCTTCCAGTCAACTGCATATATAATATCAGACTGATCTTATAATCTATCTGTGCATCAAGAAGACCATCCCTGGCAGTCTTGTGAAGAAGCTGCGCCTCCAGCATATCAGATACAGTCACCAGCCCTGCATCAAAATTAACCTTTGAAAGATTCAAATTTTCAGTAGCCTGATCCAGCTTGTCTTGTGCAACTGCAATCTGCTTGTATTTTTCCTCAAGTGTGCTCCATGCATTTGCAATCTGGATCCGCATTTGTTCAAGTGAATTTTTATTATTTTTTTCTGTAATCGTTTCTTTGATCTTTCTTTCTTGTAGTGTGTAGTTAGCTTCCCACCATCCAGTGATAGGTAATTTTAACGATGCAAACAATAACCCGTTAAATCTATCATTTCCAAGGTCTTTTAAATATATCTCGCCTGCACCAATGCCAATCTCAGGAAGATATTCCCCAACTTTTAGTTTAGTTTGCAGACGTTCTGCATCACGGGCTTTCGCAAGAAGAGTGTATTCCGATCGGGATTTTAATCCGCTATCATGATCAACATGTACTTTATTTGGTACCGGGTACTCCAGAATCGAATCTGCAGGTGCCATGGCAGTATCAAATGTCATTCCGGAATATTGGCACAATGCCATTGTCGCAAGTCTGATACCATTCTCAAGTTGCAGCCTGTCTTTCTGAAGTTCACTCATTTTGATGGCTACTTTTAAAAGATCGTTGCGATAGATAAGCCCGGCATCAAATGCTGCTGATGCATCTCTGTATAATGTATCGAGAAGTAAACCATAGTCATCAAGAGTTTTCTTTTTGTTATATAATGCTACAATCTGCCAATATTTCTGCTCAGTAGTAAGATTTACCTCATTTACAGCAAGCTTCTGTTTAATCTTACTAACCTCACTTCCAAGTTTTGCCAGATTATACCCATTGATAATTCTCCCTCCGGCAAAAAGAGGCTGTGTTGCAGAAATGATACCTATGGTACCGCGATCCAGTGCAGAAACCGGGATTTCCGGAACATACGCAAACTGTGTCGGAGTTTGAAGGTTCACAGGATTTCCATCATAAACCGGGAGATTCATCTGAGGAATTTTTAATTCAAGCAAAGGATCCTGCGTTTTGAACGTTGTTACTTGCGCGCTTACTGATGGGAAAAATTTCGGAATAACCGATTTACGTACCAGATCTGACGCTTTTACATCAAGTTCCGCATTTGCCATAACAACATTATTTTTAAGAGCGAGATCTTTACACTCCTGAAGCGTATATGAATTAACAGGTTTCACACTAGCCAGCATTAACAGTACTGTAAATAATGACATGCTAATAGCAGCACGCGGTAATTTTCGTGTTACCTGTTTATGATGTTTTCGCTTCATCACAAGCAGATATGCTGCAGGTACTATATAAATTGTAAGAACCATTGAGACAATCGTCCCGAAACAAACGATCGCACCAAACGGGCTCCACATCGGTGAACCACTGAGCATCATGGGTATCACTCCCACCGATGCTGCTGATGCTGTCAGGAAAATCGGACGCATTCTTCGTTTTGCAGCGCTCACGATAACATCCTGCAGACTCATGGAAAGATCTTTTCGTAACTTTTCTGCATAATCAATAAGTATGATTCCGTTTCGGGTTACCATACCAAGTAAACTTATAATTCCAAGGAGTGGCAGACCACCAAGATTAAATCCGAACAACTTTATTCCAAATGCAGCACCTGGCAGACTCAGGATCATTGTTATCATAATCAGTAGTGCAAGCCGGATCTGTCTGAATTGAAAAAGTAATACGATAAAGATTAGAAATACACCTGCAGCAATTGATGTAAACAGCTCTGGATATGTCTCAGCTTCTACTTCAGATTCGCCACCATAACTGATTGAAATATAATCTGGTATGTTGAGTGCACGGATTTCCTTTTTAATTGATGGAAAAATAGTTGAAGTAATTACTTGCTGCTGAACATCTGCCCTGACCGTAATTGTGCGGATTCCATTACGATGTGCAATCTGGCTTTCTGTCCATGATGGGGTAAATGATGTCAATTGTCGCAGCGGGACAACAGCCTGTGTTAGCGGCGATGTAACATAGAGATCTGCCAGTTTGTTAATATCGTCACGTTCATCACTTTCAGTTTTCAGAACAATTTTTACGGGATAATCACCTTCCCATAGCTTTGTAAGTTCCAAACCACTGGTTCGCGCCTGTATGGCTGATGCAATCAAAGATTGCGTAAAACCAAGCCTGTTTGCCTCATCTCTGTTTATATCCACATTTATTAGTGGTGATGAAACATCACAATTATTTCGTACCCAGGTAATTTGTGGATACGTTCTCAAAATCGAAGCAACGTTTTCTGCATGATGTTTTAAACTGTCGATATTGTCACCGGAAATCCTGACTTCGATTGGCGCTTCTGCCGCAATAAAATCCAATTGCCGTGCACGGATATATGCTTGTGGAAAACGGTTACTGTACATAGTATCAAGTTCTTTGATCAAATCAACAGTCGCTTGCATTGATTGTGTATTAACAATCAGTTGGGCATAATTAACAGCTGGCATTTGTGGTGCATAAACAGTATGAAACCGTGGTGATCCATTACCTACACACGAGGTTACATCACGGATACGGTTATCCGCAAGAAGCACCTTTTCAACACTGTCCACAACAGCAGCAGTCTCATTGATCGGTTTCCCCTGAGGAAGATATATCTCAACTGCAAACTGATCACGATTAACTTTAGGGTATATTCTTTGTGGAATTGTGGTAAGCAGATAAATACCTGCTCCGACAATCAGGACACCAATCAATAGTATCGTTTTCGGGAATTTTATAACCGCCTCAATTGAGCGATCATATCCTTTCTGCATCACTCTGATTAAAGAAAACGATGAAGTACCAGATCCCTCCTTTTTATGGTTATGAAGTCCTTTTTTAACAAACACAAAATTGAGGAATGGAACGAGAATTATGGTTATAACAAGCGATATTCCTAATGCAAAAAGGATTGTAGGAATAAAGGAATCCATCATTTCACGCATCTGCCCGCGTGTTATAAACAGTGTTGGAATAAACATCACGATAATTGCCGCAGTAGCTGAAAGTACCGGTACAAAGAGTTCTGCGGCACTGTGTACAGCGGCTCCCCAGACACTTCTGCCATGGTCAAGCTTTTCAACATGGTTATCGATTACTACGATCGCATTGTCAACAATCATCCCCAGCACAGCCATCAGGGCTGCAAGCGAAACTGTGTTTAATTCAACACCGTACATGTAGAGACATCCAAGTGTCATGAATACTGTTATTGGAATCGTTACTGATGCAATTGTCGCAACGCGCAATGGCAGCAGAAGCATTATAACAATCATGACTGCAATTATGGCAATTCCGAACTCCTTTAAAAAATCAGTGATTGCTTCATCAACTGTTTTGGGCATGTCTGCGATTCTGGTTATATGAATATCTGATGGCATTTTTGATTTAACCCGTTCAATTGCATGGTCAATATCCTCGCCGAATTTTACAATATTGAAACCGGCTTTCATTTCAATCGAAAGCATGAGACAACTGACACCATTATTTCTGATATATGATTGCGGTTGAGGATACTCTCTGACAATACGCGCTACATCACGAAGTCTGACAACTGTCCCTGATGGATCTGCCCAGATAATCTGCTGTGCGATGTCCTCTTCGGAATTGAATCGGGGTGGAAGATGAATCGGTGTAACAGATTGTTTACTTTCGAGTTCTCCTGATGGTGTTACGATCCCTTCGGTTGATAGTGCGGCGAAAAGCAGTGATGGCTTAATATTGAATGATGCAAGTTTGCTATTGTCTAAATAGACAGTAATTTGTTCTTTTTGCAGACCATATTGTTTAATTTTTGATGTTGCGTCGATTTTCCGTAATTCATCACTTAGTTTTGTAAGATACGGTTCAAGCTCGCGATATGTTTTATTTTCGGCATCAAGGGTAATAAGAAGTGCAGAGGTATTGCCAAAATCATTGTCAGCCATAAGAGCAAGTACACCGGCAGGCAACATCTGTTTTTGTATATTGAGTCCATGATTAAGTTTTGCCCAGAATTCATCTGGTCGCTTAATATTTTCATTAAGCTCCACAAACACAATCATCATTCCGTTTTTTGAAATCGAATGAGTCTTTTTCTTGTTAATCTCATCAAAGCCGAACAGGTATTTCTCAATCGGTTTTGTCAGTTGATTTTCAACCTCTTCAGATGTAGCTCCCGGATAAATTCCAATAACAAGCCCCTGTCTGATAGTAAAAACCGGAAACTCCTGACGAGGCATCCTGTAAAGAGAGTATACACCGAATACAATCATCAGTGTTATAATCAGCATAACAATTTTCTGGTTACGCATTGGTATACTAATAAGTTCTGTATGACTGCGCATAATTGCGATCTATCCTGTTAAATTGTTCTCAATGTATCATCTGCAAACTACTGCAACGGAATCTGATAGTTTCTGAAACCCGCTGACAACAACAGATTCTCCATACCGCAGACCTTCGGTAATGATTACCCCCTGTGCAGTAAGTGTACCAATTTTCACCGGTCGCTTCAGTGCAAGCGTTTTTGTTGAGTCTGTTACGAAACAGAATGGACCATCACTTCCCTTTAATAAAGCATATTGAGGTATTACAATGGATAAAACAGAATCCGGACTACTGATCAGAGCTGAACATGCCATTCCCGGACGACATCGTCCATCTCTATTGATAATGCTGATTTTGACCGTATAAGTACGCGATAGCGGGTCTGCAATAACACCTTTTTCTTTGATAGTACCACTGACAACTGTGTCATTAAGTGCGCCAATCGTTACAGATACTCGTTGTCCATCATCAATATTGGAGATTTCTCTTTCCGGAACAGATATTTTGGCGTAGACATTGTCAATTTTTACGAGAGTAAATACCGGGACTTCGGGCGCTGCATTCATTCCAGGTTCAAGCATACGCTTCCCGATAACTCCATCAGATGGAGCAGACAATGTACAGTCATTGAATGCTTTTTCCGCTATCTGTCGTGATGATCGTGCTTGTTGAAGATTTGTCTCCATTTCTACCATCTTAACAGATGGCAGACTGCCGCTTTTATACACAGTGGTAAACCGGTTATACGCATCTGTTGCCTGTGCTTCTTTAGCCCTTGCTGCATCAAGAATACTCTGTGCATTTTCACTATGTAAAACAGCCAGAAGCTGTCCTTTTTTAACCCGCTGCCCCTCACTGACCAGTACTTGAGCAACGTTACCTGTTGTTAAGAAACTGAGTGATATTGATTGGGATTCAACAATGATTCCAGTGTAATTACGGGATGAAGCAGTGTTTATGGTATTTACAGTCTGTACATCAACAGTAATTGGTGATATACTTTTTTTAACTTCCTGTGTTTCCTGCCTGCAACCTGTAAAGAGCAACAGTGCAGGAAGGAGAGCTACTGTAATCTCTCCAATGAATTTCATCATAACAGGTTCTCCGTTTTTGGTATATTTCTCTGAATAATCCTATCTAAACCATTCTTTTAATTATCGTTGTATAGTAACTACATGACATGTATAAGAGTAAAAAAAGCTATTTCGATTAAAACGAATTCTTCAGATTACTGAGTATTTATACTTCAGAATTATACAAACCTTTTGGTTTGTATGATTGTAATAGATTCATTGCAACCTTTCAACTGAATTTTTATGGTGAGCAATTTTTATTGAATGAATAATTAATTTGGAGCAATTGAAGTACTCAGGACGTATTTTGACCATTCTGAAAACAGAAGCTTTCGGGTGATACCAGTCCAACCTGTTCCGGGAAATTAATAATAACAGGCACTGGTAAATGCCATAAAAACCCGATTGTCTGTTGTTAGAGTACTTGCCTCCAGGCGAATATATACGGGTAAACCATCAGCGGGTACTGTAACTGTTTCTGTTATACTAAAGGAATTACCGGAGTAGTGTTTGGCAAATAATTGTGATTCTGTAGCTGCATTTCGATAATAGGCAAACAATGAGATTTGTGTGATACAACCAAATTCGCCGGTAGATTTTACAATAAGTAGAAGATTTGCTTGTGTGGCAGCGAGCTTTTCGAATGAAATCATAGAGCACGATGGATTAAGGGCATCACAAATATTTGCATAGGGGCCAGTCGTTATAAACGTTTTGCCCTGCCTGATACAATCAAGAATAGATTGCTCTGAATGGCAGGCTGAATACACGCCGGTTTTTCCAAACCCCATATATCGATCGTTGTTTTCAAGAATGCTGATAAAAGGGGTTTTGATAGCTCTATACCGGTTAAAATCACCATGAGCATCATTCCCGGCGATCAGGGCAAGTTTTTTTTCTTTTTGTAACGCATTAATCCAGAGCGATTTTCCGCGATCCCATGCTCCTTTATAGCTCCCGTTGAATGCCTGTACACCAGTGATTCCGTTTGTATCAATATCTTTTTGAGTCCAGGTACCACGGTTTAAAAAAAGGAACTGCATTAGTGTCTTTTGGGATCCGGGATGAGCGGCATAGGCAATTCCACCCTGCGAATTAATCCGGGATATCGCCTTGTCAATTGACAGGTCTGCACCGAACACTTTTTTCTTTCGTGCCCCATCAGAAGAGCCGTTGATATACTCTTTTATTCCTATTCCACAGAGATGAACTATATTACCATCACTGTTAAAACAGGATATTTCCTCTCCACGCAAAAACGTTACATCATGTTTTTTTTCAAACTGCTTTTGAAGCGAATTCCAGCGCTGTAACGATGTATCCTCAGTGAGATAGTTATTCATCGAACAGCACAGATCGTAAGAGTGGTCAGTGATTGCGACAAAATCAAGACCTGATGCTCTGGCTGTTATGTCAACTGCATCCAGAGGTGGCCCAAACTCGACATGGCTCTGTGAGTACTGCGAGTGAAAATGCATATCTCCATACAGACAGTCCGGATATCCCGGCGGATACGTATCACTGATATGGCAGCAGAGAGGTAACTTTGATGATGTCTGAAAGTTGTCGTTAAGAACATCAAAGGTTTTCTTTCCATAACGGAAAGTGGCTTTACAATTTAGATAAATGGTACCTGCTGGAAGTCTGTTCCGCTTTAAGATAATGATATAAACAGTTTGATTACTTGAAAAATCATGCTTTATTTCAAAGTGCAAAAGATCATCAAATTGAAATAAAACCGTTTTGCTGCCGATTTGATTAACAGTAATTAAAATATCACAAAGCGAAACAGGCCGGGAAATGGTGTCATTAATGATTAGCGTTACAGGGAGATCTGATTGAGGATTTATACGCCGTGGACAATCAAATACTATTTCAGGGATACGTTTGTACAAAAGACTTGGCATCCATCTAAAAAACCTGAAATGTGTTTCAGCGTAGAGTGCAAGGGGAAATAAAATCTCTGTATTTGAAAATGGCATCCGGCAACCAGTAAATTCTGTTATTTATTTCTGTCAGTTGAAGAAACAGCAGCATGGAGTGCAACTGATTATAATTGGTTAATGTCTAATCAGACTTGTCGCAAACAGACATTAATTAAAGCTGATTCCTCTCCAGGCTGCTTCTGAAGCAAGGTTTTCTTTCTCTTTAACGGCTTCCCTGGCTTGTGGCAAATGTGGACTGTCTTTCAGGATTGCCAATAATGTTTCCCATGCGTTAACTGCTACAATAAGATTTTCAGTTTGAGGATTGTCTCTGAAAACCGCTGTTAAGATTCTTGCCCTGTAACGAAAGATCTCCAGCCCAAGTGATCTTTTATCGATTAATTCACTTGGAAGTTCCTCCGCTTTTAGCAAACATCCAAGAGCCTCAGCATAACGTTTTTTTGATAACATGTAGCGTGATGTATGGAAGTAATATTCACCGTCATTCAGCGTAACAGCATCAAGGGCGTCAACAAATTCAGGATCATTGCTGCCTGATGACCTTAGCGTGTAAAGAATAACTTCTTTGCGTTTTGCAAATTTTTCAGGTATAGTTAATACATATGCTTTAAGGGCATCATATTCATGATTTATCCACTTGCTTTTTAACGAATTAATGATTTCAGGATATCCAATATCCGCACTATCCTGATAAAAGGCATTGGAGACCATAAAATCTGCAAGCTGGAATGAGTCAACTATTTCGGTAATCAGTTTATTATTTCGTTGCTCAATCAATAATGAGGTGTCTACGGGAATAAACGGGAATACTGAGTTCAGACTCTGCTGGACTGACAATTTGAACGTCGAAAAATCATCACGTTTAACAAATACGTTCAATGCAACTGAGCCGCCCAGGAGCAAACCGGCGGTTATACCGGCATATAAGAATACTGCAGGTGATTTCTTTTGAGGTGGCGGGATAATAAACGGTTCATTATATTTGCGTTTTGATGTATACAGTGCGATGATATCATCTGCAGAGTCCTTTGTGTGCTTATAATGAACCTTCTCAAGCTGCTGTTTTACAGAAAGAGAATCATCTGGCCGATGTGTTTTTTCAAACGACAGGCAGCGTTCAATGATACGAGCCAACTGATCCGGTATATTTTTATCAATTCTCTTAATTGATGGTACCAGATGGCTTTTACGCATTTTTGTTATTGCATCCGGTGATGTTCCATTGAAGACTCGGCTACCGGTGGCCAGTTCATAGAGGATACACCCCAATGAGAAAAGATCAGAACGGGCATCAGGAACGGACCTGTTGAATAAAATCTCCGGAGCAATGTATTGTGCAGTTCCGATACTTGAGTCGGGATGAAGTCCTTCACGGGCATCCTGAATAGGTGTTGCCATTCCGAAATCAAGTATTTTTAATACGCCAATATCTGCAAGCATAATATTTGATGGTTTCAGGTCAAGATGCAGGAAACCATGGTAGTGCTTATTGTCAATTTCATATTTACAATGGTGAATATAGTCAAGCGCTTTACAAATTGAAATACCGATCGCTGTAACCAGTGCCACGGGTAATGGTGCGAACTTTGTAATCATCTCTAAAAGAGAAAATCCGGTGACTTTTTCCATTTCAATAAATGGAAGTCCATTCCACCTTCCGACTGTATGCACGACCGGGATATTAGGATGACTAAGCTGCGAACAGAGTTTAAATTCTTTTAAAAAACGACTAAGACTATCTTCTGTGTGATTTGGTCTGAGCAGTTTAACAGCTCTGTAAAACCCCAGTTCTTTATTGCGGATTTCGTAGAGAACCGCTGCTCCACCATGACCAAGAATTCCCGAAATATGCCCTGAACTGAGCATTATAGGCTGGGTACCATCAGGAAGAATTATATCAGATTCGTAATTCTGCTTCTGTAGCCCTGATGTCTCAATTAAAACCTCATCTTCATTATCCTGTGAAATTACAAATCCAGCGGGATGATGCGATTCTGTCTTTGAAACCTGTAAGCCATCATTGTTGTGCATAAATATTCTACTTTTTCCCTTTGATGAATAGCATTACTATATATAAGATACCTTTTTTATATCAAAAGGGCTAAAAAAAGTGCCTGTTTCCAGAACTGCCAATGTAAACAGATATATAACAATGAGTTATGAAAATAGCCTTTTTCTTGTACGTTTTCAAGTAGTTTCTATGTTGCCTTATATTTTTTTTGCGACATCATAGTTTTACGACCGCATAGTAATGGAGTAACACACAATGTGGAGATAACAGGTAATTCAATGAATATTCTATAGTATAAGACATTTTTGTAATAAAGTCAAGTGCAATCTTTTGATTGAACAATCGGTTTCCAGTAAATGTATCAATATTTGGCATATTCAAAAATCATCAGGTGAAAACATGCTTTTCAGAGAACCCCGGCTGAACGTATATTATGATTCTGAAATTAAAATGATACATTAAGAAAAGGTCATTATTGTCATATGGATAAAAAGATTCGGGTTCGTTTTGCACCATCCCCTACAGGGTATCTGCATGTCGGTGGCGCACGAAGTGCGTTGTTTAATTATCTGTTTGCAAAAAAAACAGGTGGTACATTTATTCTTCGTATTGAGGATACCGATCAGAACCGGTTTGTTGAAAATGCATGCAAAGAGATCTACGACAGTCTAAAATGGATGGGACTCGACTGGGATGAAGGCCCGGAGATGGGTGGCAGTTTTGGACCGTATGTCCAGTCCGAGCGCCTTGATATTTATAAAAAATATGCACAGGAGCTGCTTGATAAGGGACATGCTTATCGTTGCTTCTGTACTCCTGAACGAATTGCAGCTGTACGTGAAGCACAGGAAAAGGCCAAACAACCAGCTGGTTATGATAAATCATGCAGAAATCTTTCAAAGGAACAGATCCAGGAAAATCTTGATAAAGGAATGCCATATGTGATCCGGTTCAGGATTCCGGCTGGCAGAGTAGTAGCTTTTAATGACCGTATCCGGGGTAACATTGAGTACAGTAGTGATATTCTTGATGATCTGGTACTTATTAAAACTGATGGATTTCCGACTTATCATATGGCAAATGTTGTTGATGATCACCTGATGGAAATCAGTCATGTACTCCGCGGTGATGAGTGGATTGCATCAACGCCGCGTCATGTGCTTATCTATGAGGCATTCGGATGGGAGCCCCCTGAATTCGCACATTTACCGGTAATTTTATCTCCTGATGGTGGTAAATTGTCAAAACGTAAAGGTGCTGCATCGGTGATGGATTACAAAAGGGGAGGATTTCTTCCGGATGCGCTGTTTAATTTTCTTGCGTTTCTCGGATGGTCGCCGGGTGATGATCGCGAGAAAATGCCTAAAGCTGAACTTATTGATGCATTCTCGCTTGATCAGGTGTCACCGAAAGCATCAGTTCTTGATGAAAAGAAACTTGAATGGATGAATGGCCTCTATATGGCTGAGTGCAGTACTGATGTAATCATGAACGAGGTTCTGCCGGTATGGATTGAAAAAGGATGGGTTAATGCAACAGCAAGTTCGTCAGATCCCCGCCTTGTTTCTATCGTTGATATAATGAAAATAAGAGCCAAAAGACTGACGGATCTTGCAGATAATACATTCTATTTCTTTGTCGATCCGGTAGAGTACGAGGAAAAAGCTGTCAGGAAGAATTTTACACCGGCATCAAAAGTACTTCTCGAGACGATTCACAGGGAACTGACTGCGGTAAATGATTTTTCGCATGAGTCACTTGAGGCTTTGTACCGTACAATTGCAGAGAAAACCGGGGTATCATCAGGGCAGCTGATCCACCCGACTCGTTTGTCAATTAGTGGTGTAAGTTTCGGACCAGGTTTATTCGAATTGATGGAACTGTTTGGAAAAGAGACCGTGCTGCGGAGAATCGAAAACGCGATTAAGAAAATTGCCTAATACTATCGTTACAAAGTAACAGTGGTTAATGTTAAAAAAGGCTTGATATTATGATAAAGCATATTGTTCTATGGAAACTGGCTGATAGTGCAGAGGGTGCATCAAAGCATCAGAATGCCCTTAGAATTAAAGAGATGATAGAGGCACTGAAAAAGTCGATTCCTCATATTGTAAAGGTTGATGTTGGCATTAACGTTAATAAATCTGATGCTGCGTGGGATGTTGCACTGTATTCTGAATTCAAATCACAGCAGGATCTGGACATTTATCAGGAACATCCTGAACACAAAAAAGTGGCTGCGTTTATCGGAAAAGTTCGAACCGATCGTGCCGTTGCTGATTATGAAATGTAAATATAGATTGTCAATTTCGATATTGATCGATATAACGAGTTGTTGAATTTTAATTAAGAATTTACTAAAATGTAAAGGTACACTATGGAAAATCCGGGTACAATTAAAGAAAATGAAATCGGGGGAGAGTCAACTCCGGTTGTGTCTAATTTTATCCGCGAAGCAATAAAAGAGGATATTAAAAGCGGCAGATTCGGCGGAAAGGTAATAACACGTTTTCCACCTGAACCAAACGGACATTTACATATAGGCCATGCAAAAGCAATCTGTATCGATTTTGGTATGGCAATAGAATTCGGTGGTCATTGCAATTTGCGTTATGATGATACTAATCCGTCAAAAGAGGAGCAGGAGTACGTTGACGCAATAGAAGCGGATGTCCGCTGGCTTGGTTTTGACTGGGGAAACAATCTCTTTTATGCATCATCGTATTTTGAAAAAATGTATCAATGGGCAGTTCAGCTTATAAAAGCTGGTAAAGCCTATGTGGATGATCTTGCTCCCGAGCAGGTACGTGAGTATCGCGGCACATTGACACAATCGGGAAAAAACAGCCCGTATCGGGATCGGTCTGTTGAAGAGAATATGGATCTGTTCGTACGGATGAAAAATGGTGAATTTCCGGATGGATCAAAAACGCTTCGTGCGAAAATTGATATGGCAAGCCCAAATATCAATATGCGTGATCCTGTTATGTATCGAATCATTAATATACCACATCACAGAACCGGTACTACCTGGAAAATCTACCCTATGTACGACTGGGCACATGGTCTTGAGGATTCAATTGAGGGCGTAACACATTCTCTTTGTTCTCTGGAATATGAGGATCACCGGCCGCTATACGACTGGTTTCTTGATCAGCTGGGAATATATCATCCGCAGCAGATGGAATTCGCGCGTTTGAATCTTACCTATACGGTTATGAGCAAACGTAAGCTGCTTGAACTTGTAAAGAACAAGTATGTAAGCGACTGGGATGATCCGAGAATGCCGACGCTTGCAGGTCTCAGGCGTAAAGGATATACACCGGAGTCAATAAAAAATTTCTGTGAGCGTATTGGTGTCGCAAAACGTGACAGCATTGTTGATATTGCACTTCTTGAGCATTGTCTGAGGGAAGACCTTAACAAAAAGGCGCTCAGGGCAATGGCCGTGTTGAATCCTGTTAAAGTAATTATTGATAATTACCCTGAAGGTCAGACCGAGGAGCTTGACGCTATCAATAATCCTGAGGATTCCGGTGCTGGAAGCAGAAAAGTTCCGTTTTCCCGTGAACTTTACATCGAGAGAGATGATTTCATGGAAGAACCGCCTAAAAAGTTCTTTCGTCTGGCACCGGGCCGTGAAGTACGCTTGCGTTATGCTTATTTTATTACCTGTACAAGTGTAGAGAAGGATCCATCAAGCGGAGAAATTACAGTTCTTCATTGTACCTATGATCCTGCAACAAAAGGTGGATCCTCACCTGACGGGCGTTCACCAAAGGCAACGATTCACTGGGTATCCGCAGCACATGCAAAAAATGCAGAGGTCCGGCTCTATGATAAACTTTTTTCAAGTGAAGATCCAAATACTTCACCGGATGGAAATTTTCTGAGCAACCTTAATCCTGATTCGCTAAAAGTAAATACTATCTGTAAAATTGAGCCATCACTTGCAAACGCAAAATCAGGGGAACGGTTTCAGTTCGAGCGCATTGGTTACTTTTGTGTTGATCCGGATACGACTGCCGGAAATGTCGTTTTTAACAGAACTGTATCTCTTAAGGATGAGTGGGCAAAAATTACAAAAAGAGAACAGAAATAGGATTTTAACTACACCATGCAAGTGTAAGATTGTCTAATAGGCGGTTACACGTTACACGGCGGGTTGGTAATGTGATGTAATAGCAGTGTATAGGACTCGTAACAGGTCACTTGTCACGCGTTACGTGTTCCATATAAACAGGAGAGAGTATAAATTGTTAACGGCCAATAATATTACGCTTTCATTTGGTAAGCGTATCCTTTTCAAAGATGTCAATCTTAAGTTTGTACCAGGTAACTGTTATGGTCTGATCGGTGCGAATGGTTCCGGAAAATCAACCTTTTTGAAAATCCTTTCCGGTGAAATTGAACCATCAAATGGCGAAATAATAATCGGACCGAATATGCGTCTTGCAGTACTCAGGCAGGATCAGTTCGCATTTGATGATTTGCTGGTGATGGACACAGTGATTATGGGACACAAGGCACTCTATGATGTACTCAAGGAACGTGAGGTGCTTTACGCGAAAGAAGAGATGACGGAAGATGATGGAATCAGGGCATCCGAACTTGAGATGGCTGTCGCTGAAATGAATGGCTGGGAAGCAGAGTCTGATGCCGGTTCGCTTTTAAACGGGCTTGGTATTGACGAGTCACTTCATTCGAAATACATGAGAGAACTTGAGGCTGGTCAGAAAGTTCGTGTTCTGCTCGCGCAGGCACTTTTCGGAAATCCCGACATTCTCCTTCTTGATGAACCGACAAATAACCTTGACCTTGAATCAATCAACTGGCTTGAAGAATTTCTTTACAGATTTGAAAATACTGTTATTGTTGTTTCTCATGACCGTCACTTTCTGAATAAAGTTTGCACTCATATTGCTGATATCGATTACTCTAAAATTCAGTTGTATGTTGGTAACTATGACTTCTGGTATCAGGCAAGTCAGCTTGCTCAGAATCAGCGGAAGAATGAGAATAAAAAGAAAGAAGATAAAATGGCGGAACTGAGAGAATTTATAGCGCGGTTCAGTTCCAATGCGTCAAAAGCACGTCAGGCAACCTCACGTAAGCGTCTTCTTGAGACTATAACACTTGATGAAATGCCGTTGTCTTCACGTAAATTTCCTTTTGTTAATTTTAAGCCCGATCGCGAATGCGGTAAGAATGTTTTACTTGTCGAGAACATAAGCAAAACAATTGATGGTACAAAGGTTATTGACAATTTCAGTCTGACAATAAACAGGGGTGATAAAATTGTTTTTATTGGTCCAAGTACCGTTGCAAAAACAACCCTATTTCAGATTCTCGCAAAAGAAATTGAACCGGATGAAGGATCAATAACCTGGGGTGTAACAATCACACCATCATATTTTCCAAAAGAAAACAGTGAATACTTTCAAAAAGACATCAGTGTCTTTGATTGGCTCTGTCAATATACAAAAAGTACTGATATGACATATGTGCGTGGATTTCTGGGAAGAATGCTGTTTTCCGGTGATGAATCCATGAAAGAGGTTAATGTCCTGAGTGGAGGTGAGCGGGTTCGCTGCATGCTATCAAAAATGATGCTCAGCGGTGCAAATGTACTTATGCTTGATGAGCCGACAAACCATCTTGATCTTGAATCCATATCGGCACTCAACGAGGGATTGACCGATTATCCTGAAGTGATCCTCTTTACATCACACGATCACCAGTTTGTTAACACAATTGCAAATCGTATTGTAGAACTTACCCCAACAGGAATAATCGACCGTATTATGTCCTTTGATGAGTACATGGCAGATCCTGATGTACAAAAAGTTCGCGATAAAATGTATAAAGGTCATCTGAGAATGAGTCTGTAGAATTATTGCCGTGATTGCATGTTGTAAAGACATGCAATCACCGGTTATCTCAATTTCCTGGCTTTAACCTCAACCTTGACCTTAATCTTTATCTTCTTAACCTTAACCTTAACCTCTCTTAAACTACTATGATTGAATTAACAGCTGAGCAGCTTGCATCTTTACGTATAACCAGATTTATCTTCCACGTCGTACACCATGGCGCTGATGAACCCGAATATCTGAATGAGATTGATATCGGTGAATTTGAGCCGTTTTTTCTTGATAGAATAAGAAGTATTCTCAAGGGCACGCCCTACGAGTTTAATCCTCATGCTGAGGTCTGCGGTATTCTTCAGGATATCTCTGATGATCCTTCGGAGTTTATTGAGAAATCGCGTCAGCTTGCAGTAAGTCTTCATTCACACGGTCTTGATGACAAAAGGATAAAAAAGGGCGTGATGATTCTCATGTCTATTGTGACGCTCGAAAAAGAGCTCTTTGCTATCATTAAATACGAACATGACCAGGTGCTTCGCTATCGTACTGAGGGTGCAAAGGTTATTCTGGAAAACGTTGCAGATACGTTTACTCAGTCACCCGACGCAATGCAGAAAGCGGCGCTTATTGACATGTCAGATGAAAATCCTGTTGTTATGGTGCTTGATAGAAATGTAAAAGGTGGAATAAGCGGCTTTTTTCAGGGCTTTTTAAATGTCAAGCGTGCCAAAAGTGAACGCGAAATGACAGAGGCTCTTATTGACGTTGTACGAAATACATCGCACAAACATGCTGAAGAGTTACCACGGGATTTTGCCGCTGACATTCAGGTACGGGCCGGGGAATTTTTTGAGCAGGATGCACCATTTGACAATGATCAGTTCTTCGATAAGGTATTTGGTCCGGATGTAAGCGAAGATGTAAAAAGCACCTATCGTCACTATTTACAAAAAGAGGATCTGGCAAACGAACAGTTCTACCTCGATCGTGAAGCTGCATCAAATGTTAAACGCCGTAAGATAAAGACCGCTGAGGGAATTACGATATACGTTAGTGATAAAGGGGCATCCACACTTCAGATAAGCTATTGTTGAACGACAATTATTCTTGAGGTATAGCGACAATTAATTTTGAGGGATAAAAAATGATTAATTGTCAACATCAAGAAGATAAATCATGCTTCTGTTTGAAAGATAGAGAGAAAAGCGGAAATGC
>JAAZBG010000115.1 GCA_012513915.1 Fibrobacter sp.
AGGCTTTTTTTTCGCAAATCTGTGCGAATCTGCGTAATCTGCGGTTAAAAAATGCGGTTAAATAATCTTGCATCCTCTCGAAAATCATCCACAATAACAAGTGGAATTATTGTTTGAATGTCGAAGAACCTTTGTAAACCCGAGAAAGCCTCAAATATAATCCGAATTGTATCGTGGTTGAGCTGCTGACAACGACAGATAGGAATAATGCACTGGTGCGCGCATCTATGTGGAGCATTCGGGATACGGCAAGGAGTATTTCAGATGCGGGCGATTGACAGAGCTGGAATGAAAAGGACTAGGGCTAACATAAACCTTAACTGGTTTATTTCTCCGCTTGCCCTGGTTTTCGCCATGACATCGGTTGAGATTGTGCCAGTTGCGTTTTGTGTGTTAGGCACTGTGTATTCAGCTATAAAAGGTGGTAAGACTCGGTGGATGATTGTTTTCTACTGTGGGCTTGGAGCACTGTTAGTTTTTTTGAGATGAAAGGTTTAGTCGAAATGTTTGGAGCTGATAAATTTCAAGATTTCAATTCTCTCCCGCGACCCATCGAAG
This sequence comes from Fibrobacter sp., assembly GCA_012513915.1. GTDB lineage: Bacteria > Fibrobacterota > Chitinivibrionia > Chitinivibrionales > Chitinispirillaceae > JAAZBG01. Next base: position 559 of record JAAZBG010000115.1, read on the forward strand.
AACAGGGCGGCTTAATCTAAGATGTGAAAAGGGTTGCAACAAATAAAGTGCCATGACGAATAAACAAAAACAACGTTTGGGTGAAGTCGTTATTGTTGGAATTACGTGTCTCTTCCTGCTGTGGATAACCAGCGGAGTTTCTTTTATTCCGCTAAAAATGAGTATCTCCTATACGGCGACAGAAATGCCCGCCGCAGGAATAGAAGTGACAAGGGGCCGGCCTTATACCTTACTTGAAAAAATCTATAATCCAATTGGGGCTTTTTACTTCGATGTGAATGAGGTGAAAACATGTCTTACTGATCAAAATGGCAAAGCAACCTTCTACATCACTTCAAAAAAAGATTCATACTATATTTATAGCACTACAAAAAAGGGTGGATTGACTGTAAAAATGAGGGATCACGAAATACAATTTACACCCGATATCAAACAAACGGAAGTTTCAAATTGGGTTTATTCAATCAAATTTGAAAATGGGAAATTGAAAACAAGACAATCTCAGAACACTCATTATTGGGAGAACCCCTCGGAAACACCTGAAAAATAAAATGGAAAAGGAATTAGAAATAAATATTAAACCAATCTGTGGGAAAATATGCTTTATTATATCAATTATTCATGTAATATTCCATGCAATTGTCACTGGGAGTCTTTTTTTTGTTCATATATCTGAGTGGCTTCACTTTCTAATAATAGATATTTACAGATTACTTCCTTTAGTACTAGTGCTTAATATCGTTTTTGCTGCAGTTGCCTATGTTCGCTGCGAAAAATTACGATTAGTCGGGATAAGCATTTTAATTACAGGGTTGGATCTCCTCCTTGGTGGTACTGTTGTCTTTGCCATTGGATATGGAATACATTATCTATTTGGTTTATGACTTATTATAAAATCTATAATAATTTAAATAAATATCTCTACGATGGTTGGAACCTGATAGCGGAGCTGGATGGCAATAATGCTCTGGTGCGCGCATCTATGTGGAGCATTCGGAAGAATCTTTCCACTGGTGGCCTTGTTAAAGTTAAAATAT
>JAAZBG010000116.1 GCA_012513915.1 Fibrobacter sp.
CAGAAAAAATTATACGGCATAGTTCCTGCCCCCGATGGATCGTTTGTTCAGGTAGCAATATCTGAAATGAATGGTACATGGAAGGTTGACACCGTTATCTGCCGTGATGTCAATGATGCCATTCGAAATGTTTTGCTCCTCAATAAAAAAATCAGTTTGGGTATTCATTCTTACTGGGTACATAAGGATGTTCCTGAATATATCTCTCTTAAAAGTTTTAAAGCATCATTTGGTGATTTTTATGCTGTTACTCCGGTGACAGATTATGCCCTGTATTCTGAAGTATTAAAAAGTAATCTTGGTGGTGTGTATACTGATGATGCATACCTGTGCACATTACCGATTCACCTTGTACCGCGTATCTCGCATTCATTTGTTACTGTTGCAAAGGATGGTGATACATACAAAGTGGGTGTTATCATTCAGCTGCAGCTCGTTGCTGTTTTTTCGGTCCCAGCAACAGATAATCGTCAATTGAACGGTTTCCTGCCACGTATCTACCGATATTGGACAACGCTCAATACCGACAAAAAGTACCCGGGAACCACAGTGCTGCTTAATTGTCCGGATATAACAATCGATGATGAGGATGAGATGGTTCTGCATCTTTCTTTTGATCCTGAAGATGTTACTGTCGTAAAGGCTGCGGGTGTTGCACTTTGTGAAATTGAAGATGGTGTTCCAGCTTTCAGTAAAGAAACCCCGGAGTGTACGGTGCGTAAAGTACGCAGTGGATTTGTACTATCATCTATTGCACTGGTCTGCATTTCGCTGCTTGTCTTTGTTTCTCTGGCTGCTATGAATTTTTATCTGAAAGGACAGATTGAGTCGGGGAAGAAAGTTTACAATAAGGAAATAGAACAGAACAGGGAAATAAGAGACCTGTTTAAAACCGGTACTCAATTAGCTCAGCAGATCGCATCACTTGATTCGACTGGTGCTAAACGGTCATCATGGGCAAAGCTGCTTCAGTATATCGGTTCAAATAGACCTGCTGGTCTGTTTATTGAAAAAATGGGTACTGATAGATCTGATAAATCCGGAGAATACAGAGTTGCGATAGCCGGATGGGCCGGTAATGAAACTGCGGTTACTGAAATGATGAAACGGCTTAACGGATCTCCAGTTGTCGCGAATGCTGTTCTACAGACAATGCAGCAGGATCCAAAGAAAAACAACTATTTTATATTTAAAATTATATGTCATTTGAAATAAGAAAAATTACCACGGAATCCGTACCGGTTTTTATTTGCGGTATTACAATACTGCTTACTGCTGTATTGGTACGTATTGGGATAATGTCTCAAATTTCAATGTTGTCAACCAATCGCAGTATTCATGCGTCTACAAAAAAACTTATTGCCGATGAAGCAGGTTTGAATAGTATTGCTGATGAGATCAGGGATAAAAATATACGTTTACAGAAGCGACTGGATGCGTTGAGTGGAAGCAGTGCGGTAAAGGAAACTGGTACGGATGACCTGTCAGGAAATCTTGAATTACTTATAGCATGGGCTAAAGCTGCGGATATCCGATTCGTTAAAATGGAACCCGGACAGGAAAAAATTGAACATGGTATGAAACGATACCTGATTACACTTCAGTTTACATCTACATACCATGCACTTGGACAGTTTGTAAATTCAGTAGAAAAAAAGCCTCAATTATATTCTATTGACGGCTTATATGTTGAGGCGAGAAGAGAAGGGCGTGTAGAGGCCAAACTTGGTATTGTCTGCACGATTCCTGTAAAGGGGAAGTGATGGAACAGAACAGAGCTGTCATAGTTACTTTTGTAGGAATAGTTGCTTTTCTGACAGCACTCTATTTACTGATCGGTATCCGGTCTTCACCGATAGATCAAAGTATATCAGCTTCTTTACATGATGAGAGTATGGCACAAAGAGAGATGAAAAAACTTGATGCCGCACTGAACCGGAGTATTACCGCAGATACATTTCAATATGTTGGAAACTTTGAAACACCGTTCCGGATGACAGGTGATAACGGTCAGAAAAGAGTTCCAAAAGTAAACCAGCCTGCACGTCCACGCCTTCTATTAAAAGGAATTCTTCAAAAAGATGTCCCACTTGCTATCATTGAGGACGAGCAGGGTGAAACCTTTATCGAAGGCATTGGTAAGATCATACATGGTCAGGAAATTGTAAAAATAAGTAACAATAGCGTTACATTAAAAGATAGCCGGGGGTATCATGATATCATGGTTGAGGAGAATTAGCCCGCCGGTTATTATGTCGCAAAGAGGAAGCGCATTGCCGGTTGTACTGATTTTTGCTGTAGCCGGATTAATTACTGTAGTCTCATTTCTGTATTTCAACCTCTCATCGTCAAGATATTCTTTTATTACGTACAGGGCTTTTCAGGCAAATCTGAATGCACTTTCAGGTATCTATATCGCCTTTAATGAACTTAGTGATAACGGGGATGGTGAAAATACCATGCTTCCTGAAATTGATGCTCGGGATTTATCGTTCGGCAAGTCACTTTTTACTGATGTAGATAGCTCTTCTGTTGCATCTGCATCTACTGATATTTACGGAAATGACAAACTGACATTTGATAACGGTTCAAAGCGGTACAGGCTTTATTCTCTCGATTCACTTGATTCTGCAGATGTAACGCTTGTTGGTGATGGCGGTTCGGGGATTCTGCGGTCAGTGTATACTAATGGCGTTCACACTGCTACTGTGGAAGCAACGCTTGGCAGCAGAATACCTTTCAGACCTGATACTGTTGCGGTATGCTATAATGCGGGTGAATGGGACGCTGCCGGTGTCACGGGAACTACATTTTCTTCAGGAAATCAGCCCGATTCTGTTTCACTATGGTTACGCTCTATGATCAGTAAATATCAGGAACAGATTGTATCTTCAGATACCGGCAGTATTGATCCACCGGTTACAATTCAGTCAAACCGTGATTTGTCCAAAGTCAAACGCATTGTGTCAGGGGATCTGATTATTGACGGTTCATTTACTAAACTGATATGGCGGGATACAGGAACATTTGTTGTGCTTGGTCGAATGGATATAAGTGGTGAAGTCGAAATTGAGGGTATTAAAATTGTGGTCGGAGGTGAGATAACACTTAACGGCGAATCCACACTGAAAAATGTAAGCCTTTTTTCACAAAGTAAAATATTTTTTGCTGATGATTCCAAGTTTAGCGGTAATGCGATGGCTCTTAACAGTGTGGCAATTTATGGAAACGCAGAAATCAGTAACAAAAGTACGATTCTTGTTTGCGGTGAATCAGCGTCTACACAGGAGGTTTCAGGAAAAACGGAACAGGATGTGAAGGTTGACGTAAAGAAAATTTACAGTATTGAGATTGGTGATAAGGCTGTTGTTGATGCTGTTTTAATTGCGGTCGGAAATCCAGGCGATATCAAGACACATAAAGATGTTGAGATTTGCGGTGTAATGATTGCGCAAAAAGAGATTGGACATCTTGGAAAATTTCGTGGACTTATGACTGCCGGACGATTCGTTGATCCGGATGTCATGATAGAACAATCGGCACCATCACCTGTTACATCGGGAACCAAAACCGATTCAAAAGAAACTGCAAAAAATCCTGTACCATTTAAAAATACGATCAAGGGTGATGTGGAGTCATTATACAATATAAATGATTACAAACTTCCATTTTTTATTGGCAAGTTGACAATTACAAAATGGAGGGAATTCTGATGTTTCCAGAGTCGGATTGTCGTGGATATTCTCTTATCGAAATTATTATTGCAATGTCAATATTTGCAATTGTTGCTGCATCTCTTCTTTTTGCATTGACAAACGCAGACAGGATCAAGGCAAGAGGATCAACGGTTGAAAGTGTCACAACACTTGCCAGAAATGAGACTGAGGCAATTAAAAATATTGCGTATTTAAATGCATCGATCAACGATACTGTATACGATATCGCATATAATAAAAAAGAATACACTGTTGAAAGAAAACGGATAATCGATGGCGAAACAGATGTTTTCGTAAGTGATGATAAAAAGTCAGCCTTGCAGGAACTGGTTATCATTATCTCTGAAAAAAATAAACCCGATAATAAATGGACATTCAATCTTGTTCAGGGATTTACAAATTAAGATTAACAGCAATAAGGGCATGACACTTGTTGAATTGATGGTTGCAATGGTTGTGGCATCAATCACACTGGTAATCATTTTTTACATGTGGAATACAATTAATCGTCATGTTGCTATTTCCAGATACAAAACCCAGCTTGAAACGGAAGCAAATCGTCTGGGATTGTTAATTGTCAACCAAATCCGCAAAAGCCCGTCAATTATTCAATGGAGCAGCCACCGGATAGCGATGGTACATCATAATGGTTCAGATACACTGGATTACTATTTCAATGATTCCGACCTTTTACTTAATGGAAATAAAGTAAACCTTCTTGTTTCTGATACAAGGGTATCTGTTTTTGAATTTAGCGACAGTAACGAAATTGCGGGTATTCAGGGTACATCACTGTTTCTTGTCTTTACACTCTCTTTGATCGGAAGAGAGAAGGATACCGCAACCGTACATCATACAATACATATTGCACAATCTGTTATGAAAGATGATGAGACTGATTTTTTTGGTTTTTAGCCAGGAAACGTTACCTGATGATAAACGCATATGATTATCCGCGGGCATCTGCCGTTGAGTAGCAGTACACTATCTCCCCATAATACAACGTGTGGTAGTCTTTGTTTGGATACAGATGCTTATAAGAATCAATCAGATTTTCGCTGCGCATTGCACTTTTGTAAACGATTTTACACTCAAAATGTATACCTGGTATATTAATAATAGGTGTACGTGTTTTCTCTCCAGGAAATATCTCAAGGCTGCATTCTTTGAATTTGTTATGGTTTTTACCCGAATTAACTCCACAGAATTCCAGCTTGTTTTTCATATCTTTAATAGGTATGCTTACGGTAAATTCGCTTGACCGTTCAATAATCTCGTATGTGTAACGGGATTTACGAACCATAATCGTAAGCACCGGACGTCCCCAGAGAAAACCGATCGATGCCCATCCGATAGTCATTACGTTAATGTCATCACCGGCCTGAACAGTGAGAAATGCTCCTTTGCGAATCTGCTCCATTGCCTTTTCGCTGATTGCCATATAATCCAGTTGATGCATGTTCGTTACTCCTGTATGTATTGAATTTAACACAATAATATAGTCTGTTACACTTAATATAATAATTTGCACTACAAGGCAACATAGTTTGATTTTAACCACTGAAACGGATGCACCAATGCATCTTCAGTTGTTGTACTTGACAAGTGAAAGTTTTATCAGAAAGGATTCTATTGTTTACTAAAAAATGTCGGGTTCAATGACGCTCAGTACGTGTCCAGGCTGCACTCTTGATACCGCCAATATAACGGAAGAACCCCCTGATTAAGGCCAGATTCATGGCAAGGAAGTAGAAAATGTGACGTGTCAGGCTGATTGGAATTACCTTGTAAAAGAAACTTGCTATAACAAGAATTGCACCAACAGTAAAGAACACCTTATACAATGTGTGTGCATCAAAATAAAAAAGAAATGCGCATGAGAGAATTATACCGATAAGAAAGAACGGAGAAAACCATCGTGTTACTTTATGCGAAAAGTAACAGTACGCCGGCCATCCTCGCAGCGGGTTAAGAAAGTCAAGAAGCCAGAAAAAAGCCTGATAATTACCAGCTCCGATTCGTATACGTCTGGAAAATTCTGAGATTACATTACCTGTAAAATCCTCTTCGGAAACAGCTTCCGGTTCGTAAATAACCCTGTATCCCTGACGAATTGCATTCATTGGAATGAGAACGTCATCGTTTGAGTATGAATTGGGCGGGATTGGTCTGAAACACTTTTTACGTAGTGCATAAAATCCTCCAAATGCACTAATGGTACTATGAAGCTGACCTTCAAGAATTTTCTGACGGGATTCAAATATTCTGTATATTCCTTCACCCCCAAGCTCTTCTTCGTTTTTTATATGACTCGTAACATGCTCTATATGTCCGGCTACAACGCCTACCCGTTCATCTGCAAAGTTTCGAACTATTGCATTAATACACTCAGGCTGATGCATTGTGTTCGCATCTGTCATGAGGATAATTTCAGAATCTATCAGAGGTGCAAGACTATTGACAATACCCGTCTTACCTCCCCGTTTTGGCGCAACCCAGAGGTGAACCCTCGGATTGTTAAGTTCACGGACAAGTCTCTCGGTGGAATCAGATGAACAGTCTGAACCAATCCAAATGGAAAGCTTGTCTGATGGGTAGTCTATAGCAAGAATATTGTCTATTTTTTTTAAAATGACATCCTCTTCGTTATATGCAGGCACCAGAACACCCACAGTCGGCTGATATGAATCGTCTTTAACAATCGGTTTCTTAAACAGGCGCGCAAATATAATTATCGACAGGGGATAGATAATGTATGAATACAAAAGCCCCAACAAACACGACCAGAAAACCACCTCAAGGATTTTTACCGTTACAATCATTTCCTGAACCGTTTTTTATTGATGGTGAGAAGATGTATTTCATAAGTGTTCGGCCACCCTTTAAAAGCCGTTTGGCTTCTGAAGGGTGTGTTAATGCCTGCCAGGATTTTGATAGAAGAAATTTTGGATTCATATAGAACTCTTTACGTGCCCGGTCGCAATACGCAACAAGTTCTTCATATTTGAGATCCGGATTTGAGACTACCGACGAATGAAGCCCATCATCGGTAAGCCATTTTCTGAAATCATTTGAAACAATCCAGCCTTTTTCCCTGAAAAATTTAAAATCACTTGTTCCGGGATAGGCCATGATAGGGAAGAACTGTGCTGTATCGGGGCTGAGCTCCTTTGCAAAACGCAGTGTTTTCTCAAGTGTCTCCCGTGTTTCACCCCGGTTTCCAACCATAAAGCAACCATGAATAAGAATACCAGCCTTTTTGGCATCTTTTACAAACGATCTTATTCTGTCAATGTTGGTGCCTTTTTGTATGTTGTCAAGTATTTGCTGGTCTCCGCTTTCAAATCCGACACAAAACAAACGACATCCCGCTTTTTTCATAAGGCGCATGGTTTCATAGTCCACATCAGCACGGGAGTTAGCAGACCAGGGAATACTTGTCAGCTTCGCATCAATGAGCGCCTGTGAAAATTCGCGACACCTGGTTTTGTCTGCTGTCAGCGTGTCATCCTCTATCATGATTTCCTTGATATTTAAAAAGTTATCGCGGATATATCTGAATTCATCGACAATTGATTGAACAGAACGTTTTCGATACTGATGTCCCTGCATGGTCTGAGGAAGTACACAGTAGGTACATTTAAAAGGACAGCCTCTGCCGGTGACAATTACAATAATCGGAAATTTACTGTGTCCATAAAAGTAGGGTGATATGTCAAGATGTTTTTTATACACTGATGAAACCATCGGGATATCATCAAGATTTTGTATAAACGGACGTGCCTCATTTTTAACGATTGAATTGTCTCTGCTCCTGAATGCCAGACCGGTAATACTTTTCAACGATTCGTCATCACGTTTTTGTGTACTCAGTTTTTCTGCAACCTCAACAACGGTTGCATCGTATTCACCAAATGCGACTGCATCAATCTGGTCAGATAATTCGAGTGTTTCTTTTGGTAATGCACTGACATGTACACCGACGAGCATGACAAAAAGAGATGGAATCTCCTTCTTAAGCAATACACCAATCTCCACATCACTATAAATGCTTGGTGTTGATGTGTCAAGAATTACAAGACCGGGATTGATTCTTTTAATTCTTTCAACTACTGTTGCAGTATCAAGGTTCGCTCCCGGAGCGTCAATCAGTGTGACATCATGACCTGCTTTTTCAAGGTATCCTGTAGCATACGCCAGCCACATCGGATAATACAACGTTCCGCTTTTTGCAACAGCCGGAGAACGGGATTCTCTTGAATACTTTGGGAAAAATGGAGGATTCAGTGTAACTATTCTCATGCGTCTACTACTTCCGTGATTGTATTAGATTTGAAAAGTCTTGTCAATTTTTGATTTTAATGATGCTTTTGGAAGAAGGCCGGTATGCTGCTCAATGACCTGACCGTTTTTAAAAAACAGCAGTGATGGTATGCTGTTGATTCCATACTTCGCCGCAACCTGTGGATTGTCATCAACATTTACTTTACCGATCACAACTTTTCCATCATAGTCTTTTGCAATATCTGCAACAATAGGTGTCAACATCTTGCATGGTCCGCACCACTCTGCCCAGAAATCAACAACTACCGGAAGTGATGATCCGATAACGTCATCGTTAAAATTACCATCAGTAAATTCTTTTAGGTATTCAGACATACATTTCTCCAATGTGTGGTTTATTTTTTGTTCTGTAAAGTATCGTTTGTGTTCATCGACTTCTGAATGCCATCCTCAACAGATTTCCACTTTTCGGGATCGTTTCTATACGAATCGATGAGCGCGATTGCATCAGAAGTCTTCACTCCTGTGATCGTACAAAGTTCATTATAACGAACGGCTTTAACCGAGTCACTAAGATTTTTCTGAGAATCAAGAAGTATTACTCCGCTTAAATAACGGTAAAGTTCTATACTTTTTTTCTCTGCACCGGTGAGTGGATATATCAGTGCTCCGATAATCAATAAAAAATGTGAAAATTTCACTTCTAATACTCTGCCTGGTTAAACCGATAGTTATTACAGCACTGTTAAAAATAATTCTTTTTTTAGAACAAATCCTGTTTTTATCTATTTGTATGCTAAATAATCACAAAGTAATCCCTTTGATAAACGATACAGCTGATGTTGTTGTTAATTGCACGATAAGAGATTTTTTGCTAATAAGTAATTGTATTGTAACTGATTACGATGTTTGCTCATATATCAGGGGGACTGGAGCAAATGAGTGATGGGATTTATTCGGGGTTATTTCTGATTGCCGCGAAGAAGCGTAGTCAGGCCGCTGATAACAGTTTCCGGGGTAACCCGGGACATACAGGCGTGCCGCATCTGAATACAGTGGTTTCCGCCATGTGGATGGCATGGACGGCAAAAGAGCGGAGTCTCAAAAATGCGATATTCCGGAGTTCCCGATGGATAAAATCCCAGATGATGTGTCGTTGGGCCGTAGATCACTCCGGTTTTTACTCCGCATGCCCGTGCAAGATGGGTAAGACCGCTGTCATTGCCTAGGGCAAGACTGCAGTGTTTTAGTACGCATCCGCACTCATAGAGTGATATTTTCCCGGCCAGCACCACCACATGTCGACCAATCATGGCACGTAATTCCTCTGCCTGTTCATACTCGGATGTACTACCGAGGATTAGTATGTTCCAGCCAAGGATCTGAAAATATTTTCCTATTGCAGCAAAGCTTTTTATTGGCCATTCTTTATTTTTCCAGGCACTGAAAGGAAAAAAGGCAACTACGGGACGTTTTATAATATCAGTTTGAAGCATCTGTGTGTAGTATGATGGATTTGCGGCTTTAAATGTAAGGCTTGGGGCTTTGTTAAAATCCGGGACGGGTGCATGAATCTCTGCAGCGTTAAGATAACGGGTGATAATATCTGATGCTGTAGGGTAGAGATTTTTGCGTGCTAAAAGGAGCAGTGTTCTGGGAAGATGGAGTTTATGGAGATGTGTGACCTTCCTCACATTCTTAAAATGCTCCAGTATACTATGACTCCGTTTCCCGTTCTGAAGATCAATAATGTGATCCCACGCTTCATTGAACAGTGAAATATCCCAGTATGATTCATGCTTTTTTAATCCAATAACGGATTTTAATCGTGTATCATCCAGAAAAAGTTCGGTATAATTTTTATCAGTAAGCAGGGTGATTTCACAATCAGGGTCAACCATTTTCAGGTAATTCATTACTGCGGTTGTGAGAATTACATCACCAAGAGAGCTAAATCTGATAATTAGATATTTCATTGTAATAAAAATATATGACGATGATAAAAAAAATGTTATTAATTTTACATGAGGTAAAATTTATATTAATTTACTAATATAGTAAAACCTGGTTAAAGTTTATAATTACCCTGATTACCGCGATTGACTGCGGTGTTCTGATTTAAGAAAATAATACAATCGTATGGCCTGGTTGAATTTTTTAAAAGGCACTCCAAAAATATGACAACATCCCCAAATTCAGAGAACACTGGACGCACCATGAAGGTGAGTGACACTATACACAATCCGTATAAAGATTCTGTTCTTCCAACACTTTCTCCCGGCTTTAAGATCGGGCCGAATAAAATTGATACACTTATCGGTGAGGGTGGCAGTGCGACAGTGTACAAAGTCTGGCACGAGGGACTTGAGGTTATACGTGCGGTAAAGGTACTTAAAAAGTATACAAATAAAGAGGCTCGTGAACGCTTTTTTACAGAAGCAAAAATTCTTGCTGATATTCATCATCCTAATATTATTGAAATACACAATATCGGGTATCTTGACCAGCAGGTGCCCTTTCTTGAAATGGAATATGTTGATGGTTTCTCGATTAAATCATTATTAGGTCAGCATAGCAGGTTACCAATCCCCGTTGCTCTCGCAGTGGCATATTTCGCAAGCCATGCATTGCGGTATACCCATATCAAGGATTATACTATCTACGGTAAAGTGTATCACGGGTTGATACACAGGGATATTAAACCGGACAATATTATTGTGTCAAAAGATGGTATTGTAAAACTGATGGATTTTGGCATTGCGCGTCCGAGTGAGGTTAGTTTACATACTGTCGGGCAGAAAATCATGGGGACTCTTATATATCTTAGTCCCGAGCAGCTTAACGGAAAGACACTTGATCTGCGGAGTGATATTTTTTCACTGGGTGCGGTTCTTTACGAGATGCTAAGTGGACAGCGTGCGTTTCCCCAGAAAGTTCTCTCCGAGCTTGTTCAGAAAAAGACGAAAGCTGAATTTCGTCCATTGTCAAGTTTGGGAATTGCAATCCCCGAGGAAATTAATGAGATTATCAGTAAGTGTATGGCTCTTGACCCGTCAGACCGTTATGCAAATTGTGCCGATTTGGGTCAGGATATTTTTGCAGTTTTCAGAAACATCTCAGACAGAGCACCTCAGGATGTATTATCAAAATTCATAAACAATCCCTCCAGCATTGGTGAGATAAAAGCTCCACCCGCATTGCCATCAAAGAGTGTATCACGATCTATATCGGGAAAAAAGAGCGAAAGTTTCAATAAAAAGTATCTTATTTATGCCGGAGTTGCGGCAGCAGCCATGGCTGCCGGTGTCGTGATTAGTAAATTTGTTTTTTAAACCTGCAATCTGTAAATCAGTCTGATTTACTGCCGGCTATCACATCTTCATTGTGTGGCACAACATGTTCTTGCAGTCTGTAAATTAAAACAATTCCTGAAAAAGCAGAAGTTTGAGTGAAGTAGTTGTTATAAAATAAAAAAGAGTATTCCTTTAAACAGGAATACTCTTTTTATAGCGCTACGGGGAATCGAACCCCGGTTTTATGGATGAGAACCACATGTCCTGGGCCACTAGACGATAGCGCCAGATAATTGGCTGGGGTGCAAGGATTCGAACCTCGATAGCTGGAGCCAGAATCCAGAGTACTGCCATTGTACGACACCCCAAACAAGTGACCTCTAATATACGTTCTGAATAAACTGCTGGCAAGAAAAAAACATCACAAATTGTGAACTTATCACCTTGCTATAGACTAGATTCCAGCATTCCTGCCGGCATTCTTGCGATATTTTCTATAATCAATCCGGTATTTCTCGATTTTATACTGAAGAATACGTTTTGTCGTTTTAAGAAGCTCGGATGCAATTGTTTGATTACCCTGACTATCCTTGAGAGCGTCAATGATAAGCTGTTTTTCAAATGAGGCCACAAGATTTTCAAATGTGCCTCCTGTGGATGATGGTTCAATGCATGTTCGCTGTATTTCACGGGGAAGATTGTAGCCTTCAATAACATTGTTTTCTGCTACAAGGACAGCACATTCAATAACATTTTCAAGCTCCCGGACATTACCGGGCCATCGGTATGATGATAACATTTCTATTGCCGGTGTTGATATTCTGTCGATTTGTTTCCGGTGAAGATGTGAGTATTTATTGACGAAGTGATCTGCTAAAAGAAGAACATCTGCACCCCGTTCCCGAAGGGGAGGAAGCGCAATTGTAAATACATTCAGCCGGTAAAAAAGATCCTCCCTGAAGGTATTTACCTTTACTGCTGTTTCCAGGTCAAGGTTGGTGGCTGTTATCAGCCGCACGTTTACTTTCGTCGGAGTAACACTTCCAATTTTCTGAATTTCCTTTTCCTGTATTGCCCTGAGCAAACGGGCTTGTGCACTCAGTGGTAATTCACCTATTTCGTCAAGAAACAGGGTTCCGTTATTTGCCGCTTCGAATTTACCCATACGCGATGCAAAAGCATTTGTAAAAGCACCTTTTTCATGTCCGAAGAGTTCACTTTCAATAAGTGACACAGGAAGAGCTGCACAGTTTATGGCGATAAACGGGCCGTTATTTACCAGACTTTTAAGATGAATTGCCCTCGCAACAAGCTCTTTACCGGTACCTGTTTCACCCCGTATCAGTACTGTTGTTGATGATGGTGCTACCTGAGCAATAAAACGATATACCTCCCGCATGGAGCTGCTGTTACCGATCATATCATCAGGACGCCCGCGGTTTTCAAGAATATGCCGTAATTGTAAATTTTCATGTTCAAGCCGTTTTACTTCTTCTGCCTGAATCCTGCGCTGTTCCACTGTAAGCGCAATAAGGTTGGCTACAGCCTCCAGAAACTGCAACTCACCATCAAGAGTTACATAATCTTCAACGGCTACTCTATCAACTGACAGTACACCAACGACATTTGAATTGGCTTTTATCGGTACACAAAGAAATGCAAGATCGGAAAGACGGAGATTCTTTCTGGCACCTGTTTTGTCAAGAAACGAAGTGGTTGTATCCAGTTTTGGTATCGCAATGGCGCGCCCGGTCAGTGCAACCTGCCCCGTAATGCCCTCACCAAGCTGATATTTACCGCGGGTTCTGAGATTTTCCGGTATACTGTACGCAATATCAACAACAAGCTCAGTTTTGTCCTTGTTTAATATTGAAATCATCCCTCTTCTCATCCCTGCCTGTGTTTCAAGGATTTTCATGATATCATTCATCATCTGGTCAAGCTGGCTGCTCGAATTTAATACTGTTGCGATGTTGTAAAGAATGTTGAGGCCATTAAAATTCAAATCGGTGTTGACTCTGGTTGTTAACATTTGCTGCCCGTTGTACAAGTTTGTATTATTCATTTGCGATTTCTTCAATTTTGTATAAAGTTGCTTTAATGATATCACTGACCACGATAGCGAGCATAATGATGTGATTGTTAGGATGTAAAACGAATCACTGATTTAGCAATGCTATCCGGCAAAGCATGTATAACGCAAAATACAGGCCAGAATAATCGCCGCAACGCTAAACTCTGTTTTCAGTGGAGAATAATACATAAACAGATGTAAGTCATTGGAAAAAAAGTTGTAATGATACTTGACACAATAATGGTGTTTCCGGAATTGTTTACTATGATACAAATATGTGCTAATTAAAGTACTTTAGCTACAAAAGTGTTCTGATTGAACATATATAATGTTTGAAGCAGGCGGATTATCGTGATGAAAAACCATTATGGCACAACCCTTGCGTTATTAAATGGTCGGAACATTTAAAAATATCACAGGAAGGTGACAGATGAAACAATAGCAGGATAATTGACAATAAAAGAAGAAAAACAAACAAACAAATATCAGGAGGTTTTATGATTCTACGATATGTACCACTATGTATTGCCGCACTTGCAGGTGTTGCTGCTGCGCAGGATCCGTCATTAGATAGCGGAGATACTGCATGGATGATTGTTGCAACAGCTCTGGTTATGCTTATGACCCTACCCGGGCTTGCATTGTTTTATGGAGGTATTGCTAAAAGGAAAGACACTCTTAACGTAATGGCTATGTCGTTTGTCGCCTATGCTATTGTTAGTATTTTGTGGATCATTTTCGGATATTCACTGACATTCAGTGGTAACATTGCAGGTGTAATCGGGGACTTTAAGAAATTTATGTTGAATACGGTGGGACCGGATAGTTTGACAGGAACAATTCCTGAGTATATCTTTGTCGTTTTTCAGTTAACATTTGCTGCTATTACGGTTGCGCTTGCAAGCGGTGGATTCATTGAAAGAATGAAATTCAGTGCCTGGATACTTTTTACCGTTCTCTGGTTTGCAATAGTCTATGTGCCGGTAGCACACTGTGTATGGGGTGGCGGTTTTTTATTCGAACTTGGTGCACTTGACTTTGCGGGAGGAACCGTAGTCCATATTAATGCAGGTATAGCGGCACTTGTTGGTGCTATTGTGCTGGGAAAGCGCAAAGACCGGGATCTGGTTCCTAATAATCTTGTGTCAACAGTTACCGGTACAGGTTTGCTATGGTTTGGATGGTTTGGATTCAATGCTGGGTCTGCACTTGCAGCAAATGGGCTTGCAGGTGTTGCATTTATCAATACAAATACAGCAACAGCTGTTGCTGCTGTTGCGTGGATGGTGACAGAGTGGATCTACTCAAAGAAACCTACAGTTCTCGGTCTTGCATCAGGTGCGGTCGCGGGGCTTGTTGCAATTACTCCGGCAGCAGGTTTTGTTAATGTAGGCGGTGCACTGGTCATCGGTTTACTGGCCGGAATCATACCGTTCTTCATGGTAGCAATAGTAAAGCACAAGCTTGGTTACGATGATTCTCTTGACGCATTTGGAATTCATGGAGTCGGAGGACTGCTTGGTGCGCTGCTTACCGGAGTGTTCGCAGATCCATCAATAAACAGCGCTGGAAAAGGATTACTTTACGGAAATCCTCATCAGTTGACAATACAGGCTATTGCTGCCGGAACAACTATTGTTTACTGTGCTGTAGCAACACTGATAATTTTCCTGATAATTAAGCTGGTTACAGGTATCCGTGTCGATACAGATTCCGAATACAATGGACTTGATAAAACGGAGCATGGTGAAAAAGCCTATAATATTTAAAATAACTGGTTACAGATGTAAAAGAACCTTGATCAATCTAAAATAAAGGGGTACTGGAATGAAATATATCATTGCAATAATACAGCCATCACGACTTGAATCAGTAAAGGAAGCTTTAAGTCATATCGAAGTGTTCAGATTGACTGTTTCTGATGTTCAGGGAATTGGTCGCCAGAAAGGGCATACAGAAATATACCGCGGGCATGAGTATAAGATAAACTTTGTAAATAAAGTTAAACTTGAAATTGCGGTTGATGACAAATATGTAAATTCTACTGTTGATGCAATTGCTGATGCTGCAAGGACCGGTGAACAGGGAAAGATAGGGGATGGAAAAATATTCATTCTGCCGCTTGAAGACTGTATGAGAATCAGAACACGTGAAAAAGGTGTTGATGCCCTTTAAGCACAAACGGTAAACCTGCTGCCGGAGCACCTTTTACGCAGGTTTACCATTTTCTTTAATGATTGTTTTGCGTAGTGTAAATAATAAAAAAGACAATGTGACACATTGTCTTTTTTATTTCGGGGAGTTTATTCAGATCTGCAGTACAACTGATAGTGTAGTATAACACCGGATTGAGGCGTTATACTACACTATCAGATAATCTTAATCACATCCCCTGAATCGGTTGTAGTCTATTTCATATTTGTTAATCTTGTACTGAATAATACGTTTGCTCGTGCCAAGAAGTTTTGCGGCTTCAGTCTGGTTACCACGGGTATCTTTTAAGGCATCAATAATGAGTTCTTTTTCATAAGCTGCTACCATGTTTTCAAAAGAGTCATTGCGGCTTCCCTGAAGTTCAGATTCTTTCATTTGCAAAGTCGGAGGAAGATCATGGCCTTCTATGACATTACCGGTCGCAACAATAACGGCCCGTTCAATAACATTTTCAAGCTCTCTGACATTACCAGGCCAGTGATACGCTGCCATCATGTCAATTGCTGATGTTGAGATCCGATCGATATTCTTATCATGGAGTTTTGCATATTTTTTTACAAAATAATCAGCCAGAAGGAGGCTGTCGGCGCCACGTTCCCTGAGCGGTGGCAGTAGAATAGTGAAGACGTTGATACGATAGTACAGGTCTTCCCTGAAATGTCCATCCTTGACTTCTGATTCAAGATTTCTGTTAGTCGCACATATCAGCCGTACGTTGACATGGATAGAATCGGTGCCACCAACACGCTGAAATTCCTTTTCCTGTATCGCTCGTAAAAGACGGCTTTGCGCAGAAAGCGACATCTCACCAATTTCGTCAAGAAACAATGTACCCTTGTCTGCAGCTTCAAATCTTCCGATTCTTTTTGCAGTTGCGCCTGTAAATGATCCCTTTTCATGGCCGAAAAGTTCACTTTCAAGAAGTGACTCTGGCAATGCCGCACAGTTAACCGCAATAAATGGACCTGCTGCAAAATTACTCTTCTGATGAATTGCCCGTGCTACAAGTTCTTTGCCTGTACCGGTTTCTCCGCGAATTAATACTGTTGTCGATGATGTTGCTACCTGCCCGATCTGACGGTATACATCTTTCATTGAACTGCTGTTGCCGGTCATTTGATCGGGTTTACCTTTATTTTCAAGCGTTTTTTTCAGTTCGATGTTTTCTTTTTCAAGCGCATGGATTACATCGTATTGACGGCGTCTGGTCTGAACTACCTGTGCGATGAGATCTGCTACTGCTTCAAGAAATTTTACCTCACCATCAAGTGTCAATGATGTATCCACAGCGACGGTATCGACTGACAATGCACCTACGACAATGTTTCCAGCTTTAATCGGAACGCAGAGAAATGCCAGATCTGAATGTTTCAAACCTTTTCGTGCACCGGTTCTGTCAAGAAATGTCGGCTCATCCACCAGTGTTGGTACTGCGATGGGTCTTCCTGTAGCAACCACTCTGCCCGTAACACCCTCACCCAGGCGATATTTGCCCTTCTTCTTGTCAGCATCAGATATACCACGTGCGACATCAACAGCAATTTCTTCATTGTCGGGACTAAGAATGGTAATCATGCCACGCTTCATTCCCGCACTCGTTTCAAGAAGTTCCAGCGTAGAACCCATGATTTTATCAAGATCCTGACCCGAAGCAAGAATGTGTGCAAGTTGATACAGTACCGATAAACCGTTAAAACTAAGTTCGTTTTGAATTGGAGCTGTTGCCATAGAGTTGTATTCCTTCATTTCCAGTTATCAAAAATAAAACGGTTGTAGCGGTACAGAGGATATGATACTTAACTGAATTGTCCAGAAAAAACCGTCATTTGCCAAAAGTGTATCGCTGACATGCCCTGTTGCTGCATTTTCTTTATACAGTAATTGTAATTACCTGTTAAAACCAGTATAAAATAGTAAATTTTTAGTCATATAACAAGAAGTATTATTGTGAGAGTACAAAAATGTTTCAATTTAGCTGTAAGTTGTAGCTGTAAACCTGTTTTACTTTAATAATATGTGTGTCGTTGAGGAAGATTTATTGGTAAAAATAAGCGGTAGATACAAAAATGTGCTTGTGGGCGATTGTGTTATGGCAATGTGCATGTTTTTTTTACATAAAAAAAGTCACTGTAAAAAAACGGATAAAATTGTATGTCCTGTCATTTCTAACGGAATGTTCAAAAATAATGTGACAGTCCATTTAGTTTTTGCCATACATACTTTTCACTTTTGTTTCCGTATAATTGCAGATATCGGTAAGGTTCTTTTCAATTCTTATTAATTGGACAGTAATTAATAGTAAAACGCCGATTAAAAGTGTCGCAAAGCTGCCAAAAATAAAAAGAAGCATTCTAAATTCCTTTTGATGGATTCATTTTTGGAAAGCGCAGATCATTTTTTAGATAGTGCTTGTATCCACATAAAGCGATCATTGCCGCATTGTCAGTGCAGAGCCGGGGTTGCGGAAAATAGACCTGATCTCCAAACTCTTTTGCCATACTGTTGCGAAGATGTTTGTTACAGGCGACACCACCGACAAGTGCAACGCGCGTCAGTCCAGCCGCTAAAGCTGCATTTCTGGTATGGTTTACAAGTGATGCGACTGCGGCTTCCTGAAACGCTTTACAAACAGAAGCTCTGTGTGTATCAATCTCATTTCTGTCTATCTTTGCGACATGATACTTGACAGCGGTCTTTAAACCGGAAAAACTGAAATCAAACGTACCGGATGACACCTTTGCAACCGGAAATGTTAAGTCGGTATGGTCGATAGTCATTGATGCCTCTTCAATTGCTCTTCCGGCAGGGTAGGGAAAACCAAGCAGTTTCCCCACTTTGTCGTACGCCTCACCCGCAGCGTCATCAACCGTCTGACCAAGCAATTCGTACCGGCCGACATCACTGACCTTATAAAGCGCGGTATGTCCTCCCGATACTACAAGAGCGAGAAATGGAAACTCAAGGTTCGGATGATCAAGCATCACTGAAAAAATATGTCCTTCCAGGTGATTTACACCGGTGATCGGAATTTTATAGTTTTCATGCAACCCCAGTGCAAAACTGACCCCGACAAGAAGTGCACCTGCAAGACCGGGACTGTCGGTGACTGCAATTAAACCAACATCGGATATTGAGCGTTTGGTCTGATCAAAAAGAGCGTTTGCAAGCCTGTCGATTTTCTCAAGATGTGCCCGTGATGCTACCTCAGGGACAACACCTCCGTACTTGCTGTGTTCTGCCTGTGAATAGATGATATTACCAATGACTTTTTCATTATCAAGTAGTGCGACACTTGTTTCATCGCATGATGTTTCAATACCGAGAGTGATCATACCTTAAACTAATCTTGGTTGTCGTTAAAAATAAGCTGAATGTCAACAGCACTCAGCAATAATCATTTAATATAGTATCTGCTTGATGATTGCTTGAACTTAATCTGATCAGGTAAGGTTGTACAGATTGCAGGTGATAACTACGAGATGTTTTTAGCTGAGAATTTACGTTAGTAACGGTTATGGTTTCCTGATAAACTGCAAAATCTATCAATAAATGTATGACGGTTTTTTGCAGATTGTTATTTGCCGTAATATATCTTGAATCTACATTGATTAGCCTTTGTTTATATAAGTATATAATGATTATCTTAATTGCAGATTGATCATGGGTTGTGTGACTGCGTATGAAGAAGTATACCATTTTAATAGTCGATGATGAAGCGCGCATAAGGAAAGTTTTGGTTGATATACTTCAGCTTCAGGGATACGATACCTGCGAAGCGGTTAATGGTGAAGATGCACTTGAAAAAATCGCAAAATGTATACCTGATCTGGTCATATCCGATATTAATATGCCGGGAATGGATGGTTTTCAGCTTTTTAGTATCATTCACGAAAAATACCCCGATATTCGCCATATATTGATGACCAGTTATGATGTAGATAAGTATATATCAATTATCAGGAAGTATAATATTGGGAATATTTTGACTAAGGGTGCCGGGTTAAATCTTATTGAAGTAACCGGATACATACAATCAATTTTAAGCGGTGATATTTTTGGACTGGAACGGTACTTTCCCGATCAACCGCTACAACAGAAATCACTTATCCGCTACTCTGATGCAAAGTATGTTTGTGATGAAATCACTGCTGAAGTTCCTAAAAAATTGCAGCCGTATCTGGAAGTCGCAATTGATGAACTGGTATCAAATGCGTTTTTTCATGGAGTCCTGCAGTTGACCGGTATACCGCGTGAACTTTGGCGTGATGATCAGCAAATTGATGAGCGGTCGGCAATAAAAGTCTCCTGGGTGCAGGATTCTGAAAAAATCGGTGTTGCGATTGAGGACCCAAGAGGAAATCTAAAGAAAACAGATGTGCTCAAATGGCTGGACGCCTGTAGAGAGGAACAAATCGGTTCAGAGCATGGGCGGGGATTGATGCTTGTCAGGAAGTTAATAGACAGAATGATTATAAATATTGATCCAGGTAAAAGAACTGAATGTATTGTTATTCAATACTTAAACAAGAATCCGGATATTGCCAATAAACCTTTAATGGTACATGAATTGTAAAAACTTCTGTTTCAAGTAAAAAATGCCGAATTTGGGTAGTTGTTTACTGCGATCAGGAAAAATTTACTTGGCAAATTTAAAAAATTAACTTGTTTATTCGTATAAGTAAAAGTTGGCACACTAATTGAAGTATATATTTGAATATGGCAGCAATATTTCATGTATTGGTTATAGATGATGATTTGGAGCTGAGGGAATCTTTGCGAAAGTCCCTGGTACGTCTGGGTTGCGAAGTGTCGATTGCTGATACTGCGGAAAATGGTCTTAATAAGCTCCAGAATGAACAGTATGATGCTGTTTTTGCTGCTTTGTGTGTTAGAAGTGTTGGCGGGCGGTATATCGCCAGATGGGTAAAACAACAATCGTCTGAGACAAAGTTTTTTATTGTCACCGGTTGGAAGGGTGACCTTGAACCAAAACTTCTTCAGATTGATGGAATTCATGATGTAATACACAAACCGATTAATTTTACTGAAATAAGAGATAAGGTTCTTGAACATTTAGGATAAATTATTCAGGGATCCGGGTATGGATGCAGTGAGTCTGAAGTCAGGAAATTACCCGGGTCCCATTTTTTTAGGTTATGTCAAATCAAATTTGTATTGAATGCGGAATGCCCTTTGTTGGTCATGATGATCAGTTGTTCTGTAGCGGATGTAGCTACAAGGTTGATAATGATCTTAAAATCCTCGACGAACTTGCTTTAAGTGATATTGAAGATTATATGTTGAGTGTTTAATGTATTAATTTTAGCCGTGCCGGCTCTCTGATCCAACAATAAATTTCACTAATTAAAAATGTTGCAGCAAGGCGTTTTATTATCTGAATTCTCACAATGTATCATTTTTGAGATTCAGGAGTATGTATAAATGGCCGATACACTGATTTATTCAGCTTTCGGCAGGTAAAATCTGCAGAATTTTAATGAAATTATGAACACTGCATCTGTTTTGGGCCACTAACATTTGCAGTGGATCTTTTAAATTGCAGGTATCCTGATGCCGGAGTGTTTGAAAGTATTTATAGATAGTTTCAAATAGTTGTAATGTTTGACCGTACTTTGTTATCTACCTGGGTATGGTGGTATGGTATGGTGTTGATTGGAAACGGCAGTGATTATAACATTACCAGGATAAATTAAAAAAAAGTTGCAAAATGAATTAAAATTCCCTATATTAATGATATGGGAACTTATAATTGCAGGAGTTACACTATGAATTTTAGTAAGAAGCTGGTGCTGTGTGTAGCGTTTATGTGTGTTGCCTCATTTGCTCAGCAACCTCCTATTACAAAAAGTACAACGCAGTCATCACGAACTGTTGCTACAGTTACAAAATCAGATAGTCAGAAAGCATTAAAGAAGGTTATTGATCCGGGTAAACCTCCAACAACCTGGACAAAGATTAAAGATCTTTTCATGTAGTATTTTACATTATATTAAAGTATTTAGTTATTAAAAAGGCAGAACTCCCGGGGGGCTCTGCCTTTTTTTATAAGCCAAATTCATTGTTATGTCCGTTTAACCTATTGATTTTAATGTCAAATAAAGGTGTAAGAGAATGGTAAAGATCAGGCGAATTGTATCTCACAGTGCATGTTGTGATGCATTTAGTCTTGTTAAAAAAGTATTCAATCTGTTTGTTGCATCAGATTATTCCTCTGAGGGAGTTGAAACTTTTTTCAGGCTTGTGACTGCTGACTATATTGAGTCGTTGAACTCCAGAAACGGTTTTGTTTATGGGGCATTTTCCGACGAGCATCTTGTAGGAATAATTGCTGTTCGCGACAGAAACTACATATCACTTTTTTTTATCGATAGTGATTTCCAAGGGATTGGAATCGGAGGAAAACTTTTTGAGATAGCACGAAAAGAGATTGCCGGCAATGGAGAAATCGCAATTAACGTTCATTCATCTCCGTTTGCTGTGCCAGTCTATGAGGCTCTTGGCTTTGAAAAAACTGACATTGAATTGTGTGAGGCAGGTGTACGGTATACACCGATGCAATTAAAACTGGTTTAATTATTTCCCCCGATTCCGAGAGTATTATCCAGTATTCTTAACAGCTCCTCTTTTTTAAATGGTTTACACAGTATTGCATGTGCACCGAGAGATTTTGCAAGTTCAAGAGAGTTCTCTTTATTTGCAGCACCAGACATCGCTATAATTTTTATTTCAGGTTTAATTTTCTTCAACTCAACAATCAGATCGATACCATGATTGCCGGGCATCACCATATCAGTAAGAACAAGGTCAATGGTGGTATTATTAAAAATAACAAGTGCACTGGCAGCATTTTCAGCTTCAAGTATTTTAACATCCCTTTCCTCAAGTATTGTAATAATACAATCACGAATAAACGGCAGATCATCAATCAGCAAAATCGTTGGAGTTTTTTTCATGGAGGCTTCCTGCAATATTGTTAATTATTCCGGTTACAATCCTGATGCTGCTTGTTTTTTGAATACCTCTGTTATTACCATTACAGAGCCTGATTCTTTTCGACAGTATTCAGAATCACGAGTATTACCTTAAAACTACTATGATGCACTTATTGTCTGTTACATCTTACATTATATGTTAATTGAGTTTAAAAAAACAAGTATCAATTGATTAGAAATGTTTTTACGGACAAATTAAGTAATGAACGGTATACTACTGGAAAATGCATGTCTGATCGAGTCTGTAGTAACAGTTGGTAAAGGGGTTAAACGTTGAGCGCAAAATATCTTGAAAAATCGCATATCGAAACGTGTCATTTCAGTGCATCAACATTGCTTGCAGAGCAGGCGATTATGTGTCTTGAGCTTGTTTCAGAATTGGTAAAATCCGGACTTGATTTCCAGTTCAAGGGCGGGAATTCTTTGCTGCTGATTCTGGACACACCTAAACGTTTTTCAATTGATGTCGACATCGCAACGGATTGCAAACGTGATGAAATCGAAATGAGTCTTGATTTATGTGTTGACAAATTCGGAGTGTTTAAATGCTGGAAGCCCCGACAGCATAAAACAAAACCATGGATACCACTTGCAAGCTATTATCTGTATTACAAGTCAGGATTTACTGATGATGAGTCATCGGTTATGCTTGATGTACAATTACGTCGAAGCAATTACAGGACATCGCGTAAATCTGTTGTTTGCGGTGATATTTACAAAAGTGATGCACTGGTTGAACTGCCGCTGCCATCCAGTATCATTGGTGATAAGCTTCTCACCCTTGGTCCGTCAACACTTGGTATACCTGTTGGTAAAGGGAAAGAAGCTCAGCGGTTAAAACACGTTTTTGATATTTCGAGATTACTGACCATGGAACCGAAATTATCGGATATTCGTGAGAGTTTTACCAATTGTTTACAGCAAGAGAATGAAATTCAGGTTACAAAACAGAGTGCTGATGCAGTGATTGATGATACATTAAAATTCTGCGGGTCAATTGTTTCATATCCGCAAATTCCATCAGGTGATACCCTTTCTCCAATTGTGGAGGAAAATGCTAAAGGAATTATACCGTTTGCATCGCATCTTTTTGATTCAGGATACAACTGGAAAATGCTTCAGACAGATATGGCAAAAGTAGCATTATGTATGACTGCACTTAAAGACACGGCAATCACCGATACCATATTTGCGGAAATGCTTGGCATGAATGCAGCAAAAAAACCATTGCCAGGAGTCACACTGAATGAAAATTCAACAGCACGGGAGCTATGGGAGCAGATTTATGCAGTATCAGGATCTTTGCCCTTCTGATAATAAGAACGATACTATTGGCGGGGATGATTATACTACGTCAATTAGTGCAGTACGGAACCAATGTCAAAAGCAACTTTTGACAGATGAAGAACTTGCGCTGATCACATTTGATGAAATCATACACTCATATACGCGTGATGAGATAAATTATCAATAGGCAACCCATGAAACGCATACTTATTATTCTTCCAAATAATCTTGGTGATGTGATCATGGCGATTCCTGTGTTATATGGACTCAGGCGTGATGATCCACAATGTCATATCTCCTTTTTTGTTGAGAACGGATTTGAAGGTGGCCTTGAAAATCTTCCGGTGTGTGATCGGATTTTCCGGTTTCATCGTAAAAAATATCGTGAATATGCTACTGTTTCATCATGGCGTGATGGTGTTAAAGAGTTGCTTGGTGCCGCACATATCCTTCGTAATGAGATGTTTGATCTGGTAATTAATTATGCGCAGCATCCGTATTTGTCTCCTTTTACATCACTAATTCAAAGTAAAATATCACTTGGTGCCATAATGAGCAGGGACGGGTGCAGGGCTATTGATGATCTATGGAGCCAGTACCTGTATGCAATTCCTTTCGCGAGAAAATTCAACCGGCTTCATGCCACCGATGTATATAAACGTATTGCCGGAATTAAAGGAACGGTTGTGTCATCCATTGTTGTAACTGAGAGTGAGAAACTGGCTGCAGTCTCTTTCTTAAAGAGTCAATCAATTGACAGCTTTGAAAAACTGGTATTTTTTCAACCCGGAGCAGCATTCAAATCCAAGAAATGGTTACCTGAACATTTTATTGAGCTTGGAAAAATGCTTATTGATGATGGATACACTATATGTATTTCCGGAGCTCTGTCGGAGAGTGAGATTGTTAATCAGATCGATGAGGGGCTTCAGCATGGATGTATTGTTCTTGCCGGTAAATTGACATTCAGAGAGACATTGAGTGCGCTTTCACTAAGCCGTTTTCTTGTGACTGGTGATACAGCACTGATGCACGCGGCGGCATCACTTAGTGTCAGGACTATTGCATTATTCAGTTCCACAAATCCGGTTGAGACCGGACCTTATGGGGCTGATCATTATATCGTTTGTGGAAAATGTGAACACCGGCCCTGCTTTAAAACAGAGTGTTCAATGATGACATGTATGAAACGGATTCCGCCGCGCACAATATACGAACTGATCGTACACGATCAGTTTAAACCATCCGGTGATTATGATCTGTATAGGACATCAATAAATAAAAACGGAGATTATGAACTTGTTTGTGATACCGCTGCTGCAATTGATTATTTTACCTCTGATGGTGCAGCAATTACCCTGAAAGCTCTTGATCCCCATGACATATATTACAGGTCCGCTGCGATCTCAGACCGGTATCGGGAAGAGAGCCTTCTGGTTGCATCATATCTTGATAAAATGGTACGGGAAACTGACATGTACGAACTAACCGGTAACCCCGGTGCCCTGAGTAATTTTGAGATGATAAAACAGGAGTTGACAAAAGTGAATGAAATCGGAAAGTGGTGGTTTGCGCTTCTGAATATCCGTCTTAACAGCATTTCACTGCTTGATTTCGGTCTTGCTATCAGGAAAAGTCGTGATGTCTGCCTGATGACAAAAGCAGAGATACTTAATGGTATCGCACAATGAATTGTAAAGTCTGCGGATCGGAAGAGATCACGTTATATGCCAGAAATAAAAAAAGGGAATTTCTCCGTTGTTCCCGATGTGAACTTGTATTTGTTCCTGAACAGTTTTTTCTCACAACCGCTCAGGAACGCACTCGATATGAACTTCACGATAATTCCATTGAAAATAAAGGGTATACGGATTTTCTTGAAAAAATAGTTTCAGTGATAATGGAACGTTTTCCTGTGAATTACACGATACTTGACTTTGGATCGGGAGCAGGTGCGGTTCTTGGAACATTGCTTCATAAAAAGGGGTATTCCTGTGAGTCGTATGATCCTTTATTTAACATTCAATGTAACGATAATGCAAAGACGTATGATATTATCGTCATCTGTGAAGTTATTGAGCATCTCAGGTTACTTCAGGATGATCTTGCATTTATTAAGAAACGTTTAAAACCGGATGGCACGGTTATAATCCGAACACAATTGTATCCTGATGCAGATAATTTTTTAAAATGGTGGTATATTCAGGACTTGACGCATATTAATTTTTTCTCGTCCTTAACCATTGATTTTGTGGCATCACAGCTGAACCGGACTGTTTCTTCAACAACAGAAGAAGATATTTTTCTGCTGAGTGTATAATGGCAAACGTGTATTTATTCTTATCTGGCTGTAATAGTTGTCAATCAATCCCTGTAAAATTCGTTTAGGCTGTAATTAATCTGTTGATAAATAAACTCAATCTGACAGTTGAAGTCTTCTTACATACGACCGGATTCCTTTATTGTAAAGTCTTTCCATCATGGCCATACAACCACTGATATCAACAAGCCTTGGTGCGGTATCGGGAGCAAGGGACCTGCTGTGAATGCTGCAGTTTCAGGATCACTTTTTTATCACTTGAAATAATTCCGCAACTATTTGATAATAATAGTTAAATCGGCTGATGTAGGCCTTGGGGTGTGTATGTAACGATTCAACAAAAGGTACAGGGTAGCAGATGGATATTTCTACCATAGGTGGAATTGCGATTGGTTTGACGGCGTTGATTCTGGGCATTTTAACAGAGGGCGGACAGCTTGGCGCATATGTTGGTATGTCGGCTGCCATAATAATTTTTGGTGGAACAATCGGTGTAACGGTCGCCAGCTTTCCATTGTCTGTGGTGAAAAATGTACCACGGCTCTTGATTATCGCATTTACAAATCAGACGTATGAAATTCCTATGGTGATAAAACAGCTTGTGCAGTTTTCAGAGCGTGCCCGGCGTGAAGGAATTCTGTGTCTCGAATCAGAACTTGTCAATGTAAAAGATGAGTTTTTACGTTATGGCTTGCAGCTTGTTATTGATGGTACCGATCCTGAACTGGTTCGCGATACGCTTCAGACAAAAATTGCATTTACTGCAGAACGACATCATCAGGGAGCGGCAATATTTGAGGCTGCTGGCGGATATGCTCCGACAATCGGCATTATTGGAACTGTTATTGGACTTATTAATGTTTTATCAAACCTTGCTGATCCAAGCAGTCTGGGACACGCTATTGCTCTTGCTTTTATTGCAACACTCTATGGTGTCGGATCTGCAAACGTTATCTGGCTTCCTATCGGTGTAAAGTTGAAACAGAAACACAAAAGCGAACAGATAATAAAAGAGATCATGCTTGAAGGTGTGTTGTGTTTACAATCAGGAGATAACCCCAGAATCGTTGAACAGAAACTTAAAGCATTCCTTTCCAAGAGTTATGCCAGCACTATTAATACAGGTGTTAAATAACCATGATGCCCAAGAAGCCTGAAGCAGAAAAAGAAAATAATGAGCGCTGGCTTGTTACGTATTCGGATCTTATAACACTGCTTTTAATTTTTTTTATTGTTTTGTATAGCATGAGCAAGATCAATGAACAGAAGTTTGTTGAACTTTCTGAGTCAATGGCAATTGTATTCGGTAATGTTGGACGCAGTGGTGTGCTTGACGGAGGCAGATCTGTTATTCCGATGGATAATGCCACGTTCAGGCAGCGTCGAAATATCACTAATACAACAGAACAGATCAAACGTATGATTGCCAATATGGGGCTTGAGGGAAAAATTACCGTTCGTGAAGAAGCCCGCGGGCTGGTAATCAGTGTGCGTGATACTGTATTTTTCAAACCCGGTTCGGCTGATCTTGGTCCCAGAGCACAGAATATTATTACGACAGTTGCATCCCTTTTGTCAAATTTACCAAACAGTATACGTATTGAAGGGCATACCGATAACATACCGATTCATACGTTTCGCTTTTACTCGAACTGGGAACTTTCCACCGCCCGTGCAACAAATGTTCTACACTATCTTGTCCAGAAAAAAAATATCTCTCCTGACAGATTATCTGCTGCCGGGTATGGTGAATTTAAACCGGTTGCAGATAATTCATCTGAAGCAGGACGGGCATCAAACAGGCGTGTTGATATTGTGGTACTTGATGAAGCGTTTGAGAAATTTGAACCGGGAAATGAGGAGAGCAGTTCATCCGGTGACAACCTGGGTAACAATGGAAATACACAGTATACATCTCCGGCTGTATCGATCCCGGATACTGTTACCGATGAGGAGTTGTAACTAAGATGCTTGTAATGACAGCCACAGATGTTTCAGTACTTCAGTTTACAACCTACAGTAATGCAACGGTAGCGATATTCATTTCTGTGTTTGTTGTCGTTATCTTCATAATTCTTGTTATTGCTTCCAGGATGATTGCAAAACAGAAACAGCTTGAGGAGCATGCAATACAACATAATTTCAAGGATAATTGCCGCCGGTTTGGGTTTGATTCGTTTGAAGTTGAGGCAATTGAATCTGCAGTTAGAAAGATACTGGGTGATATTAACGACATTTTTGAACTTCAGAATGTATACGAACGGGTAATTCATGATGATATCGAGGCGATGATTGATTCAGGAAAAGACCTTACCATGATTGAAAATTTATACGGTTCAATCCGTAAAAAGCTTCACTATATCCTTCTCCCTGAAGGTATCCCTCTTACGTCAACCAGGAGCATCTCGTCCGGGCATATTGTTTCCATGATTGATTTGAAATGCGAGGCGCTGCTTGTAGAGAACAGGGAAACATGTTTCATTCTCAAATATCCTCCTGAACATTCTATCGTTGTAAACCAGGACTCAATTCTCAGAGTCGCGTTTTCACGGTCCGGTGATGGATTGTATTCTGTTGACACAAAGGTGATGGAACATAGCGGAGGACGTATCAAGTGCCGTCACTCGATCAATCTGAAACGGCATCAGTTGCGTCGTGATGTCCGGATGAAATTAAACGGCAGAATCAGACTGTTTATGCGTGATCCGGAGAATAACAGGATTGTTCTTGAGGGACGCCTGATAGACATTAGCGCCGGCGGAGTTTGTTTTGAATCGCCGGGTTCAGTACCGGTTAAGTCAATATTAACAATTGAAAGTTGTTCGCTGCCACTGCAATTAGCCGGTATCAGGACTCAGATACTATCATCATCCCAGCGCGAAAAAGATAACGAAATCATGTTTAAATATCATACATCCTATGTCCAGATACCTTTTGATAAAAAAGAAAAAATTGTTTCATATTTATTTGTCAGAATGAGAGAATTACAGAAAAAATAGACAGGGGCAGGGATAGAATGAAGGAAAAGGCTGAGATTAAGGTTAAGGAAGAAGGAGAAACAAGATCACTCTCCTAAACCTCAATCTCAACCTCAATCTCAACCTCAATCTCAATCTCAATCTCAATCTCAATCTCAATCTCAATCTCAATCTCAATCTCAATCTCCCCGCAGATCGCGTTTTTCACTCCCTTCGATTGACTTACTCTTGTATACAGTTATAGCCTGACATATATTATTTCTTCAAAAAAAATAAAGAAACCTTTTTATGGGAGAAGTAGATTTCGTTTTTTTATGCTCAAATGATAGTGTATGCAGCCTTTCTGGTAGCATTTTGTCAGGGAATCACAGAGTCTGTTTCCGTTGAAAATAAAACAATGTATTTGTAAATATCATTCCGGTTGCCGGAGATTCCATAAAATTGACACTATACCGGTGACTGAAATGGTAGGCCGGGGTGTATAAGGATTCATTCGGGATTGTTTCGTTTGGTATGCAGTGCGGAATCTCTCCAACTCTGGCTATTCAGGTTTAATCTGGTAATTATTAAGGCTTACCCAATAAAGATACGACACTTTTATTGTTGTCATATTTTTGCAGTCTGTTCTTTCAATCCGCCAGAAGATAATGTATAATCCAGACTTCTTTTTAGTCGGGGGCATTGGTCAAGAATCCGAACATAAAGTTGTCACATGCGCCTGAGAATACGATTGGCATACTACTTTTAAGGTAGAGTGATTATTGATATCCAGCAGGATTGTTTTACGAAAATGAGGAGTTTAATTCACAAAAAATATGAAATTAGTTCACAATATTTTTATTATCAGATAGTACTCAATGGTTTGGCGGAATTGCCATTTTGAAAAAGTATTTATCAGGACAATTCAAGGAGATAGTGCGGGAGAGTGTATGATACGTGTTTGTAGGATAGGTCTGTTCCTTCTTCTGATTACGGGCGGAGGGTTGCTGGTGTCGGGTGATGTTTTGAAACTGGATGATGTTATTGCTGCTGTTTGCAGTCAGAGTGACAGCGTTCAGGGGTTACATGAAAATATTAAAAAATCAAAGCAGCAGATTCGTGAACAATATGCAAACGCACTTCCGGTAATTTCAGGGGAGATTTTTGCCGGGCGGGCATATGGGCAGGGCATGGCGAGTGGATTTGGTGGAGGCGGCAGTAGTGGAATTCCTGATAGCATGAACGTTACGTTCGGAATGCTTCAGGGCCTGCTCTCACAGACATTTGCAAATATGTATAAATCAGATGATGCTCCGGTGTACAGTGCTGCATTGAGTATCTCCCAGCCGATTTACACATTCGGAAAAATAGGTACAGCAGTCAAGGTCGCAAACTATTATGATAGCGCAACCCGGCTTTCGGTGGAGCGCAGCATTCAGAATTTACAACTTGCAGGGCTTGATCTTTATTATGGATTATACCTTGCTGATATGGCGCTTTCGGTGCAGCAGGGTTCAGTTGCAAGGTTACAGGATCAGAGTGAATATCTGACACGGAATTTTTCACTTGGTTCCGGTTCAAAAGCACAAATACTCTCTACCAATGCAGATCTTGAACAACTGAAATCTGACATAATGGCATCAAAGCAGTCGCTTAAAACATTAAAAAAACGTTTGGGCATGATGATGGGGAGGGAGAGGACTGATTCAATCGAACTTGATACAGCAGGTGCACTGATCCGGTCATTTATGGGAACGATGCCAACATTTGATGATGCATTAAAAACAGCAATTGAAAATCGTAGTGATCTGAAATCACTTGATTATATGAGGAAAGCAAACGACGGTGGAGTGAAAATCTATAAAGCAATGTATTACCCGTCAATTGCTGCAACAGCAAAGGTTGGTACCGGTGGAAAGGAATTTGAAAACCTATTTGATCCGGACTATAGAACCTGGCAGGTTGGCGTTGGATTGCAGTGGACAATGTTTGATGGATTCGCGAACAGTGCGAAAGCACGTCAGTATCAGTCTGATTCCCGGAAGCTTACGATTACGCGTAACATGCTGCTCAAGGCGCTTGCTATCGAGATTGATGCCGCATTGACATCCTGTGAAACAGCAGACAGTGCCGTTGTGGCATCTGAAGCTGCACTTGCGGCAATGAAAGAGGTATACCAACTTACATACGATAATTTCAAGCAGGGGAGCGGTCAATTTACAGATTTGCAACTTGCTGAGGAACGTTTGCGTCAATGCGAATTTGCAATCGTTTCTGCAAAATGTACAAAGATCCGTACCCGTGCGGTATTGCTGGTGGCGATGGGGAAAACTATTATTCCGGTGGAGGGGAAATGAAAGCATTATTTAAAATTATACCGATTATGATTTTTGCTGTAGCGTTAATTATGACAGTACCCGGCTGCAAGGGTGGGAAAACCGCTGAAATCGGGCATAGCGCTGATATAAAGAAATCTGCCGACACTGCAAAAATCAAGGTTATTGTACATGACCTTACAGAAAGCGATTTTGAAGACTGGGGTACATACAGTGCAGATCTTCGTGGCCGTGAAGATGCTAATCTGACCGCACCTGCGCTGGGCGGAAGGGTTTCATCAATAAGACCGATTGGTACTTTTGTAAAGGCTGGTGATGCACTTTGCGATATTGATGGCGAAAAGTATGAAGTTTCACTTCAGGCTGCACAGGCTCAGGTTGATGTCGCAAAAGGGGATCTTGAACGTGCAAAAGTCAACGTTGAGAAGGGTTCGCTCGGACGTTCTGTTATTGATGCCGCGAATCTTGCTTATCAGAATGCGAGAATGAACAAGGCTACTGCACAGCGTGCATATGAGGACTGCAGGTGTCAGGCACCGTTCGATGGTGTTCTTGTGAGCAGGTCGATTGAACGTTTTCAGACGGTGACACCGGGGATGCCGACAGTTCGTTTATCAAGACTTGATCAGCTCGAGGCACAGATTGCAATTCCTGAAAGTGAAGCATTTGGTTTTACAGAAGGTATGAAAGCTGAATTCAAGCTGCTCCAGAATCAGAATCCGGACCGGATATATGAGGGAAGAATTTCCAGCATTGACAGAGTTGTTGATTCCCGTTCCCGAACAGTAACTGCACGCATTATTCTGTCAAACAAAGATCACAGTCTCAAACCTGGAATGGTGGGGCGGGCGCGTATTCTCAAGAAGAAGTACCAGAAATCCATCGTCATCCCGGCGACATCACTACTGCGTTTACAAAATGGAACGTCGGTGATGGTCGTTGAAAATAACGTGGCTCGTCAGAGGATCGTTGAAATTGAAGTAAGCACCGGTGACAGTGTTCTTATCAGAAAAGGGCTTGCAGCAGGTGAGAAACTGATTACAACAGGAGCATTCCAGGTTAGTGACGGTACAAAGGTCGTTTACTAAAATGGTAATTCCAGCCGTGGTGCACTTTTTGAAGCGTGCTACAGCATTGTTGATTGCATAGTGTAATTATGAATAAATACAGGAGAAACTATAGATGACAAGGTTTGCACTTAAGAACCGGATGTCAGTCATTGTACTGGCGGTGATATTGTTTATCACCGGACTTATGAGTTTTGTCGGGATGCGCAGGGAGGCTTTCCCGGAAATCAAGATACCGTACATTTTTGTGACAACTGTGTATCCGGGGGCAAATCCGCCGGAAATCGAAAATCTGATCACGCAGAAAATTGAGGATAAACTGGATGGTATTGATGGCGTGAAGAAAATGACCAGTTCAAGCAATGAAAGTTATTCGAATATTTTTCTTGAATTTGATCCATCGGTCAATATTGAGGATGCATTGCGGAGAGTGAAGGACAAGGTTGATCAGGCAAAGGGGGACCTGCCCGATGATGCACAGGATCCGATTACGCAGGAACTTAACTTTTCAACAATACCTATTGTCAACATTTCACTCTATGCCGATTATGATATTGAACGGCTTGAATCCATTGCTGACAATCTAAAGGACAAAATGGCAAAAATCTCCGGTGTACTCGAATCGAAGGTTCAGGGAAAACAGGAGAAGGAGATTGCCATTGATGCCGATCCATCACTGCTGCGTCAATATGGTCTCACGCTCCACGATATTGTATCCGCAATTCAGGGTCAGCATAAAAATATTCCCGGCGGTACGATGCTGACATCAGGATTTAGATTCTCGCTTAAAGTTACCGGAGAACTCAGTAGTCCGGATGAATTCAGGGAGCTGATAGTCCGTGCTGACAAACAAAAAATGATTCGTATTAAAGATGTTGCAAATATCAACTTTACCTATACCAGGGATCGCCAGTCGATCTCCCGTACCAACGGGAAACCATCACTGACCCTTACAGTTGCAAAAAGAACCGGTGAGGATATTGTACGAATTGCTGATGAAGTAAACAGGATTCTCAGGGATGAGAGCTCCGGCTGGCCTGCCGGGACTCATTACGAAATTACCTATGATATGTCAAAAAGTATCAAGCATCTGGTGAATGAGCTTCAGAATCATATTCTTATGGGAATTATCCTTGTACTATTAGTACTTAGTTTCTTTCTCGGTACCCGAAATTCGGTTTTTATTTCAACAGCAATCCCATTTTCTATGGCAATCGGATTCATTGTGCTTACTTATATGGGTATCACCCTGAATATGGTTGTATTGTTTTCGCTGGTACTTGCCCTTGGCATGCTGGTTGATGACGGTATCGTGGTTGTCGAGAATATTTTCAGACATTTACAAATGGGTAAAAATCGCTGGCAGGCATCACTTGATGGAACGCAGGAAGTGATGATTCCGGTATTTACAGCAACACTTACAACTGTAGGAGCGTTTGCGCCGGTGTTTTTCATGCCAGGTATTATGGGTGAATTCATGCGATATCTGCCACTGACCGTTGGTATCACCCTGACTGGTTCCCTTTTTGTCGCTTTTATATTCAATCCGGTGTTTGCGTCGTTGACAATGAATATCGCGGATGTTCACAAAATGGAAGGCGGCAATAAGAACTGGTTTGAACGGTTTAAAAATATATATAGGAATTTCCTTGAATTTTTTCTCAGGCACCCGCTTTTACTGACTGTGTTTTGCCTGCTGTTTATAGTATCCGGTATTTTTATGTATTCAGCATTCGGGCCCGGTGTTGTTTTCTTCCCGAATACTGAACCGGAAGTTGTGTCTGTTGAAGTGGAGGGACCGCTTTCGCAGAATATCGATATGACTGATTCAACGCTGAAAATACCCGAGGATGTACTTTTACGTCTTTCCGACACAATTGCATCAATAAAGAATCTTAATGCGATTGTTGGTTCCGGTAAATCGGAAAGTTTTAGTGGAGGAAGTGCGGAGAGTCATAAGGGATATGTTGATGTCGTCTTTAAGGATTTTAATGAACGGAAAGTCTCATCCTTTAAGACCATGGCCTGGATGGAAAATAATCTGAAGGACCTTGCTCCAGGATGGAAAATCCGTGTTGTAAAGCAGCAGGATGGCCCTCCGACAGGGAAACCCATTGAATATGAGATAAGTGGTGAGGATTATGCACAGTTAAGCGTGATTGCAGATTCACTTAAGAAAATGTTTGAAACAATTCCTGGAATCACCAATGTGGGTCATGATTATGATCCTGCACGGCCGGAAATTCGAATCGATGTCGATCGTGAGCAGGCAAAGCAGCTTGGTTTCTCGACAATTGATGTCGCGTCGGCAGTTCGTGGTGCTATTTACGGATCGGAAGCGGCCAAGTATCGTATTGGTCAGGATGAGTATAAAATTATGGTGCGTCTGGCACCGGATATTCGTGAGGATATTAACGGATTGAATCAGATTGTGGTAAGTAAAGAGGGCAAAGAAGCGCCGTTACCAAGCGTTGCACTGATTAGCCAGGGGGCCAATATCGCCTCGATTCGTCACGTTGCCGCAAGGAGAACAATTCAGGTATGGGGTGAGCTTGCTCCGGGGCAGAAAGATGAACAGCAGCCCAAGAAAATCGCTGCAGCAATGGTTGCAAAGATGATGGTTCCGCCAGGGTACACTGTTCAGCCGGGAAGTTCAAACAGGGAACAGGTTGAGACGCAGCAGTTTATCATGAAAGCATTTTTTATCGCAATGAGCATTGTGTTTTTAATCATGGTGTTCCAGTTCAACTCACTGTTTCAGCCGTTTTTGATTCTGATTGGTATTTTTATTTCGGTTGGCGGTGTGTTCTGGGGGTTATTTATTGTTAACAAGTTCAATGCGTTTGTAAATTTGATCACCGGCGGCGCTGCAAATTTTCAGGATGTAACGTTCTCGATAATATTCAGCGGTGTCGGGATTACTGCGCTTGCGGGTGTCGTTGCCAAGAATGGTATTGTGTTAATTGACTTTATGAATAGGCTACGCAGGGATGGTAAAGATCTGAAGACTGCGGTGATCGAGGGTGGTGCGACACGTCTGCGTCCGGTACTCCTTACAGCGACTACTGCAATGATCGGGTTATTGCCGCTTGCAACCGGTATCGGTTTTGATTTTGCACATATGTCAATTGTAACAAAGTCGGAAACAACACTGATGTGGGCTCCCATGGCCTGGGCGATATTCTGGGGTCTGCTTTTTAATACAGTTCTCGTTCTTGTTGTAACACCTACCTATTATTATACCTGGGAAAAATTCAGGGACTGGCAGCGCAGCCGTGGAAAAAGGTGATAGGGAAGAAGCATGAATGGGGGGATTGAAAAGAAACATCTCCCTCCCTTAATTTCTTCCCCCAGCTCTTTTCCTTCTGAATAATGCCGGTGGATCATGTTGTTCACCGGCATCGCTTTTTATTTTTCAAAGTTCTCACTCAGTCAAGTACCAGTTTCTGTTATTTACGACCTTTACCGCCAAAAAGGGAACCCAGAACTCCGCGGATAATCGCTCTTCCCATCTGGCTGCCAACTGCACGGGCAGTACTTTTCATAAGGGCTTCGGTAACAGTTTCCCGCTGTCTGCCGGCAGTACCGCGCGGTTCCTGACGTTTTGGTGGTAACTGGTTCTTTACCGGAGGTGATATACGTTCAGGTTCGTTTTGTGGTACCATCTGTTCAGCACGCTTTTTGAGCATTTCGTAAGCAGATTCCCGGTCGATTGCTTTTTCATAGTATCAGCCCACCGGTGACTGACTGATTATCTGAGCACGTAATGCAGTATCAGCCGGACCGAAACTGCTCTGCGGAGGAAGTATAAATGCACGTTCCACCATTGATGGCGTGCCCTGCTGATCAAGCATTGACACCAGTGCTTCACCGACAGCAAGTTCATTGATCGCCTGCTCCACGTTAACTTTGGGATTGGGCCGTAATGTCTGTGCTGCTGCTTTAACCGCCTTCTGTTCCTGTGGTGTAAACGCCCGGAGTGCATGCTGAATTCGATTAGAAAGTTGTCCGAGGATCTTTGGCGGAATATCTGCCGGATTCTGGGTGACAAAGTAGATGCCGACACCTTTTGAACGGATCAGCCTGACCACGGTTTCGATTTTTTCAACCAGTGCATCCGGTGCATCATCGAATAGCAGATGTGCCTCATCAAAAAAGAACACCAGTTTTGGTTTATCACAATCACCGACTTCGGGCAGTTGTTCAAACAGTTCCGACATAAGCCATAACAGCAGCGTTGCATACATTTTAGGTGTCTGCATCAGTTTATCAGCAGTCAGAATATTTATCACCCCCCGGCCTGATGATTCGGTCTGGATCAGATCGTCAAGATTTAATGCCGGTTCACCGAAGAGTTTATCGCCGGCCTGCTGTGATAACGCCAGAAGACTTCGCTGAATCGTACCGATACTTGCCACAGACACCCTGCCGTATTTAGTGCTTATTTCCGATGCATTATCACCAACATACTGCAACATTGACTGAAAATCCTTGAGGTCCAGGAGAAGCATCCCCTGATCATCGGCAGCCTCAAACACCACATTCAGGACCCCGCTTTGTGTTTCATTAAGATTGAGAAGCCGCGAGAGAAGAAGTGGTCCCATTTCTGAAATAGTGGTACGAACCGGATGCCCCTGTTCACCAAATACATCCCAGAATACTGTTGGATATGCAGTATAGGAAAAATCCTGCAGACCCAGTTTCTTAAGTCGTTCGTCAAGTTTTGGATTTGCAGCACCGGCTTTACACGTTCCCGAAAGGTCACCTTTAACATCAGCAAGAAAAACCGGTACACCTATGGCTGAGAATTGCTCTGCCAGTACCTTGAGACTGACAGTCTTTCCGGTACCGGTGGCACCCGCGATAAGCCCATGACGGTTTGCCATTGATGGGTACAAGTAAACATCCACGTCGCTTTTAGCTATAAGAATCGGCTGTGCCTGCATAGTGAAAAGTCCTTTACGTTACCGGGAACCGCAGATCCCGGTACCCATGGGAAAAAATCAAGTATGAAAATAATCAATCACTCAAATATACCCTTTACGGATTGATGTTGTCAAATTATGGACTCACCTCCCGTCCCCCTCTCCATTAAGGCATGGAGAGGGTTGAGATGGTATTTGCATATTTCCCAGGGCCGATAACCCTGGCTGGTATATGTCGCGCTTTCAGGGCTTTGGAGGAAATAACAATGTCATTATATTCAATTTCAAAGCCCTGAAGGGGCGCAATATCCCAACCCGGGCTATCGGCCCGGGTTTTCCGGATGGTTCGTGTGGTGGGGAAATTTACGTTACCACATAACATTGTGGGATGGTCGCACCAATTAAAATTGT
The DNA here is from genome assembly GCA_012513915.1 of Fibrobacter sp. Classification (GTDB taxonomy): domain Bacteria; phylum Fibrobacterota; class Chitinivibrionia; order Chitinivibrionales; family Chitinispirillaceae; genus JAAZBG01. Next base: position 37,898 of record JAAZBG010000116.1, read on the forward strand.
AAATTGAAATGATCGGATGAACATGGGGAATTACCGGTGTGTGTGTGATATATCGAAATACGAATTGCATTACCGGTTGCACCATTTTCCCAGGGCCGATAACCCTGGCTGGTATATGTCGCGCCTTCAGCGCTTTGGAAAAATAGTAATGCTATCATTGTCAATTACTCATTATGGATAGCCAAAATATTTAATCATGGTAATCATAAAAATCATATAAATCATGGTTCGGACAATGTTCGAAGCGCTGGTATAAGTCCGGAAAATGTATGGATTTTTACATCTGCTTTCAGAAAATGGCAACTATTAAGAAATACGCCTCGTCAGAAGAATTTGTGGGTACATTCCGGCAATGGAAGATTCCCAAGCTTATGATATAAAGCATATTCCAATGTTTCATATTGACGAAAACCATATGATTTTCTGATAGTGACTTTTGCATTA
>JAAZBG010000117.1 GCA_012513915.1 Fibrobacter sp.
GGGAATTTTGTCAAGAATTGCGGTTCTCAGTGCTGTAGAGCCGGCTAAAATATCAAACGGCATCTTCACCGTCTCATATTCATAGGGAGGATCTTTAAATTTAAAGGCTCCATCCGATGCTTCAACTGCTGCACTCAGGATTGCAACCGCAGTTGCCACAGGATAGAAATTTTCTCTACTTGTAACATGAATCTGCATCCCGTTGCAATAGGTTCCCTGCCATTTCTGAAATGTCGGAATGAAACCGTGCTCTCTGAATATGCACCCACCAGGTTCCTGATTGCATAGAATAGTTTTGAATTTCTTAATGTCGATGTAAGGTGCACCGAAAATCTCGAAAGGGCGTGTTGTTCCTCTTCCCTCAGAAACGTTTGTCGCTTCCAGAAGTACCATCCCCGGGTATACCACAGCGGTATCTGCTGTTGGCATATTTGGTGATGGAAGTACCCAGGGTAAACCGGTTTGTGGCCAGAAAGAGTTTCGCCACCATCCTTGCATCCATACGACATTAAGGTCCAGTCCGGAAAAGAATTTTCTTTGGAGTAAAACAGCAAGCTCTCCCATAGTCAGACGGTGACAAAGCGGTATCTCAGCCCCTCCGACAAATGAGTAAAACTCCGGATCGAGCATCGGACCGTCCATTGGAACACATCCTACCGGATTGGGTCTGTCAAGAACCCAAACAGGAATTCCCCTTTCCATACATGCTTCCATGCATAGTTTTAATGTCCAGATATAGGTATATGGCCTCGCTCCAACATCCTGAACATCAAATATAAGCGCATCCAATCCCTCCAGCATTCGAGGCGTCGGTTTTCTGACTTTCCCGTACAGGCTGAAAACAGGAATATTTAGAACAGTATCAACAGCTCCCTCCCACTCGATCATATTGTCCTGAGTCTGACCGTAGAGCCCGTGCTGAGGACCAAAGATAGCAGAGAGCCTGCACTCCGGATGTTTTGAGAGTACATCGATTATATGATTGTAAGAGCTGGTAATTGAAGCAGCATGACAAACCACACCAACTCTCTTTTTCCGCAAAGAATCGGGGATATTGTTAATAAATAAATCTAATCCAAACTGAACCATGTAGAACGCCCTTCTTCCAATGTGAACCACAGCAGTAAGACAGTTCTCAATAAAAGATCGCCACTGATGCAATGGTCTTTAAACCTGATCCGGATAATTTTTAGCCATGGCTTGATAAGAGCCATCCCCCAAATTATCCAATTCAGGCATTAAAATACAATAGTAATCAGTGGCATGCCTATTTTTGAGCTTTTATAAGGTATTGATATAGAGCATGAATACCACAATTAGTTTAAATATTTTGTGGCTGAACTGGTATCAAATAATGGAGAATAAGTGGATAAGGAATGTTAAAAACCATATTCCTAAAACGTTTAAATACCATTCAATCACAATAAAAAGCACCATTCTGAGTATTATTAAGATAACTCAAAACAGTTGCCCCACTTAAAAAAGTTCTTTTTGTTATTTTTTTCACATATTTTACCTATAATAAATGGCATATAGTATACTGTGTGTGTTCAAAATTTGATGTTTAAAGGAGGAGTGTTTGGAAGACAATACTAAGACCTGTACACCCGCAGGGGTCACCAAGGAGATGTTCGATAAACTCGATCAGTTTATCGATTCACTGGGAATCAATAAAGAGAGTTCCCGACGTAAAGGTGATTTAATTCGAATTCTTCACCAGGCTCAACACATTTTCGGCTACCTTCCCGAAGAGGTTCAGATCCATGTTGCGAAAAAACTCAACATTCAGCACTCAGAGGTATCCGGTGTAATTAGTTTTTATAACTACTTCACCACTGAACCCCGTGGAAAACACAATGTTGCGATTTGCCTTGGAACAGCATGTTTTGTTAAAGGTGCAGATAAAATTCTTGAGGAATTTGAAAGGCAGCTTGGCATCAAAGCTGGAGAGGTGACTGAGGATATGGAGTTTTCCATTGATGTCGTACGATGTATCGGGGCATGCGGACTGGCTCCTGTAGTGACTATTGGAGAGAAAGTCTTTGGAAAAATCGGCACTGCAGATGTTAAACGGATTCTTGACGGGTATAAAAGTGAGGTACAAAAATGAAATTGGATAGAATTAATTCATACCCCGAACTTCTGGAGCGGTATAAAGCATGTAAAAATCTGCTTTGTCTTAGAAATGGTGAAGAGCAGAACAAGAGTGGCGAACGTGATATTTTAATCTGTGGTGGTACAGGGTGTGTATCGAGCGACAGTGGAAAGATACTTGAAAATTTAAAGAAGGAAATTGAGTCCAGAGGTCTCTCCTCGAAAGTTCATGTGATGAAAACCGGTTGTTTTGGGTTTTGTGAAAAGGGACCTATTGTACTTATACAACCGGATAATGTTTTTTATGTTCAGGTTACACCCGATGATGCAAAAGAGATTGTTGAGAAGCATATTGTCGGTGGAACAAAAATCGACAGACTGCTTTACGAGGAACCTCTTCTAAAGAAAAAAATTGAGACAAGTAAAGATATTCCCTTTTACAAAAAGCAGATGCGTATTGCCCTGCGTAACTGTGGTATGATTAATCCTGAAAGCATTCTGGAATATATTGCAGCAGAAGGTTTTCAGGCACTGGGAAAATGTATTACAGAGATGACAGACCAGCAGGTTATTGATCACATGAAAAGATCAGGTTTGCGTGGTCGTGGAGGTGGCGGATTCCCGACCGGACTCAAATGGGAAGCTGCAAGAAAATATAACAGTAAAGAAAAATTTATTGTATGTAATGCAGACGAAGGTGACCCGGGTGCATTTATGGACCGTTCCATACTCGAAGGCGACCCCTGCAGCGTACTTGAATCAATGACAATTGCAGGATATGCAATCGGTGCGAACAAAGGATACATCTATATTCGGGCAGAATATCCGCTTGCAATACAGAGATTACTTATTGCAATCGAGCAGTCTCGTCAAATAGGTATGCTTGGAGAAAACATTCTTGGAAGCGGATTTAATTTTGACATCGAACTTAAATTCGGGGCCGGTGCATTTGTGTGCGGTGAAGAAAC
>JAAZBG010000118.1 GCA_012513915.1 Fibrobacter sp.
AACATGCCAGATCATAAAACCTGAATCCGGAACAGTTTTATTTCGTCCAGTGCGTTGTGCTGCTTCGATATAAAACATTTCGTTGCTGTTGCTTTTGTTTCGATACATATATGAAGTATTTGAATTTGGAATGACTTTGAAAATAGTACCTGCGACAATATCGGTAATGTCAGTTACAATGTCCCACCCCGCCAGGTCACGTAAATATGCACAGGGTCTGGCCGGATTTTTAGAACTGTTATTACACATGATACAATAACCACCAACACCATTTGATTCACCACCATAGTCATAAAGATCAGGCCACCTGAACAGCAGATGTCCATTTTCATGGCAAAAGGTACTAATATCCAGAGATGTTCCAATGTTTGTCATCTGATATTTTGTGATAGACATTCCGCTTGCTGAAAAACTGGATATTGAACCCTGGTGCGGCCACAAGCCCTTTGACCAACCCATTGCCGGTGTTCCTGCATATAATACATTAACTGCATAGATTTGTTTACGACTGTCCGCAGATAACTGGGTAAAATCAAATCCACTGTTCTTCAACCAGGTAAGAGCTTCACGAATGAGCTCCTGTGCTCTAAGTGCAAATGTCGAGGTGTTGTTATCGTAATAAGTTTTCGGGTTTTTCGCTCTGTAGTAACCGACTACAATATTTTGATAATCGACTTTACCTCCGGAAACGTCGTAAAAATAGTCACGTACTGAACCATTATTATTGTATGATTTATAACCCTGTTTATTAACAAAATTCTTAATGGAATCAACCGGCATTGTAGCTGGTTTATCTGAGAAATCAATTAAGATGGTCAACCCAAGGTATTTTCCAATAACCGGAGTCACACCCGCAAGTGGAAACACAGTGTTGCTGTCTGGTGCGGGTGCGGGAGATGGTTGGAGAGTTTCTTCTGCAACATTATCGGTAGTGTTAAAAAAAGAACGGACTTTCGTATGATGTTTAATACGCTCAGATTTTCTGATGGAGATATGTTTTTCACGATTGATATTTGTGGGTGTGTCCTGAAGCGATTTTTTAAGACCAGAGGAGAAGGTGTAGATCGAGTCGGTCGGTAGAAGTTCAGAAGAATCCGGTGAGAGCTTTGCATAGCAGATCCACCCGTTTTTATCTCTGATTAGTGTAAATCCATCGGGGGATTCAATATGCTGGTAGAATTCATCACCCCAGACTAAGACTGGTACAGTAGAGCCATCCGGCTGTTCCAGATCAAACGAAACCCCATTTAACGGCGCACTAAAAGAGTACCGCTGAAACACCAGCATTAATAAAACGCTTAAATAAAAGGTATACCTGTTTTTCAATCTCACCTCCAAAATGATGTCTATCTGGAACCAGCTTTATATAATATATCCAAAAAAATACTGTTTCGAAGTTAAATTGTATGGCAAAACAGGAAATCAGCAGTTTTAACCCGAAAACCACCAAAAAAGGATGTAGTGGAAGGTACCAAAAATATAAATGTAACAAAAAGTCAGTTTTTTAAGTTTAGCCTGAAAATCAGACAGTTCCGGACTGTGGAATTTAGTTTAATGATAGAGAGCTTGATGAGTGAAATGAGTTTTCATATCTGGATTTCAGGAAACCACTGGTTCCCGCCAGAGAGGCCGGATGTCCCATAAGGTACTATCGTGTTTCCTGGTTTTGCCGCTCAATTAAGCTACCACCTGTGATGGCAGTATTTGACTGGGGGTATTGGCTATCGTTTATTTTCTGTTTTTTTTTAAATTGCTTTACTTTGTATAGTTCCTGATCAGCCAGGCTGAGTAACGTGTCTATATTAAAGGCTTGTTCCTGTTCGGATGTAGCTAAACCGGAGGAGTAAGCCAGTTTCCAGGGGTGGTCACTTTTCTGATTAAATTCTGCAATAGAAAGATCGATTCTTTTGATAAT
>JAAZBG010000340.1 GCA_012513915.1 Fibrobacter sp.
CGGGTCTGGGTCTGCACCCCGTGGCGGGCATCGATCAGGATGATGGCCAGGCTCGCCGTGGAGGCCCCGGTGGCCATGTTGCGGGTGTACTGCTCGTGCCCCGGCGTATCCGCCACAATGAATTTGCGCTTCGGCGTGGCGAAGAAACGATAGGCGACGTCGATGGTGATGCCCTGTTCGCGCTCCGCCTCCAGCCCGTCGACGAGCAGGGCAAAGTCGATGTCATCGCCCGTCGTGCCGTGTTTCCTTGAATCCTTTTCCAGCGCAGCAAGCTGGTCCTCGAAGATCAGCTTCGTGTCGTAGAGCAGCCGGCCGATCAGCGTCGACTTGCCGTCGTCGACCGAACCGCAGGTCAGCAGCCGTAGCAACGACTTGCTTTCCTGCTCGGCGAGAAACGACTGGACCGCCGACCGCGTCGCTGACGAGGGCTGGACATGCTCCATCAGAAGTAACCCTCGCGCTTCTTCTTTTCCATCGAACCGGTCTCGTCCTTGTCGATGGCGCGGCCCTGCCGCTCGGAGATGCGCGCGACCAGCATATCCTGGACGATATCTTCCAGCGTTGCGGCGTCCGAGTCGATCGCGCCGGTCAGCGGATAGCAGCCGAGCGTGCGGAACCGCACCATGCGGTCCTGGACAATTTCCCCCGGCCTCAGTTCCATGCGGTCGTCATCCTTGAGGATCAGCATGCCGTCGCGCTCCACGACAGGCCGCTTCTTCGCGAAGTAGAGCGGAACTATCGGGATGTTCTCCTGCAGGATATATTGCCAGATATCCAGCTCGGTCCAGTTGGAAAGCGGAAACACCCGGATCGATTCGCCCGGCGCGACGCGCGTATTGTAGATGTTCCACATTTCCGGCCGCTGGTTCTTCGGATCCCAGGCGTGGCTCGCATTGCGGAAGGAGAAGATGCGCTCCTTGGCGCGGCTCTTCTCCTCGTCGCGCCGCGCTCCGCCGAAGGCGGCGTCGAAGCCGTACTTGTCCAGCGCCTGGCGCAGGCCGACTGTCTTCATGACATGGGTGTGCAGGCTCGAGCCATGCACGAACGGGTTCATCTTCTGCTCGATGCCTTCCGGGTTGATGTGCACGAGCAAATCGAAGCCCCGTGCTCTCGCGGTTTCGTCGCGAAACGCGATCATCTCGCGGAATTTCCACATCGTGTCGACGTGGAGGAAGGGAAATGGCGGCTTGGCCGGATAGAAGGCCTTCATCGCCAGGTGCACCATCACCGACGAATCCTTGCCGACCGAATAGAGCATCACCGGCTTCGAGAAGGTAGCCGCCACCTCGCGGAAGATATGGATAGCCTCGGCCTCGAGCCGTTGCAGATGCGTCATGTGAACGGTCATCTTCTATCCATCATCCTCATTCATCGTCGGGCAAGTTTGCCTGCTCGCAGCTTCTATCTTCTTCCGGCGCCCGGACCAACGGCAGAGATAAGGCATGACAGGTTGCAAGGAAGAAGAATTTTCCCTGGATCGTCGATTCAGGGAGATGTTTGCGCTACCGCCCTGAAAGCATGAGCGCGACGGGCAATACGTCTGGAATGGATCTTAACCTGCTGGCTGGGGCGCCTGGATTCGAACCAGGGAATGGCGGTACCAAAAACCGC
>JAAZBG010000119.1 GCA_012513915.1 Fibrobacter sp.
TGAACGGAATTGTTCAATAATTGATTGGTCTGTTGTCTTATACATTGTTATATACTCCCTTTAAGGTGAGTATTCAATATAGGTGTAGGCATTGCGTTTTTAAAGACGGGGTTTACCGGATGCTTACGTTTATTCCAATCTCCACTCCTTTTTTATTCCTGTGGTGGCTGTGTTTTTCTAAGTTGGTGAATCGTATCCAAAATCAAAATATTGCACACATGGTTACCACCTGAAAATAAGAAAAAAATAGTTGAGTTTAGTAGAATCGGTGTCCCTCTATCTGGAATAATATCAATGCTATTCTTTCCATTAAAATAGTAATGTCGTTCATTAATGCTGATTGCATGTGCGGTTGTTATCTCTTTTAATAATTTAAATTCCAAATTGTTTTGCTGTTTAAGTATAGAAAAGAGATTTAGATTTAGAATTCCTTTACCACAATTCTTGTAAACAGCTTCAAAGTTTCTTTTCTTAATTAATATTGAATCGATAACATTATCTGTATAAAAATTGGTTCTTACAGATAAAGTCTCACCATTAAGAAAAGTAATTGGCTGATTTTTCTCTTGAGATTTAACCACAGCATTAATTGAATCGATGTGAACGCTATCTTTTCCACTGGCATTTGAATGCTTCCTATTGTCATTGCTACAAAACAAAGCAAATAAAATGAGTGTAAATAGTAGCTGTCTCATTTTGTTTCCCTTATTTGTGTGACAACATATCGTTTCTTGCTGGTGTTTTGAATGTAGTCGATTCGATAATCTCCATTGCCTTCAATCAAAAACACTGAAGGTTTACAGTACAGTCGATTATTTGCTGATGTTCCTATGTCGCTATCCCCTGTTGCGTTATCGTAAAAAAGTAAGTATTTGCCTGTTGAATCTTCCCCCATTCCAACAAGCGTAATAAAATGTTCTGTTGTCAAATCGTCGTTGGTAACTTCTGCACCGTCATCTACCCCAACCATTACAGGAATTCCTGCTTTAAGTGTTTTCTTCAAATATTCAACTCCTTTTTCAAACTGATCTTTCTGAACACCTTTTTTCATTCCAGCAACATCCTCTTCAAGATAAAGTTGGAAAATAAAATCATTTAGCTCTTTGGTTCCGTCCCATTTCTTGTTCCATCGTTCCGATTTTACCCAGTAACCAACTTGGCGCAATTGTTCGAGTGCATAATCAAAGCAATTCTGCCTTACTCCCGGGTGCTTCCAACCTATGAATTTTGATTTCGGAATCACTGGTAGGATAGTTTCCCAATCAGTAGTAACAGTATAATCAAACTTGATCATAATTCGGCCACAAAGAATATCTTTTAATTCACCCTTGACATATTCGTCATCGTCATCATCCTTTGCATAAAAATCAATATAAAACTCGATATCTTTACTCTTTTTAATTTCTACTTCAACCACTATGGATGATTCATATACACCGTTAATAGACTGCGCTCCCTTAATTCGTACTTCAGGATCTGCAATTGACAGCTTGATATCGATTACACCATCTTTGTCAATACTTTTTTTGCAGCCTTTTTTAATTAAAAATGGAAGTTTGATTAGCCTGCTCGTTGTAGCAAGTGTTCTTGGAATAAACCGCTGAAAATCGTCATCAAAATATTCGCACAGTGTTGTTGCAATTGTCCCGGGAGAAAGAAACCCGTATTGTGAATCAAAGTTTGCTCTGTCAAACTCAACATATGGAATAAATTCTCCTTCAAGTAATGTTGGAAAACGGAAAAGAACCTTTTTTGTTCCAGCTAATCGAATTTCTGACATTTTATAAATCCTTATTTAAGATCAAGTTTTAACCTCATTTTATCCGATGTGATTTCAACATTTTGTAAGATATTCTCTTCAAGTCGATTTCCATCGTATTCTAAAGCCCTTTTTATGTCAGATAAGTCGATATCAATTTTATTTCCAATAGAGTTTTGTGTTTCAACAATAAGATAAACTTGTTTTTCTTTCCCTATATTGTCAATTTTTTTACCGCTTACATCTTCAAAAAAAGTGTTTGTAACAATATCGGGTGTATCTAAAACGATAGTCATCGGGGTACCTGTTTTACCTGCAAAGAAACTATTTGATACTGGAATCCAGAGGTAAGGGTTGATATCATTGCTACTTAGAATAAAATTACTACCAGAAGAATCTATTTTCTTGCATCCATTAAAATTTGATAAATACCAGTTTATTTCCGGTGGATCTGAAGTGCCATAATTAAATAATGCCAGTTTTTTCCAGTCTATCTCCTTTTCATAACAATATGATTCATCATTTGGTACTTGTTTGCCAGCCAGTTTTGTTGCTATAGATCCAAGCGATTCATCACCATGTATGCAATAAACATATTGAGATTTCTTCCGCTGGTTACCATACAATGCACCAGTTAACCAATCGTTTATCTCTAATGGATGTAATGGTTTCTTAATTGTTGGATTATTCATTCTTTCCTTCTTATTTCGTGTCTTCCGCCGCCTAAATTTCATTGTAGTTTACAAATTGCCTAGTTAGCGTAGTGACGGCCAGTTACCTAACCGCTCCGCCACAGATCCCGGCGTGCAGAATTGGCGAAACGCCGCTACTTCGTGGTTCCGCACCGGGCATTTCTTTGATTTGGATCACCAATAACAATATGTAGCCTGGAATTACCATTAAATGCATTTTTATTAAGTGGTTGTATCCGCCCACCATCTTTTGGCGAAAGCATGGTAACTATAACTGATATGAATTCATTATTATTCCCAGGCTTTGTTGTTTAACTGCAATTGCAACGGGTGGCAGGAAGTTTTAGTAGGGCATTGTCTATTAGAACTTCCAGCAGTTGTGCATTGTAAGCCAGGCATTCAATTTTCCAAACAATTTTCCCGTTTTTCCAATCTAAGCGGCACATCCTACTTACTTCCTTTTGAAAAGATACATCCTTGTTAACGATGTGACATTTTAATTATAACCTCATTTACATAAACAATTTATATCGTTGTCGAATCGACCTCTTTATAGGGTACACCACCAGAAGTCGTAATTACATCACTTCCGATTATTACAGAATGTACATAAATGAACTCTACTTCAAAACGTAAAGCATTAATTGATGGCTTGAGTTTCCCATTTTTTTCATTAATAAGTTTGGCAATTGCATTTTTAAAATCATCAATGAATTGCTCAATTACAAAAATTATTCTCTTGTCATCTGGACTTAATCCCTTGTTTAGGTGGTATTTTCGTGGACAATTACTTGTTGTTTCTGATGTAAGTGCAATATTTCCTGTTGGTGTGAACTGGTGAACAAGCCCATGCCTAAGATTGTTTTCAATTGCGCCCCTAACATTAGCAATCCTGTAGCCTTTTGGAAAAAGTTTATCAATTGCATTATCAATTCGTAATGTTGACAAGTGACCTTCTGTAAGTTCTTTTTGGTCAAAAAAAGAACCAAGTAGCTCCAGCCCACTACACAATAAATTAAATGCATAGTAATCCATTCCGATTCGCACCATTTTATTTAGATCAGATATAAGATTATGTTGTAGAAAATCAAGAATACTCTGTTTGCAGCTAGCAGGATAAGCAGAAGTATCATGTGATTCATTTACCAAACCCTGCGATAATATTAAATCTTCCCTATTTACATAACTTTTTTCCTCAGCATATTGTGTAAATTGCAATTCTTCCTGCAATGGCTCAGGTTTTTGCGATAATTTCTTCTTAAAGCTAACCTTATTATCTATTTTTCCTATATCATCTGGATTGCATTTTTTTAGTAGTTCTTCAAATGTCTGTTTATCTTTAACAGGAACAAATTCATCCATTTGGGAAAAATATACAATACCAGTTTTACCGCTTTTTACCAGGTTCACCAGATTATTTAAGGTACCTGCACTTTTACCATCCCAGATCAAAAAACCATAATCAGCATCTCGTGCCATCTGTTCATCTTTAAACGTGAAAAATTTGCGACCGTTCACTTTTGGCGGTACTTCAACATGCACAGTTTCCCAGTTTCCAACATTATTCCTGCAGCTTGCACCAGAACAGTATACATGGACATTTTTGTAATTTCTACTCATTAACTCTACCTGTATATTTTTATCTACGCCATCTGCATCACCTAAAAGTATCTGGTATTCCTTTTCGATTATGTTATTTAATCGCTCAAGTACCTTTTTATTCAAGACTTTTATTGATATAGAGCCACTTATAAAAACTTTTTTCATCGTTTACCCTTAGTTTTAGTAAGTGTTAAAACACAAACTTTTTTTACTTTTGCAATTGAATACAATAGTTCCGTAGCTACTTTTAGTGTTGAACCTGTATCATAAAGGTCATCAACAAGAAGGATACTTTTATCAGAAATATTATACTTTGGATTATAAGACATAAAACCTTGAAGTGCATTCAAACGTTCATTTGTATCCTCGACATTTTTGATCTGACTGGCATTCGTATTTTTAACTAGTGCGTCCATTATAACTGGAATTTTATATTCCTTAGAAAGAGCATCAACCACTAAAAGTACTGGCTGATTTTGCCTCCCTTTATTTGACGGGGGGATTGGTACCAGATAATTAAATATTTCAATACCTTTAATTGCCTGTTTGATTTTATTCACTATCAACATCACTGCTCCATCATCATTTTTATATTTCAACTGGTACACCAATTCACCAATTTCAGTCCTTGTAGTTTCGAATTTTGTATGTCCATAATCATCTATTCCTACTGGAATGCTCCTTATTGTATGATAGTCAAGAGCAAAACCAGTTTCCCAATTTCCTGTAAGTTCAATTGTCATTTGATCCTTCCTTGCCAGTCAGCTGCTATTTTTTCCCAATCTACATCTCTTACAACTGTGTTACCGCACTCATCTTTTCCGGTCCAGACATTCCAGAAGTCGGGATCATCAGAATGTGGACGTTCACTTTTATTAAGATCATTCATTCTTACCATAATTGGAAGTTCGGAAGCCCACCCTAGCAAAATTGCATTTTGTGACGGTAACGAAGGTAGCTCGCGAAGTAAGCCACGGAGATTATCTGGAACAAGACGTGATACGAGTTCCTGATCTTTATCATTACTGATACGGTGAAGGAGAAAACTGTTGCACTGTGATAGAACTGTCGGTGAGAGTTCAGATGGTCGCTGTGAAGAAAGGACTATACCAAGACCAAATTTGCGACCTTCACGAGCTATCTTCTCGAAAATTTGACAACACATAGCTGATACACTTTGGTTTTCTGCTTCTTCTTTATATTTTTTTACAAATGTATGAGCTTCTTCCATTACTAAAACGGTTGGAAGTGATGTTTTCTTATGCTTGTGGTAACGCTGCAGAGCTTCGAATACCATATGGGATATCACAGATGTGACAATATGAACAATTTCAGCTGGTACCAGTGAAAGATCAATAATCGTTACACAACCATTTGTTGGATTATTATCTCCAATATAAGTTTTGAGCCATTTCTCTAATGTCATGTCAACAGTGTCACCCAAAATACTTTGCATATGTGTATCAGCCAGCATTGTTCTGATACGCATTACAAGGAATTCGAAGAAGTGTGGATTACTATCCTCTCTTGCCAAGTTATCAATGTGATCAGCAAACTGAACGGAGTTGAATGATAGAGGTATATCTTCATTAAAATCGTTTTGAAAAACTAATCCACCTATAGTTGTGAGAAATTTTTCAATTACATTTTCTATTGGCTCGATATTTACTACAGGAAAATCGTTATAGCCTATACATCCATCTTTTTTAATATATGTCTGGTGTGGAAATGATAATGCCTTGGTTATGGCATTACTAATTTCACCTAAAGTAGTAGTGTGCCCAGAAAAATGACGCGCAAATGCTTCAATGTCTTTTTTGTATGCTTCCAATTTAGGACCAAATTTCCAACCCTCATAATTGTCACCATTTCTAATTTGTGTACGGAGTGATATAAGTATAGAACTGATTTTTCTACGCAGTTCAAGATCTACATCACTAGCTATTCTTCCACCACCAGAGCGAATCTCCCGTAATGCGCGTTTAAGCATGGGAACTTGAGCCTTAGCGCTAGCTTGTGTAAATGAACACCATTCTGCACTGTTCCAAAACCATAGAGGGACTTGAAGTGAATTTGCATCAGATCCAACATGAAAAACACGTCCTTTATCTTTAAATACTTTAGTGTATTCACCGTTAGGATCAAGAACAATAAATCTTGCATTTGGCTCAGAATCTTTTGGTCGTGCAGCAGCAAGTGACCATTGTATTAAACCCGCAACAGAACAAGATTTGCCACTTCCAGTATTGCCAAGCACTGCAAGGTGTCTCCCAAATAAGCGGTCTGGATCTATCATTACCTCAGCATTTCCAGCAATAGGGCTGGAGCCTATTTTTATTCTCCTATTTTTCCCAGACTCTACAATTGCTTGCAGTTGTTGGTCTGTTGGAATCAAAACAGGCTCGCCAATACTAGGGAACGACTGTACTCCACGCTGGAATTCAAATTGGTTATTACTATTCTGCTTTAAAATTCCAAGTGGATTTGCCCGCAGTTTACGAGTTGGGTAAGGAAGGTCTACAAGGCCGTAATCCTGAAATCCTTTCCTTTTAGGAAATGGCGTTTTCTCGATTGCAATCCATTCGACTTGTGCAACGATATAGCCTGCTTCTGTGGCTATTAATACATAACTATTTATTCTTGGGAAGGCGCGCGGAATACCTGCATTCGCAGAAATACCATCTGGAGCTTCTAGATCCAAACAAACTTTTAATTCATCAGGAGAGACAAATTCTACAGAACCAATCCGTAAACTTGCATTGTGCTCTATTGGTGAAAAAGTCATTTTGCTTCTCCTTCATCATTATCATTACCTTCTTTTTCATCCTTATTTGAAATTCCACGTGCCTTGAGCAGCTCAGCCATCTTAATAGTAGTTCTATCGATAGCAGGTTTAGGTAGGTAATTGTCGACAAGTGTTTGTAAATCACCAAAATAGCTACCCATTAAAACAGTTAATTGAGAAGTTCTTACTTTTTTGGCAAAATTACTTATTCTTTGGCCATCATCTTTAAATGCAATTATGACAAGATGAGCAGATGGAATTGTGAGCATATCTTTAATTACACGGTTAATATGGCCATCTCCAAAACTGTACCCATAAACTATTAGTGTAGAATTGGGGCGGCAAACCGCAGCAGCGAAGTCACGGAACAGTTCTACATAAGGGTATTCTGAAGTTTCACGGTCTTTTGCGGCGTTCGGATAAATTAATACTGGGCAGTAATCTTCAGTTTTTGTTTTAGGCAGGTATGGTTTAATTTTTCTTGCACCAAAGGGTAATGCAATTTTTCTAACATAACCATTATGATATACCCAGTCCAACGAACCATGCAGTTTAGAAATGTGTGCAACACCTTCAAGGTATCGAGGTTCACCCCGAATACCTGGTGGATTGTAGTGCATGTCTACATCTTGTCTCGAAGCTCTGAAAACTGGGCTCAAAGTTCCAACAAATCTATCAAGTAATCTTATCCCAGCGATATCACATGCAAATTCTATATACCTGTCATAGTTTGTTGTGAAAATGTTTAACCGCTCACGAGTGGCAGAGCGGCTGGTAAAACTTACTAGAAAACTCATCAAATACTCAATAGCACTTTCAGATTTTTCATTTGAGATTAGATTTTTTTCGCAAACTAAAACATTTGAAATAAAAACATTCATTATTCTTTTGATATCAGCATTTAATTGATCAACAGTTGGTGTATCAGCTGCTAGATAATTCTTATCAAGGTGCCGTAAACCACAGGCTATTTCATTAGCAACTCGTAATTGATCTTCAATATTTGGTGTGCCACCACGCTTTGCAAGTTCGGAAGAAACTTGAGCCCTTTTTTTAATCACATCTGCAAAAACATTAAACTGTAAATCACTCATTCCTGTCGGATTGTTCCCTGTAGCTATTTTGTGTACGGCATATGTTATCCCTGCACCGGTGAGTAGTGATAAATGTTCACTCTGGAAAAGTGCAGTTAACCACGGTTCAATTTTGGGACGAAGTTTAGTTGCGTCTTTAGATTCTGCAAACTCTGGGGTTTTATTTTCGATAAAGAGGATGTTCTCTTTTGTCCAATCAATTTCACCCATACTTAGCTCCTTCAAATGCTACAATGAGACTGTTTATAGAAACATTACAAATTGAACGATGCGGTTTACAAAAGTGCATCCGTCAGTAAAAAAACTCATCCCGAACTTATTTTTCAATATTCCATCCTGTTTTTTTAATAGCAGGGAGTATGAATTGAGTAAAAATATCACGCTCTAAAAGGTCTTTTTTGATGTCATTGTGTTTGACTCAATCATAATTCACAAATCCTACAGTTAATCCTTAATCGAAAAAATCCTTTACCGTGCGTTTCATAATTAAACTAAGTCAAGGGTATTGGAGTGTCAAGGGAGGTGTGCTGGAAAGTGTGGAGTGTGGAGTGTGGAGTGTGAAGTGTGAAGTGTGACAGGGTGAAGAAGGTGGCACCTTTTTCACTGCTGTTATTTTCTGCTTTTAATAACCCGGTGAACACCTCCAACTAAGCATTTGTTACCAGAAAATGCCAGGCAATTATATCAGACTCACGTTATTAAGAATATTTGCACAATTACGACAGATTCCAATGGTAAAAAATGCCTTTAATAATTAAATGACTTATGTGAGTATTTTTAAAGAACCAATAACAATCATCACTCATTTCAGATTTTTTCTCTATATTATGTATACTACAGGTTGGATGGAAAAGGAACTCGATTATTCCTGTCCCTGTTTTTACACTACAACAAGATCGGCTAATACTATGAGAAAACTGCTAATTACGACAATGATGATTGTCACGGCGTATTTTCAGGTTCACGCAACGCTGAGTCTTTCAGAAGTCAGGACGGCATCAAATAATGTCCTCGTTGTGTACTTCAAAAGCAATACTGTTACCAATAACGAAGTTGATGTCACGAAAGCATCCTGGACGATTAATGGTACAGAACCGGTCAATATTTACCGTTTTGTCACAGAAGCCAACCGGACTGATCATTTTATCTATCTCGAAACTTCACAACTTGTCAATGGAACAGAATATAAAATCCATAGTCCTCATGGAGATACTACAATCACTTTTGATGATCATACTACTTTTTGTGAAGCAATTAAAACCAATCAGGGTGCATACAGCCCTTTATCAAAATCCAACAATGCACTGTTTGCAATCTGGCTTGGTACTGGTGGTAGTAAATCGATTACCGGCACCCTCCCTGAATATGAAGTTTTTGAACAACATACCGGAAACGTTGTGGCAACCGGAACGTTTGTCAAGAATGGCAGTGATGCCTCATCGGGTGATACCACCTATAAAATAGATCTGTCCAAAGTACCTGAGGGCGGACCTTATAAAATTGCAGTTAAAGGATATGGCTGTTCATACCCCTTCGGAATCGGTGGTGCATTCTCAAAACGCCTGGCATATATTACGTTCAGAGGTCAGTATTATCAGCGCTGCGGCTGCCCTATTCGAGAACCATATATGCTTGATGTCAGGGAAAAACCATGTCATACGACTATCTATGATACCGATGGTTCTATCGGTGAAGCAAATATTGTTGTATCCGGAAATGAACGCACGTTTAAATGTTATGGCGGCTATCATGATGCCGGTGATGCCGACAGACGTGCCTACCACATTTCAAATCCAATTGTAAATCTGATGTTTTATGAAACATTTCCTGACCTCTTTACTGATGGCCAGTATAACATCCCCGATAAGTTTGATGCTGATTACAACATAATTGGCAAGGGCAATGGAATACCTGATATCATTGATGAAGCAGAATGGGGTACTTTAATATGGGAATATCTGCAAAACGATGATGGCAGCATTCATTGGGGAACAGAAACAAAAGGATACCCGGATCCGTTTGACAGTCCTCTTGACAAAGATACAAAGAAGTATGGTACGGTCAAAACAGATTCAAGGCCTGCGGCTGTTGCAGCCGGACTCTTTTTACATCTTGCAAGAATTATGCAGCCTTATAATCCTGAACGGGCAGAAAAGCTTGCAGAACGTGCTCAAAAATCATTCACCTTTATCTCAGCTAAAATGGCTAACCCGGAGAAACTTTACTATTATATTCAAAAGTATCTGTATGATGGTGATGAGGCGGCTCATGAACAGGTGAAAGCACTCAAATCGGCAGTTGACAATTACAAAAAGAATATTGCTGCGACATTAAGCTATTCTCTTAATGACACTGCATTTGACAATGCTGGCTATATTATGTCCTATATCCTTGAAAAGAAAAGACCCGTTGACCAGACTGTTGTTGAATATTTTACAAACGCATTAAAAAGCGCTGCTGATGCAAATATTGCAGAGCTTAAAAAGTATGTTTATCCTATAGGCAACAATCCGGTGGGAACAGCATGGGGCCATAATGTGCGTCAACCGTTATATGCAACTGCCCCTCTATTATACTGGAAATTGACAAAAGATCAGCAGTACATTGATGCCGCCTGTGATTTATTGAATTATACTCTGGGTGTAAATCCTCTTGGACTCAGTTATACCACCGGAATAGGCTTTAAACAAGTACACAATCCTCATGACAGGGAAAGTGCCTATACAACCGGCAAGGGATGGGGTAATAAGCCGGGTATCACGGTTTTCGGCCCTGGAATAAAACATTTTGTTTCAACATCCGATCCGACAACGCTGCTGGTACCATCATTTTCGAGTCTTCCGGTAGAACGTCAGTATCAGGATAACATTGATGTTATCTCAATGAATGAGTTTACCATTTTCGAAACAATGACTCATTACGCAATATATACTGTTCTGGCACAGGGTGGTACATGGGATGAATCAAAAGATCCATTTAAAACGCAGCAGGAAGTAGGAGTCCGCAGTACCTCCGGTACAAGAATTAAAAGCGGTATTTCTTATTCTGTTGATAATAACACCCTTACTATAAATCTTGATACTAAAAAGAAATCACCGGTTACTGTCGATTTTTATACGATCAGTGGTCAGTCAGTACAACGTTTTAAAATCAGGAAACTCTCTGAAGGGGCGCACACTATCCCGGTTTCATTGACAAAGATTAAATCTGGAACTTATATGTGCAAAATTGCCACAAAGGATGATGCGGTTTCTGGAGTAATCACTATCTCAAAATAGTTTTTTTGTAACGATGCTACCCATTACTACAATCGGTGTCGGTATCATAATGGTATCGGCACTTTTTTTATTATCCACATTTGATTTTCGTGGACGACAGATCACTATCACGCCTAAAAACTACCCTGTGCAGTTTTTTTTACCTCGCCTAAATAGCAAGGTATTTATTTCTGAACTGTAAAGTGTAAATTTTTTCGACACATCATTTAAGTTTTTACAAGGTGTAACAGATATCTCCATAAAAAGCACTTTTTTTAACGGCACACTTATTGCTTAAAACTTTTTGCAGGAGCTATCTAATTCATCTTTAGAAAAGTGAGTGTATATGAACAAATTGTTATGCAGCATCCTACTTGCGACATCAGTAAGCTTCGCAGGTCTTATCAGTACAACAGACGTCACTGTAGATGGTGTTAACACCATTACAAAAAATTACCAGTTTACACCAAATCCAGCTGATTTGGGTGATTTATCCCATGATAGGGCTACAGCCTGGGGAATATCCGGAGTTTCATTAGCAAATGGTGAGACTGTCACAGGTGCTTCTCTCAAGATCGAAAATCTTCGTAACTGGGAACTTAATGAATGGAACTCTCTCTTTATTGATCTCCTCTGGTGGGCTCCGGAAGGCGTAACCACATATAAAGATCAAAATATGGGGTATGGCTACGGAAAAGATGATGACTATTTTGTTGGTAAAGAAAGTGAGTTTGGTACAGTTAACTTAACTCGTCTTAATTACAATGTTTTTTCTGGTTCTGATGGCATGTATGCAAATCCTTCTGAGGGAGTTACAATTTCACTTGATGGCTATAAACGTGAGGGCTTTAATAAAATTTTTCCATTATATGATGTAACTATAGACTTCTCTGATTCAGAATTAGCTACATTGACTTCCTATCTCAATGATGGAAATTTCGGTTTGGGTATTGATGCTGACTGTCATTTTTACAATGATGGTTTCAATCTTTCTCTGACGACTCAGAAAACTTCTGATGTTCCCGAACCATGTTCGCTCTCTCTTATGCTTATCGGCCTCACAAGTCTTGGTGGTGCATTCGTTATCAAGAAAAGAAAGTAACTTCTTTTAAAATTTTTTGTTAAAAAAGAGAAAGTTTAAAGCTTTCTCTTTTTTTTGAATAATTTTATGCCAACATGCGTGCTCGCTGGTGGTAAAAATGGTACATTGCGACACAGCCGTTAGATTATCAATTCCTTTTAACAAGTACATTGTAACCAATTCCAAGCCAGGTGTATCTTATTATTGCAGTATTTGTCTGAGTCTTGTAGTCTTCAGTATCACTCTATCTAATTCAATATTTTCGTTTTTTCCTGCTTCCAGAACGATTTTCTCCAAAACGGTATCATATTGAATTTGCCACACTGAGGGTCAATAACTATTTTTGAATGCATTCTTATAGAAAGTAATAGAACCTATATATAACAAAGCGCGTTTTGGCGCAAGGAGGAATGGCGTGAACATTGTAGTGTGTATCAAACAGGTACCCGGTACAACGCAGGTTAAAATCAATCCTGAAACCGGTACGCTTATCAGGGATGGAGTCGAGGCAGTCGTAAATCCCTTTGATGAATATGCGATTGAAGAAGCTATCAGGATCAGAGAAAAAGTTGGTGGCGTTGTAAAAGTTGTGACCATGGGTCCTCCTCAGGCAGAGAACGCGCTTCGCAGTGCAATTGCAATGGGTGCCGATGAGGGTTACCTTATTACCGACCGGGCATTCGCAGGTTCCGACACCTGGGCGACATCATATACGTTGTCAAGCGGTATCAAGACACTCGGTCAGGTTGATCTGATTATCTGTGGTAAACAGGCGATTGACGGTGATACTGCACAGGTGGGCCCGGGCATTGCCGAAATGTTAAATCTTCCGTATGTCGCATGGGTTCGTAAGGTTGAGGAAATAACAGCGACAACCATTAAAGTTGAACGTCTTATGGAAGAGGGTTATGATGTAGTCGAGATGCCGCTTCCCGGCCTTATGACTGTTGTCAAAGAGATCAACACTCCGAGAATGGCATCACTTAAGGGTAAAATGAAAGCAAAGTCTGCAACAATCAACACGATTAATGCGTCAGCACTTTCTGTTGATGCCGATAAACTTGGTCTCAAAGGAAGCCCGACACAGGTATTGCGTTCATTTGTTCCTGAACGAAAATCCGGTGGTGAGAAAATCAGTGGAGAAGTACCGGCGATGATTGACAAAATCTATAACACAATCTACGACCTTGGCGTTGTAAAATAAGGGGGTGAGCACTCATGGGTATTAAAGTAAGTCTTGAAAAATGTATCGGGTGCAGCCTCTGCGTGCGCTCCTGTGCTGTCAGTGCAATTCAGATTATTGACAAAAAAGCTGTTATTGATATGTCAAAATGCACACTCTGTGCTGCATGCGTTGAGGCATGTAAAAAATATCAGGCAATTACCATTGAAAAAGAATCAAGCAGCGGTGTTGATATCAGCCAGTATAACAACATTGCCGTTTTTGTTGAACAGCGTGAAGGTGTGATCAATGGTGTATCATACGAGATGATCGGTGAAGGCCGTAAGCTTGCAGATCAGCTCGGCGAAAAACTGTATGCAATTTTCCCGGGTCACAACATGCAAAAACAGGCTGAAGAGCTTGTAAAATATGGTGTTGACAAAGTATTCTATGTCAACGGAGAAAGTCTTGAACATTTCCAGGATGACACCTATTGCCAGATTGTTTCCGATTTTGTCAACAAAGAGAAACCATCAATTGTACTTGCCGGTGCAACTGCAGTCGGCCGTTCATTTATTCCTAAAGTTGCCGCACGTGTGTATGGCGGTCTTGTTGCCGACTGTACAAAACTCGATATTGACACTGAGAAAAAACTTCTCCTTGGAACACGCCCGGCGTTCGGTGGTAACCTTATGGCAACAATCATCTGCCCGCATCACCGGCCGCAGATGGCAACAGTGCGTCACAAGGTTATGAAAGCTGCAGTTAAAGACGACAGCAGAACCGGTGAGGTTGTCATTACTAATATTGATAAAGTACTTCCGTTTGAACGTACAAAAATTATCGACATTATCAAGGACATCGAATCAACAATCAATATCACTGAAGCAGATATCGTCGTATCGGGCGGACGCGGAATGGGTAGTGCAGAAAAGTTTGCGATGCTTCGCGAACTTGCAGAGGTCCTGGGCGGCGCTGTTGGTGCAAGTCGTGCAGCAGTTGACAACGGCTGGATCCCCTATTCGCATCAGGTCGGACAAACAGGAAAAACAGTCTGTCCGAAACTCTATATTGCATGCGGTATCAGCGGTTCTGTTCAGCACATGGCCGGAATGCAGTCATCAGATTTTATCATTGCGATCAACAAGGATCCGAATGCGGACATATTCCAGATTGCAAACCTCGGTATTGTAGGAGATCTTAACGAGATTGTACCTGCATTGACAAAAGCATTCAGGGAACGTTCCGGTAAGTGAGGAAGTGACGAGTGACGAGTGATTTGCAGGTACATGCATTAGTGTGTACCTGCTTTTTTATCAATAACGTTAAAAGTAAAATTCACAACTATCTGATATCCTTTACGTTAAACCTAAATGGCGCAGTTGATCGCGGCGCAGAACCGTAACCTATTGAGCGCTAACCATTTCAAACCTCTTGACCTTATCACCCTTCGATAAAGCCTGCGAGGTTTTCAAAGCTTATCATCTCAATATCTTACGGTTCTGCATTCACGCCAACTGCGCCATTTAGGTTAAAAGTATCTGATTTAAGTCTCTCGTCCTAAAGCCCGATTTCCCCTATACATGTAAAGATAATTCGTAACAATAGAATAGTCCTGTCCTGAAAACAATCTCACCTGTTTTATTGAATCCAAGTTTATTATACAATGCATTTGAGTATTTATTGACAGCATACGCATCAAGCCGGATTGAGTCATACTTGTTTTCCTTTGCATACGAAATCGCAAAGTCCATCAGATAGGTACCAATACCTTTTCGCTGATAATCTACCGCCACAGCAAGCCTGTGAACAATAAGGTTTTTTCCATGATATATCCATGCAATTGAATCGTACTCTGGTGGATATTCATCATTGAGTGCAATATACCCTGCGAGCTGCGAATCGCAATAACATCCATATGCACTTGAGCGGCTAATATCATATTCAACAATAGATCTGTCTGGATATATTGAATCCCACTGATTAATTCCTGCTCTTCGCATGATATGCGTTACTTTGGATATCAGTTGAAATGCTTCCTCAATATCACCATCAGTCAATTTACACAGTTCAATTTGCACTTGCTCTGTATCCTTTTTAATTGTCTTTTTATAAATATATATACATTTTCGATATTTCACTAACAATACCGTTTTTCGAACTGGAAATCATTCTGGCCATAGCATGATTCATTTACTATTAAGAACAGTCTGATGCTACAGATGCAGTTAGTAGCTTCACCTGCATACCTCGCTGAAGGATGGTTGTGTAATTAATGCGTTTGCTCCATTTGAACGTTACAATGTATTTTACCTATAAATATAAACGGTAATGCATTACCGGATGTTTGCAGCAGATAATGATTTTTATAAGGAATAGTGTGAAAGAATTAAATATCGAAACAATCAAAGCCAGCTGGAATTCAATGGAGGATCTTGATCCGGATGCGATTCCTTCATTGGTACATGAGCTTGGCCAAAAACAACCATTTCTCCTGACCTACCTGATGGCGACAGGTAATGATATCCTTTCTGAACAGGAACGTGAAGCACTGCTTTTCATGGGTGTAATGATCTGGCAGATACTTAATGGAATCTATAGCGATATTACGGTGATTACAGGAGATGATCTTGACAGTTATGAAAATAAAAACATTCAGATGCTTGAATACCTCGCCGGTGAATCTGAATCTGAGTTTCTGGATACAGTTGAAAAAATTATGTCGAAATATCATCAACCGGAACTGCTGCGTTTTATCATTTCAAAACTTGATGAGGAACCCGATCGTGGCATTGAACTTAGTGATGACAACATGGGAATGATTGTCATCTACCTGAAAACAGTTATCGATTGTTTTGATAAAATTATTCCTTAATTAAACTCATTGTTTCAATGTGCATTACTCCAGTTGTATGCACAGCCACCTTCAACCTTAAGTGGAACACGCAAACTGCATGCGCTGCTCATTTTTTCTATAACCCACAAGCGGAATTTTTCCGCATGATCAGCCGGAACATCAAACACAAGTTCATCATGCACCTGCAATATCATCTTTGCCTCCGGACAGAATGATTTTATTTTGTTCTGTATATTGATCATAGCAATTTTCATTATGTCAGCAGCAGTCCCCTGTACCGGAGTGTTGATCGCCGTTCGCTCTGCAGCTTCACGCACAATTTTGTTTTTAATGTTTATTTCGGGATGATATCGCCGACGACCAAAAAGCGTTTCTGTATACCCGTGATCACGTGCAAATTCGATTGTTGATTCCATGAATTTTTTGATTGTCGGAAACTGAGCAAAATATCTGGTAATAAAATCCCGTGCTTCCCCAAATGAGATTCCGAGTTGTCGTGATAAATTCATAGGCCCCATTCCGTACATCAGCCCGAAATTAATAGTCTTTGCTGTACGGCGCATGTCAGGAGTAACCATCTCCGGAAATGTACCGAATATCGCTGATGCCGTCTGGGTATGAATATCCTGGTCATGGTTAAATGCGTCAATAAGAAACGGGTCATTTGACAAATGAGCGAGAATTCTCAACTCAATCTGTGAATAATCTGCGCTGACAAGGAGGGAACCATCTTTAGCGATAAATGCTTCCCTGATTCTTCGTCCGGAGTCAGTACGAATGGGAATATTCTGAAGATTGGGATTTGTGCTTGACAATCTGCCAGTTGCAGCGACAGTCTGATTAAACGACGAATGAACGCGTCCGGTCTTTTCAAGTATTTGTTGCGGTAAAGCATCTATATATGTTGACAGGAGTTTTTGTATTTCTCTGTAATCGAGTATTTTTTGAACAACAGGAAATTTATCTGCGAGATTTTCAAGGATCTCAAAACTTGTTGAGTGCGTTCCGCTTTTTGTTTTTTTTGCCCCGGGAAGTCCGAGTTTGTCAAATAGAACCTCACCAATCTGCTTTGGTGAATTCAGGTTAAACTCCCCCCCTGCCATTTCATACACTGATGCCGCGATTGAATTTAACGTTGATGTATAATCCCTTGAAAAATCTTTCAGTAATTTTGTGTCAATAAGCATGCCGTACCATTCAATCTCTGCAAGTACGGTTATTAATGGTATTTCGATTTCATCATATAGTTTTCTTCCATTCATTTGATCAAGCGCTTGTGAGAGTTTTGCTGCAAGTTGAAACAATGCTGCGGCAGTTTGACAAGCATATACAGACATGCTTTCGACTGTGACACCGGCAAGCGTTTTTTCTTTTCTGCTTTTATCAATATCAGCAGACATTACACGCTGATTTCCCAGCCATTCAGTCATAAGAGAGTCTATATCAAAAGCACGTTTACCCGGATCAATAACATAGGCTGCCACCATTATGTCAAACGCTATTCCATCAAGCAGAACACCTGCATTTTTGAGTACCTGATACTCTGCTTTTAAATTATACCCTGTTTTACGGATCGCCGGATTCTCAAAAACCGGCCTGAACATCTCAAGAACGCTGATCTCTGCGGACCCATTTTTATTTTTTACAGGAATATACAGCGTTTCTGTTTCACTGAATGCAATTACAATACCTATCGGATCACAAGCCCGTGGAATAAGATCATCGGTAATCAGCATAAAGCAGAAACGTTGTTCTGATGTGATCCGGTTAATTACTGCGGGTATATCTTTCATATCGTTTACGATTGTTTTCGAAACGGTTATTACTTCCTGCGTGCCAAAAAGAGGATTTTTCATAAATGAGTGCAGTTCATATTCCTTGAAAAATGCCATGCTTTTAATTCTATCAGGAGTAGTCCGTTTGAGATCATCAAGTGTGCAGGAAAGCTCTGCATCATAAAAAAGCGTTACGAGCTCTTTACTGATACGCAGTTTATCGATATTATCCTTTATTTTCTGTATAAGTTTTACATTTCCAATAACATCAGGATTTTCAAGAACAGCATTAACAGAACCTGCTGTTTCGAGAATTTTTATTGCTGTTTTTGGCCCGACACCGGGGACACCAGGAATATTGTCTGATGAATCCCCTATCAGTGATAGATAATCCAGTACTTTTCCTGGTGGCACACCCAATTTATCAACCACATCTTTTTCATCAAACAGTTGCAAAACGCCAGTTCCATCGGGCGCAAGCATTTTTACATGTGGTCCGATCAGTTGCATCAGATCCTTGTCTTTCGTAACAAGAAACACATCAAATCCGTTATCAACAGCTTTTTTTGTAAGCGAGGCTATCAAATCATCCGCTTCGAGACCATCCTGACAAATCATTGGAATATTGAATGCATTGACAACATCTTTTATAAGTGGAATCTGTACCTTTAGTTCATCCGGCATTTCATCACGGTTCGCTTTGTATTGTTCATACATCTCATGACGAAATGTTTTAACACTGCTATCAAGCACAACGGTAAGATACGGGCATTTGTAGATTTCAATCAGCCTTATCAGATAATTTACAAAACCATATATAGCACCGGTAGGAATACCGTTCGAATTTGTAAGCGGATTTTTTGCAAGTGCATAATAAGCTCTGTAAATAAGCGCATGTCCATCGATTATGTAAAGTTTTTTGTCGTCCATATTTTCCTTTGTATTTCAACCCGGAACTACGCTGATTCCCGGCTGTTTTATTTTATGAATACCCCCACCAGACCAAAAGCGTTGTTTCCCTGAAAAAACATGATTATTTCAGGATCATCTCTGAACCAGCAATAGTCACAAAATAACTTTTCGGTGGTATTTATAGCACATATTTACGATCTAATTTGTACCCACCAGCAAAATCATCTTTTATCTTATTTATTTTCAACAACATACAAACAACAACCAGATAGACCTTTCATGCTATCAATTTTCAGAATATCATATAACCCTTTGCTATTACATTGGTTGGGTATATGCGTTTATTATTAAAATAAAAATAGTTATAGATCTATTAATGTAAGAAGAGTAAATTATATTATCTATTATAGTGTTGTCCGGTTGATGCAGAACCAGGAGTAAGGAAATATATGGCGCATGAAATATGGGCTGGAAGGTTGTTGTTAAAGAAATTCTTTCGTGAGTTTTTTCTTCGGATTGCCGAGAGCAGTAAAGACAGCAAGTCATTTCTATCTTTTAGTAAACAGTCCCGGGATCAGGAGCAATCATCACCGCAAATAGTGATATTTCAGGGAGAAAACGGTCTTGGCAAAACAGCTACTATTTCTCAATGTATTTCTATTGTGAACGATATCGGCACAGATCTCAAAAAAACGGTGTCATCACTTGTTATTGATTGTGAATCAATTTTTTCTCATTCCCCGTCAGTACCTTCCACACCGGTGGAATTAATTGACATAATATACGAACAGATACGCAATGAGTCTGTTATTGTTCAGTATTTTGTGCGATATCGCGAATTTACTGAAAAATATGTGAAAATCAAATCCCAGATAGAATTGATAAAAAGAGAAGACTGGATTCCCGATCA
>JAAZBG010000120.1 GCA_012513915.1 Fibrobacter sp.
AGAGAATCGAATAAAACTTGAAACGATAACCGGGGAAATAATAAAACTAGGTGAAAGTCACATTGTCAAGCATATGTTGGGACAAAAAAAATCGAAAAAATCGTAATCCCAACCCGCGGAATGTAAGTTACTAAAACAATAAAAATTACAAATTTGCTCTTTTATTTCTGCAAGACATTTGTATATATTCTATAAGAATTATATATTGAATCGAATATTTAGTAATGTAATTGTGGGAACAAATATTTGAGACACGGGACGAAAGTCCTTTTTATATAAATAAAACGGAAAAAGCATTACATCTACGAAGGGAGCTGCTTTGGCTATTGATTTTTTAAATGAACTGGAAAATAAAATTTCTGCGTTAATAACGACTCTTGATCATGTTCGCGGTGAGAATATTCGTCTCAAACAGGAACTTGAACAGGCTCAAGGTAAAATCGCTGAAATAGAAGCAGCGAATCAGAGTCTTAAAAACGAAATCGATAATGTCACCCTTGATTCTATGGGGCATCAGGAGAAATTAACAACTGCAGCAGAACGCATTCAGGGACTGCTTGCCAAATTAGAGACAGTGCAGTAATATTATTCTATAAACATAACGGCACTGGAAACTGGTTGGGGGTTGTATGGGCTCCATGGAGAGCGTTCGCGTAGTGATATTTGGTGTAGAGTATTCGATCAAAAGTGATGCCGATCTGGATATTACTAAGCAGGTGGCGCAGTATGTAAATTCGAAAATAACCGAGATTCACGAGAAAACAGCATCACGGGATAATCTTAAGGTGGCGGTTTTATCACTCTTAAATATCGCTGGTGAATTATTCGAATTGAAAGCAAGGCAGAATGAATATGCTGGAAAAGTTGATGAACTCGAATCAAAAATTGCAGATATTACGAATAAGATAGATGTTGCACTTGATTCCTGATATTGATTTTTCAGCCTCCACTCCATAAAATCCTCTCACAGCAAACCGGTTTTCGGACTGTAAACATTGTAATTTGTTCAATAACTATTGAAACTACAACAGTAGCTTAAACGCTTCTGCTGTTTTTTAATAAATCTAAATATACTTTTACAGGAGGTCTTGATGGGTGGATCACTCATTATGATTATAATAGGTGTGGTTGCGATTGCGGCTGGTTTTTCAGTCGGATTCTATTACCGCAATGTGGTTGACAAGAAGTACAAACAGGAAAAAGAACAGGACGCAAAGAACCGTGCGGACCAAATTATCAAGGATGCACAGAAAGAAGCGGAACTTCAGAAAAAAACCAAAATCCTTGAGGCAAAGGATGAGTGGTTCAAAGCAAAGTCGGATTTTGAAAAGGAAGCAGCAAAGACACGGGACGGGATTCGCTCTGAACAGCAAAAATTAAAGGAGATGGATCTCGATCTCAAACGTCGTGAAGATTCGATCAGTAAGAAAGAGGCTGATTTTACTGCCCGTGAAGGGTTCCTTAATTCCAAAGAAAAAACAGTACGTGTAAAAGATGCCGAGCTCACCCGCCTAATTGCTCAGGAAAACGAAAAACTCGAAAAAATGTCGCACATGACTCAGGAGGAAGCTAAGAAAATGCTTCTTGAGAACCTCGAAAATCAGGTTCGCTATGAATGTGCGCAGATGATAAAGGAGATAAGGGATCAGGCAAAAGCGGAAGCCGAAAAAGAGGCAAAAGAGATAATTGTTCAATCGATTCAGCGTTGTGCAGCTGATACAACGGTTGAATCTACCGTTTCTGTCGTTCATCTTCCAAATGATGAGATGAAGGGACGTATTATCGGTAGGGAAGGTCGCAATATCCGTTCATTTGAAGAGGCTACCGGTATTGATGTCATCGTTGATGACACACCGGAAGCGGTTATTCTGAGCGGGTTCGATCCGATTCGTCGTGAAATAGCCCGTATGGCACTTGAAAAACTGATCACCGATGGACGTATCCATCCGGGACGCATCGAAGAGCTTATCAAGAAGAGTGAAAAAGAGCTTGAAAAGAAGATGAAAGAGGCTGCCGAAGAGGTGATTTTTGAGCTTGATGTTCATGCGCTTAAACCAAAAATGGTTGAGATGCTTGGTCGTCTGAAATATCGTACATCATATGGTCAGAATGTTTTGCAGCACAGTAAGGAAGTTGCTATCATTGCCGGACTTATGGCATCGGAACTTGGTCTCGATCCTAAAATCGCAATTCGCGCCGGATTACTTCACGATATCGGAAAAGCAATCGACCGCGAAACTGAAGGAACGCATAGTGAACTTGGTGCCGATATGGCATCAAAGAATGGTGAAAACGAAATTATCACCAATGCTATCGCGGCGCACCATGAAGACGTTCCACCAATCTCGGTGTATCCGATTCTTGTTCAGGCTGCTGATACAATTTCCAGCACACGTCCCGGAGTACGCCGTGAGACGCTTACAAACTATATCAACCGTCTCACGAAGCTTGAGGAGATTGCAGATACTTTCAGAGGTGTCAGCAAGACATTTGTCATTCAGGCTGGCAGAGAGATTCGTTGTATGGTTGAACCGGAAGAGATCAATGATGCACAGGCGGAAGAGCTGGCAGGTCAGATCGCGGTCAAGATTCAGGAAGAGATGGAATATCCTGGTCAGATCAAGGTTACAATTATCAGAGAGAGCAGATTTACTAATTTTGCAAAATAAGGGATGAGGGCCTCACCCCCCGGCCCCCTCTCCACTGAGTGGAGAGGGGGAGTAGATTTTTTCCCCCTCTTCCGTTTACGGAGAGGGGGTTAGGGGGTGAGGCCCCTTTTTTACGATGAAAATACTGTTTATAGGTGATATTTTTGGAAATGCCGGGAGACGTGCTCTATCAGAACGTCTCCCTTCGCTTATTGAGGAAAACGGCATAGACTTGTGTATTGCTAACGCCGAGAACATTGCCGGCGGGCGTGGTGTTACACAGAACATGTTTCGTAAGCTGCGAAGATATGGTGTACATGTTGTCACCGGTGGCAACCATTCGTTCAGTATTCCCGATTGTGATCTGGGGTTCATGAACTACAATGAGGTGCTGCGGCCGTTAAACTATCCACCCGGTAATGTCGGTCACGGATCAACGGTTTATACATTGGATAATGGTTTGGCTGTCGGGGTGGTAAATTTACAAGGTAGAATATTTTTCCATGAGTCGCTTGAGTGTCCATTCAGGATGGGCAATGAGGCAATTGAGGAATTAAAGACGATAACTCCGATTATTATTGTTGATTTTCATGCTGAAGCAACAAGTGAAAAAATCGCATTTGCTCAATTCGTTGACGGAAACGTAAGTGCCGTGCTGGGTACACATACTCACGTACAGACTGCCGATGAACGCATCTTACCGGGTGGCACAGCGTTTATTTCCGATGTTGGTATGACCGGTCCGGAGGATTCTATTATTGGAATGTCAAAAGAGCAGGTACTGAAAAAATTTATGCTTCAGACACACGTTCGCTTTGAACCGTCTGAGAAATCTCCTATGATCAATGCGGTCATTCTCGACATTGATGAACAGACCGGCAAGGCTCTTTCCATTGTGCGTGTTTACGAACGATTGGGTAACTTCAATGAGTCGCTTTGAGTTTCTTCCCCCTGCCGGCTGCAGCCGTCCCTATACAATATCAGAAATCAATGAAGGCGTTGCGGCTGTTATTGAGTCAGGCAATACCCTTGTCTGGATTGAGGGTGAGATTTCGAACTGGAAAGGTGGCGGGGCAAGCGGACATTGCTATTTCAGATTAAAGGATAGTAACAGTCAGGTTCCTGCAGTGTTATGGCGGACATCCGCAGCGCAGCTTACGTTTAAACCCGAAGATGGGATGGCGGTGCTTGCGATTGCGTCAATTCGGGTTTACACAAAGGGTGGGTACTATCAGCTTGACGTACACAGAATGCAGCCGTTGGGTGCAGGAGCGCTGTTTCTTGCCTATGAGAAACTAAAGAAGCGTCTTGAAAGTGAGGGACTTTTTGATACCTCGTTCAAGAAACCGCTGCCATCATCGGTAACAACCCTCGGCGTGATAACATCAGCGCAGGGTGCAGTGATCCGCGATATTGCACGTGTTGTCCTGTCACGAGCGCCGCAGACCGATATTCTGCTTATTGATGTACCCGTGCAGGGTGAAAAAGCTGCTCCCGAAATTGTGAAAGCAATCAGGCGGATGAATGATTACGGCAAGGTTGATTGTATAATCGTCGGTCGAGGTGGTGGATCCATAGAGGATCTCCAGGCATTTAATGAAGAGAGTGTGGCACGTGCCATTTTTGATTCAACCATACCGGTGATTTCGGCTGTTGGTCATGAAACCGATTTTACTATTGCCGATTTTGTGGCTGATGTCCGTGCTGCAACACCAAGTGCCGCAGCAGAGATTGCGATTCGCGACAGCCGTGATGATAAAACTGATTACGAGAAAATTATACTGCGTTTTGCAAACCTGAGCAGACGCTATTTCTTAAATGTAAAAAACAGTTTTGACAATGTGGCATACGATACTGCGTGGCGGATACCGTTATCAATGCTTCGTGATGCCTCTCAGAGTCTTGATATCACGGGAGATCAGTTTGGCGGATCTTTACTGCATTATTTTGAAAATGCAACCAGCAGGATGCGTACCGCCGGAGCCCGTCTCAATGCATTGAGTCCGCTTGCGGTATTATCAAGAGGATATGCTGTCGTGTCAAAGAGTACCGGAGAATCTGTACGGGATGCGGCAGCACTTGAAGCAGATGAAACGGTTACTATCACATTTAGTAAAGGTTCTGCAACAGCAACAATAGTAAACTCTAAAGTCTGATGTTTCATAAACAGCAAAGGATAGCACATAGAAATATGGTTAAGGTTGACATTAATAACGGGAAAAAGGTACTGGAATCAGAGACCGGAATGCGGCTTATTGACATTCTTGCATCACAAAATATCTTTGTTCCATCAGCGTGCGGCAGTAATGGCCGATGCGGCCTTTGTAAAGTGAAAATAAGCAGTGCGGCAATTATTTCTGATGCGGACCGGAAACTGTTGAGTGAGTCGGAAATTTCTGACGGAGTACGTCTTGCATGTCAGGTACTGGTAAATGCTGATATGTCAATAGAGATTCCTTCAGAGTTCCTTGGTGCAAAGGATTTTGAATCAGTTGTTTCATCAAAAAAATTCCTGACCCATGATATTGTGGAATTAACACTTGCACTAAAACAGCCGGCGGGAATAAATTTCAATGCCGGGCAGTACATTACAGTAAAGATGCCCGCACATGGAGAGGTTAAGGCTGCAATGCGCCCGTTCTCAATTGCGTCATCAAGCACTACGACATCATTGATACAGTTGAATATACGTCTTAATCCTCAAGGTACTGTAACCCCATGGATTTTTAATGAACTGAATGAAGGCACGACATTGAACTTCAATGGTCCAAGAGGTAATTTCTACCTTCGAAATACCGAAAAACCTCTGATTTTTATTGCCGGCGGAAGCGGTATGGCACCAGTGCGTTCGATACTGCAAACGATGAATGCGTTTAATATCAATCGAAAAACACTTTATTTCTTTGGTGCCTTAACACAACGTGACCTTTTTTATCTTGACGAAATGGCGTCATTTGAAAAAACACTGCCGGATTTTACATTTATTCCTGCGTTATCAAATGAACCTTCGGGCAGCGGCTGGACAGGTCAAACAGGGCTCATTACCGAAGTAGTGGATCGGGTATGTGCGTTTTCGTTAAATGGATATGAAGCATATTTGTGCGGTAAGCCTGCAATGGTTGATGGGTGTATTGCTGTGCTTGAGAAAAAAGGAATTGACAAATCGAATGCATTTTTCGATCTGTTCAATAGCCCAAAACCAGCGGTGAAATAAATGTTTGCGTACGGGATACCTGCAACGAACATTGCTATCAGCGAGAAGCGCGTGTGGGCGGATATAGCCTTATGCCTACACAAAATTCTCAATTTACTTTAAAACAATCAGGCTCCCGAACACTTCATTTTGGAAGCCTGATTGTTTTACATACTACGTACTACTTGCTACATACTTCTTTTGAATTATAACTCGATAATACTTCCACTTGCTGAAGTCTCATCAAAGAAGTCTTCTTTGAAATAATAAAAACCCTGATCATCATTTGAATAAAACTCACTGATATTCTCATTGAAAAATTTACGCAGTGCAGCATCACGTGTATCTCCATCAACAATTTTATGATATAACTGATCAGTATCTGCCGGTGCGATAAAAGCGATTGAAAATTTAGCCATTTTTTCTCCAGTTTCTTTATTAACAATCTGATTTATATTATACTTTAAATTATACACAGATTCATAGAGGAATTTGTGATTGCATAGGTTAAAATAGGTTTTTGGGAGTGAATGTAAAAGCAAAATAGCAGAAATTTGAGGTATCAATGATTAAAATTATTAGTGTTGTACAAATTTTGGGAATCGTCTGTCTAATTTCAGGAGCTGATATGGGCGGGGTGCAAAAAAGCATGCAGGATTTTGTTACATCAAAAAAGTACAACAGCAACGGATTCTCAGTTGTCATTAAAGATCTTGAGACAGACAGTATTGTCGTAAAAATCAATGAAAACAATATGTTTAACCCGGCATCAGTAAGTAAACTTGTAACCGGTGCTGCTGCGATGGATCTTCTTGGAACAAGCTTTACCTTTAAAACATCAGTGTTCCTCGATCAGCCTTTAAATCGTGACAGTGGAATTGTAAAGGGAAATCTTTACGTTCGGGGGGGAGCGGATCCGGGCTTTACCGCAGAGCGACTCTGGCTGCTGGTTGAACATTTACATCAAAAGGGAATTAAAAAGATTGAGGGTGATCTTGTTATCGATAATACATATTTTGATGATATCACTGTTGGACCCGGTTTTGATGAAGACAGTACGAGCAGGGCATATCAACCTCTGATCACTGCGTTATCAGTAAGTTTTAATACGCTTGCAGTACATGTGCGTCCGGGAAATAAGATTGGATCACCGGTCTATGTAGATATGCTGCCGAACGTTGATGGTGTAACGATAAAATGCACGGCCAAAACAGTTGCCGCTGCCAAGGGTGGTGCTCTTGATGTACAGACTGTTGCAAAGGGAAACAAAACAACGATTTCTGTAAGCGGGCAGATCGGTATCAATGATGAGCCTAAATACATTTACAGAAAGATGTGGCAGACGTATGAAATGGCTGGCGGAGCAATTGCATCACTGTTTTCAGACAGGGGCATTACTTTTTCCGGAAAGATCCGGGAACAGAGAACTCCCGATAATCTTCTTGCAGGGAAACCTTTTTATGTGTTTGAATCTCAACCGATTTCCGAATTTGTTAATCATATGTTTAAATACTCAAGCAATTTCGCCTCTGAAATGATTTTCAAGGCAATTCCGGCTGCTCTTGACATGTCAGATAAAACCCGTGGTTCATGGCCACTTGGTTCGCAATCTGTCCTGTCGTGGTGGACAAATGCAAATCTGCCAGGTGAGCCTGTATTAAAAAACGGCTCAGGTATGGGAAATACAAATAGATTGTCAACCGGACAGGTAGTTGCACTACTTTCGCATGTCTGGAAAAGTAAAGCGATACTCCCGGAGTATATTAGTGCACTTTCCGTAAGCGGTATTGATGGAACCATTAAATCCCGGTTTAAGAACTCACCGCTTAAAGGGCTGGTAAGGGGAAAAACAGGAACACTGAATTCTTACAAAGTGAGTACACTCGCAGGGTATATGCTTTTACCAAAGGGCAATTACGCATTTGCAGTTTTTTGTGAAAAAGTAGGGGATGGTCAGTGGGATAACTGGGTGATTCAGGAACAGGTTCTGGAACATTTTTATAAAAGTACACTAAACTGACTCTGAAACTGATAAAGAATATCCACCAAGGATAAGTTACTGGTAATTGTATGCGAAAACGTGCAGTTGCCTTGTTGATATGTCATGTTTGGCAGCGATTGTACAGATCAGTTTTTATTAATAATTTTTTCAATATGTTCTAACAGCTCATGCTTATTATATGGTTTTTGTATAAAACTGCATGCGCCCGCATTGATTGTCTGCTCAATTTCAAGATTGAGAGCAAATCCTGATGAAATGATTGCTTTGATATTCGGATTAATTTTTTTAAGCTCAAGGAATGTCTGTTTACCGTCACGATTGGGCATAATCATGTCAATAATTACAATGTCAATTTCCTGCCATTGTTCTTTGTAAATCCGTATTCCTTCATCACCACTGAATGCCGTATGTGCTATGATATCAGGTGATGATATTATTTCCTTTATAGTCAATGCGACAAGCTGTTCATCATCAATAATGAGAAGGTTAAGTTTTTTTCCGTCCCAGTGTTTTATCTTCTGAAGCAGCTCTGATTCGTGGGGTTTGTTGGTGACTGGAAAATGAAGTGTGAATGATGTACCCTTTCCTTCGGTACTATGGACCTCAATTGCACCCTTATGGCTTTTTACGATGCCATACGTTGCAGCAAGTCCCATACCGGTTCCTTTACCCTCTTCCTTTGTTGTAAAGAATGGTTCAAACAGGTGGTTGAGCACCTCGTCATTCATACCGGTACCGGTGTCGCTTACATCTATTGAAATATAGGTACCGTTGTGAAGTTTAAATGTACGATCTTTATTAAAGGCATCATCAATCTCTGTGGTTTTTGTTGTGAATGTCAAATTTCCACCATCAGGCATGGAGTCTCTTGCGTTAAGTGCAAGATTCAATATCGCATTCTGGATCTGGTTGGGACCACCCCATATGTAATACTTTGATGCATTTAAAGTGGCATTAATAATAATATTCTTATTGATAGTATGAGAAAGGAGTGATATGACTTCCTTTATGATAAGGTGTATGTTGACAGCTTCCATCTTGTAGACATCTTTTCGTGCGAAAGCAAGGAGCTGTTTAGTAAGACCGGCAGCTCGTTTACTGGCAGTCTGAATCTGCGTAAGATAATTAATCAATCGTTCATCGGATGATATATTGCGATTGATAATTTCAGTATATCCCATTATAATTGACAGTTGATTATTAAAATCGTGTGCAATTCCACCTGCTAATTGGCCAATGATCTCCATCTTTTCTATCTGCCGTAACCGGGCATTTGTCTTTTCAAGTTGATTAGTCCGCTGTTCAACGATCTCCTCGAGATGTGTTTTATAATTGTTTAGCTGTACTTCGGCATTCTTTCTTTCTGAAATTTCCTGGTTTAACCGCCTGGTCATCACACCAAATGTTCCGATTGCAAGGGCAAATAGCAGTTGTGCACTGAATCCCATAAACGGTTCAATACTAATAAGACGATATTTTCCAGGATCAAATGCCTCAATTAAAAACATGGTTACAAGGAAGTTAATAATTGTAGTTGAGATACCGGCAACTCTTCCAAAACGCCAGGCAATGTAGGATACAGGAATAATCGATACGAGCGTAAGAACCGGTTTTTTTAAAAGTGAGTATAAAATAATAAATACTATCAAATAAATAAGCGATGTTACTGCAATACAAATTAGAGGACGAAATCTATGTAATGTGAAGAATTTAATCATGATGTGTTCTATTCTGTAAACTGTCTCGATAAAAGCAGCAATAATCTCATACGGGGGCTTTGGATCTATCTGAATTATATTCCAACAGAAATGTTCCTATTTCAAACAGAATTAGTAACAATAACACAATTGATACTAATTACTATGACAACTTGTGAACAATTACACCTGAATATATATATCGCCTGGTTTAAAAGAATCACCGATTTTTACATAGCAGACAGGATAACATGCACTATAAGGCAGGATTTATTCTTTCTCATCGTCATACTGTTTGACCTGGGGTGGTTGGTAAAAGCAGCGGTAAGTGATTATCTTGACTAACCTGTCAATTATTGATCGATACCAATAAAAAAAGGGTTTATAAAAAGTAAACCCTTTTTTATTGATTTTCTTATTATGATCAATAGGATTCACCTGAAATCAGCACACCCTTTTCATAGATGGCATCAGAAATTTTTTTGCCTTTTGCGTTCCAGAGTGTTTTCTTTCCTTCAAGTGCTCCATCGGTGTAATTGGCTTCCTCCTCCTTCTTTCCATTTTCGAAGTAGGTGATTTTAGGCCCATTCATAACATTGTTTTTCCAGGTGGTCTGCTTCTTTATTTTACCATTTTCGTAATATTCCTCCTCAAGGCCATCATAGTTACCGCCTACATTATTCATTACATATTTTTTATTACCATTCGGGTAATAGGTAATATCAGGCCCCTCTTTTTTACCATTTACATACGATACTTCGGATGCAATTTTACCATTCTCATAGTAATTCACTGCTTTTCCTTCTGGTAGGTCTGCATTATAGTTCGCATCACTCTTTAATTGACCATTTGCGTGCCATGACCGTTCAGGACCTTGTTTTTTTCCGAGTTTATAGAATGTTTCCTTATCCTTCGAGCCGTCCGGGAAATAAATAATACGGGAACTGTCTGGCTGCCCGTCCTTGAAAAACTGGTCTGATTTCATTGTGCCGTCTTCAGCAAAATACTGCGTTCGTGCAATTTTGTTACCGGCAAAATAATTAACCTTTTTTTTGGCGCCGTTTTCGTATGTTTCAGCAATTTGTTCCTTCATAGCTCCACCTGTTCCTGGTGAACCTGAACAGCCAAGTAGTCCTGCAATAAGGGTTAGAGCACAAATCGACCTTTTAAACATGAACAGCTCCTTTATCCTGAAAGTGCACAATATACTGATTGTACTTTTTGAATTACGTCAGTAGATTATTATTGTACTGGCATAACCTTAACAACCTGATTCACCATGAAAATATACTAAATTTTACATGATTCGCACGAATATTAACAATATGCCGGATAGTTTTTATGCCAATAATATATTTTTCCTGCAAAATCAGGTTTCCTGAAGAGGTTACTGATGCTATGTTGTTTACAGTAAATTCATATTGGTAAAGGGTAATAATGAATTTTCGTCCATGTATAGACCTTCATAATGGCAAAGTGAAACAGATAGTTGGCAGTACGCTTACTGATGAGTCTGCGAATCTGACAACGAATTTTGAAACCGATTTGCCATCATCGTACTTTGCCGGGATTTATAAAAAGGATAATATTACCGGCGGGCATGTCATTATGCTTGGAAAAGGTAATGAGGAAGCAGCGAGGTCTGCATTGACGACATTTCCCGGTGGCCTCCAGGTTGGCGGCGGGATCAACACGCTTAACGCAAAATCATATCTTGATGATGGTGCTTCACATGTAATCGTTACTTCATATGTTTTTCACGACGGGTATATTGACTGGACGAGAATCAGGGAGCTGGCTGATACAATAGGGAAAAACAGACTTGTACTTGATCTTAGTTGTAAAAAACGTGATGGACACTATTTTGTGGTAACTGATCGATGGCAGAAATTTACGGATACAGTAATTGGTCGCGACATTTTTGCACAATTGGATGATTATTGCGATGAATTTCTTGTTCATGCTGCTGATGTCGAAGGAAAACAGGGTGGTATTGATACCGGACTTGTTTCGCTTTTGTCAAATGTATCGTTAAAGCCCATTACGTATGCAGGAGGTATACGATCGATCAGTGATCTGGAGGTGATCAGGGTGACAGGAAAAGGGCATCTTGACGCAACGATTGGAAGTGCCCTTGATCTTTTTGGAGGAACGTTGAAGTATACAGACGTCGTCAAGTGGTTCAGGGAACAGCAGGTAAGGAATGAGTAGTAAAATAGCGAAAAAGTATACCATTATTATAGCTCTGTGCTGTATGTGTGCAGTTGTTTCCTGTACAAAAACAGTGAAGTACTTTAAACATACGTTTTTCAGAATGGATACATTTGTTGAAGTAACAATCCCGTTGTCAGATATAAAAAAACAGAATGCTCCGGATACAGCAATGGTAATAACATACATTGACTCGATTCTGACAGAATGGGAGGAACGGTTTTCTGCGAACCGGGTCAACTCGGAAGTGAAGAAAATAAATCAGCGGCTGCGTGATACTGTTGCAATAAGTAAAGATCTATCAGATATGATCAGCGTGGCAAAAGCCTATGGTGATTCGCTTCGTGGTGGTTTTGACCTTACCATATTACCACTTAAGGTATTGTGGCATTTATCAGAGGACTCTGACGATACATCAGCATATCCGCAGCCGGATCAATTACAGATAGATTCCGTGCTTGCAAATGTTGATTACAGAAAGGTTTCGCTTTCGCAATCCGGGGATTCGTTGTACTTTATAAACAGAGATATCAAAATTGATGTCGGTGGAGTTGCAAAGGGCTTTATCCTTGTTAGAATTGCCAACTACCTTGCTGACAATGGCTTTGCAAATTATCTTGTAAACGGAGGCGGAGATATAATTGGTAATGGTGTTCGCGCTGACGGCAAAGCATGGGTGATTGGTATTCAGCATCCAAGAAAAAGCGATAGTTTACTTACAGCATTTTCACTTGAACGTCGTTCTGTATTTACAAGTGGTGATTATGAACGGTTTAGAATTATTAATGGGCAACGAGTGCATCACCTGTTTAACCCGCATACCGGCTATAGTGCGACGACTAATCAGAGTGTGAGCATATATGGGAATGATCCGCTGCAGAATAAATTTCTGAGCACCGGATTGTTTTCAACACCTGCAGACTCAATTGTTGCTTATATAAAAAAACGTCCGGAGCTATCCTGTATGGTTGTTGATTCATCAGGAAAAGTTTACAAATGGGGTATGAAATAAGTTTGTATTGTAAACAGAGTGTCTGTGGTAAAACCGGTTAATTGACATTGTTGTATAAATAATTTGACATGGCATGGAAACGTTTACAAATGACCTCATCTTATTACCGGCTCGAAAAATCAGTACAATTCCGGAAAAATTTTTTTGAGTTGCGTCGATTCAAATACCCTTCCGATATGTTCCGGGATATTCTGGAATCGTAGCGGTATCTTTTTTTCTTTCGCTTTTAGAAGAACCCCGACAAGAAGACCTATAGACATACTGTCGACAAATGTTGTCATTTTAAGGTCAATTACTATTCCTTTTGTACCTTTGTTAATTGCCGCGCTTAGCTTTTCAAAGACGGATATGGTTGACTTCTGGGTTCCGCTTAAAGCCCCTTTAATTGAGTAGAGAATTTCACATTCAGTTTCCTGGCAACTTATTTCCATGAGTTTACTTCCTGTTTGTAATGAACTTTGTTAAATTTGAACACCAATGTCTGTACAACTGTTTCAGGTAGCTATTGGACACTTATATTCTACAATTAATGGATGGATTTGGAATAGGTAAATTATGCCAGTTACAGAGATAAGTAGTCTGTTGAGAACTATGTTGTTACATAGTTTACAACAGATTCTCAGACAGATGCTTCGTCCGGATAAAGACTTATTTTAAAAGATGATGATTTTAATTGAATAAATAAGCTGAATAGAATACAATTGATTAAGTATTTGACCAGTATCATGGTATTGTCAGGATGAATGTAACACCTGAGATTTTAATGTAATGCAAGAGGTGTCATAATGCCCACAAAGAGAAATTTGCTTATTGGATTTGTTATTGATGAAATAAGTTCAATATATGCGACCGAGCTTATCAGGGGTATTAAACAGGAAGCAAAAATTCTTGGACACAAAGTAATTCTGTTTCCCGGTTGTAACCTGAATTCTCCCGATAATTTTGAATTTCAGGCTAATGTTATATATTCCTACATTAAAAAATGTCATCTTGATGCACTTATTATGGCATCAGGTACATTCAGAAACTATATCGCAGAAGCTGACTTTGAAAAATTTTACCTTCCATTTAAATCAATTCCTTTAGTTAGCTTAAGTGTGCCCATTGATGGTATACATAGCATAATAATCGATAATAAAACCGGAATTATGGATGCAGTTTCACATCTGGTTAAATTTCACCGATGCCGTCAGATTGCTTTTATTAAAGGTCCTGATGGAAATCCGGAAGCACGGGATCGTCTTGATGCCTATTTTGACGCAGTGAAAAAAGAACAACTGGAAATTGATGAACGGCTAATTGTTGATGGTTTATTTACTACAATAAGCGGATTTGATGCAGCAGAGAAACTGTATTCACTTAATATTCCTTTCTGTTCAATTATCGCTGCGAATGATGATATGGCAATAGGAGCGATGGATTATCTGAAAAGTATTAACAAAAGAATACCTCAGGATATCAGTATCATCGGATTTGATGATTCTGAGCTTTCTAAATACTATGAACCTACAGTGTCAACTGTTTCACAGAATCTCATTAAGCAGGGGGTTGCTGCTGTACATACAGCTGTTGACCTTTGTGAAAATGCAGTTGTTCCATTTGTTCAAACAATTCCAACCCGCCTTATTATACGTAACAGCTGTGGATGCAGTGACGCATCAAAAACATTATCGATACTTACAAATAAAAGTAATCAAGCATCGATGGATGTGGATGAGTTCTTTTTGCATAATGCAGCGTATAAACCGTACTATCAAATAATTGATAATTGTATAAAAAAAGAGGTTGAACAGGGAAGAAATGAGAAAAATGTTTATAGCAGTTTTCATTCGGTTCTTTTTGAATGTAATGAATTCGGTTTGGATTTTGAAATGTGGAATGAGGTACTGCTGTTATTGGCCCATAGATGGAAGCTCAAAACATACGGAACAAATAATGAAGCATTTGTTGAAAAAATAATCGGAGGTTTGCAGGCGGTATTACTTGATACTGTCCGGGTTATTGAAACCAGGAAAATTACTGAGTACAGAAAAACCTCATTTGTGTTTCGTGCTGCATATTCCAGGCTTGCATCAGCTTCGGATATTAAATCGCTTTCCGCTACGTTAGTTAAATATCTGCCGGAACTGGAAATAAATAGCTGTATTATCGCTTATTATACAAAAGAGATTCATAACGACCGCAATACCCAATGGAATATTCCGGAATACGCCGAGATTATTGGCGCAATTGAAGGTGGAGTGCCAATCGATTTGTCATCGGTTGATAAATCATATTCGCCCGCCGAGTCGTTTGTACCGGAATGGTTTCTTGAGAAAACCGGTTCACTGGTATTGGTTGCAAAAGTATTGTATGTAAATGAATCTCAAATTGGTCTGGCTTTAATTGAACACGGCAAACATCTTGGCATCTATTATGAAACAATACTTCTGCAAATAAGTAATATGATTAAAAATGCAATGCACGATTAATACTATAAAAGATTAAATCACCGTTGTTGCAAAAGAACAATGTCTGAAGCAAATAGGAAATGGTTATAACCGCCCTTGTACTTATCACTCTTAATAATTTTCACAATTTAACAAGTAAATGTACTCAGGCGTTTCGCTTATGTTTTTTCAGAATATAGCAGAACCATACTACGGTTTATTTTTGCCATATCAATTGCTTGTCACGCTGACTGTATTTGCCTGATACAAAATGCAAATAATATATTGCAGGTGGCAGTAGTAATAGCCGGTGCGTATCTGAGAGATATTTCTGAGTCAGGAAGGTCGGGTGCTGTTAATGCAAAATAACGCATTTAAAAATAGTTCATTATCAATTGATAAAAGAGTTGAATCACTCATTGCCGAAATGAGCATGATGGAAAAGGTCGCACAACTCGTCGGTATCTGGTGTGGCGGTTTAGTTGATTTTGATGATACATATTTGAATGATAAAGAAAAAATGATGGAAACATTTGGTTCTGGTATTCATTCCGTTCATCCTTCATTTATGCCTATTAAAGAAACGGTTGACCAGCGCAACAGAATTCAGAAATACCTTCTTGACGAGACAAGACTTGGTATACCTGCGTTGTTTTTTGATGAAGGTCCTCATGGATTAATGAGAAGAGAAGCAACGGTTTTTCCTCAGGTTATCGGTCTGTCGTGCTCCTGGGATCCGGGGCTTTTTCAGGAAATTTACAGAATCGTAGCGCTCGAAATGCGCTCCCGTGGAACGCATCATGTTTTTTCACCGAATCTTGATGTGTGCACTGAACCGCGATGGGGAAGGGTGGAGGAAACATGTGGTGAAGACCCTTATCTGACAGGTGTACTTGGATCTGCTGCTGTAGTTGGTTATCAGGGTTCCAGTAATGGAATAATCGGTCCTGATAGTGTTGCGGTAACAGTTAAACATTTTGCCGGGCATGGACAACCTGAAGCTGGAATCAACCAGGCACCATCAACTGTTTCGCGTCGATTACTATTTGAGAAACATCTGCTGCCATTTAAAATGTGTATCGATGCATCAAAACCATTCTCAGTCATGCCGTCCTATAACGAAATTGACAGTGTACCATCACACTGCAATACCTGGTTATTAAATGATGTCCTGAGAGGTATGATGGGTTTTGATGGCATGATCATTTCAGACTATTATGGTATTGAACATTTACATGTACGTCAGGCGGTAGCAGAGAGTCCAAAGCATGCAGCCCTCATGGCGTTAAGAGCAGGCGTTCAATGTGAGTTTCCTGGTGCAACGTGTTTTGTCTTTATTAACCAGTTAGTCAATGAGAAAAAAATTGATATTTCGCTAATTGACAATGCAGTTCGCATGGTGCTTCATCAGAAATTTTCAATGGGGCTGTTTGATAATCCATTTATTGATTATGGGCGTGCTGTGGAAATCAGCCGGCGTGAGGAGCATACCATGCTGGCTCTTAAGGCTGCGAGGGAATCAATTGTACTTTTAAAAAACGACTCGATTCTTCCATTGCGA
Organism: Fibrobacter sp.; assembly: GCA_012513915.1. GTDB lineage: Bacteria > Fibrobacterota > Chitinivibrionia > Chitinivibrionales > Chitinispirillaceae > JAAZBG01. Next base: position 16,754 of record JAAZBG010000120.1, read on the forward strand.
TTGAGTGAGTATAAAACGATTGCGGTGATTGGACCATGTGCGATGGCTACTGGTCTGGGTGGTTATTCCGGGGAACCGTATCAGCAGGTAAGTCTTTACTCTGGAATTGTAAATCGTGCCGGTACATTTGCAAAAGTCATTTATGCGCAGGGATGTAAATTAACAGATAATAGTGCGATAAGCTATTATAACTGGAAAAATGATCCCGTGGTTCCATCATCTGCTGATGAAAACAGAAAGTTAATTGCAGAGGCTGTTGCAATTGCAGATAGTGCGGATGTAATAATACTTGCGATCGGTGAAAATGAACAGCTCTGCCGTGAAGCCTGGTCAAAAGCGCATATTGGTGATACGCATACGCTTGAGTTATTTGGAGAGCAATCAGCTTTGGCTGAAGCCATGTTTGCAACAGGTAAACCGGTTATAGTATATCTTGCAAATGGCCGGCCTCTTTCGATCACCTCAATAAATGCAAAGGCAAGTGCTGTAATCGAGGGATGGTATATGGGAGAACAGGCTGGTACTGCTGCCGCTGAAGTACTTTTCGGGGATATCTCTCCATCAGGTAAACTGACAATCACCTTTCCGAAATCTGTCGGACAGTTACCACTATATTATAATCATAAACCTCAGGCGCATTATCTTGATTATCTGACACTTGACAGTAAACCATTATATCCGTTTGGTTATGGATTGAGTTATACTACGTTCAGTTATGGTGAAATCAAACTTTCATCCCGGGAAATTACTAAGGATGGTTCTCTTGTAGCGTCAATTGACATAACAAACACCGGTGCAATGGATGCGGATGAGATAGTGCAGCTCTATATACGCGACTGTGTCGCTTCGGTAACACGTCCGGTAATGGAATTGAAAGACTTCATGCGTATATCCCTTAAAAAAGGAGTAACAGAAACAGTTCATTTCGTAATTAACAAGAGTAAGTTAGCGTTTTGGAATATTGATATGCACTATATTGTTGAGCCCGGTGAGTTTGAGCTTATGATCGGACGATCATCAGTAGATTTTCAGAGTGTAAAAATTACAGTTGTAGCGTAGCAGGGTGTTTTCCAGGCTAATGAATCTGTTGTTAATGTCAACGGTAGTATCAAAAAAAGGATAAGTATGGTACATGGTGTAATTGTAAAGGAACTTGAACAACGGGCGGATGCTGCTCAAGCTAAAATACTAAGTGGTTTTTTCAAAACAGGTAAAGGTCAGTATGGTGAGGGTGATATATTCAGGGGAATAAAAGTACCGGTTATTCGCGAGATTGTTAATAAGCACTGCAAAACAGTTTCACTTGATGAGATTACTTTGCTGCTGCATTCTGTTTATCACGAAGATCGTCTTTGTGCTTTACTGTTACTTGTCAGAATAATGTCTGGTGCGGATGAGCGTTTGCAGACAAAAATTTTTACACTATATGCGAAAAATACCCGTTATATTAACAATTGGGATCTGGTTGATCTGTCAGCCCCACAGATCACAGGAGTGTATTTTGAATACAGGCCAAGAGAACAGCTTTACAAATGGGCTAAATCAGAACTGCTCTGGGAACGTCGTATTTCTGTATTGTCAACATTTTGGTACATAAAGAAGTCGTCGTTTGATGATGCATTTGCGATTATTGAAATGCTGCTTGGTGATAAGGAGGATTTGTTACATAAAGCCTGTGGATGGATGCTGCGTGAAATCGGAAAACGGGATCAGTCTGTTCTTGAGATATTTCTTAAAAAACACTATACAAAACTTCCGCGAACGACATTACGCTATGCTATAGAACGTTTTGAAGAGCCAAAACGGCAGGTATATCTCAAAGGTACTTTCAGGAATTAATTGCTTATCACAGATAACAGTGTTTTTATCCCGAATGGGTTTAAATCAAGCATAATGCATAAATTTAATATCTGATCAATCGTACTATATTAGCATCATTGGCGTGGTATTGTTCGGCATTTGGTTAGAGCGGGTAATCTTAAATAATATGGAGTTTGTAAGTATGGTTTTGACAAAACATAGCGGTGGTACTAAATTGAGCATTGGAGTTTTCAGGTTATTATTTACGTTATTTTTTATTCAGGTTTTTGTACAGCAGGCGAATTGTCAGGACTTACCGAGAATAAGTATTGAGACGGTTTTGTCAAAACCGGTTTATGCAAAGGGTGATACAGTACTGGTTGCTTTGAAAATCTCAATTCCGGACAGGCATCATTTTTATGATAATCCTAAAGGTCCTGGGATCGGTAAACCAATGGAGTTTGCTGCAAAAAGTGACGATGCAATAGTCTGGAACAGGTTACTCAAACAGAAATCTAAAAAATTTACACCTGAAGTTGGCGGGTGGGTCAATTCATTTGATGGTGATGTCTGGTTTTTTTTGCAGGGTGTGGTAGCAGATTCCGCAGTAGAAACGTCTTACAAAAACAATGTAAACATAACAGGAGTAATGTGCGATAAGTCCTGTTATCCTGTTGATGAAACAGTGGAGTTTACAGTAACGGTAGGCACAACGTCAGAAAAAACAGTTTTCAATAATGATAATACCATTTTGCAGGCATTGAAAATATCAACAAAAACTCAGGCACTATCCCCTTATGTCGATTTACAGAATACGACAATGGCTTTAACCGGTCCGGGGCTGGATATTGGTGGTTTGAATTTGGGTGAGCTTAAACGCGATGTGCAGTCTGAAACGTATGACTGGAAATTTTCGCCTCAAAATGCCGGAACGGATATAAATATCTTTTTGGCAATACTGTTGGCGTTTATTGCAGGAATAATCCTCAATGCAATGCCATGCGTTTTACCCGTGCTTGGTATAAAGATACTTTCATTCGCGCAAGGTGCAGATATGGATCGGAAGAAGACTGTGCTGCGCAGTCTCGTTTTTTCTGCCGGAGTGGTATCGGTATTCATGCTTCTGGCATTACTTGCCTCATTTGCAAGTTTTTCCTGGGGACAGCAGTTTCAGGATCCCAAAGCGCTTATTGCCATTATTGCCTTAATTGTTGTTTTTGCACTTGGACTTTTTGATGTGTATATGCTCAATGTCTCAGGTTCTGTGGCAAGCAGTAATATTCAAAAGCGAGATGGTATCGCAGGAGATTTTTTCAAAGGTGTTTTTGCGACAGTTCTTGCAACGCCATGCAGTGGACCGTTTCTTGGAGCTGTATTGGCATGGTCACTGTTACAGCCTGCATATGCAGTCTTTATTGTCTATACGACCATAGGTTTAGGAATGAGCTTCCCTTATATTCTTTTATCGTCAATTCCTAAGTTGTCAAAATATCTGCCTAAACCGGGTGGGTGGATGAATGATTTTAAAAAAATCATGGGATTCCTGCTTATCGGTTTTGCTGTGTATCTGATGATCGGATTGCCATCAGACATGATTGTCCCGACAGTTCTTTTTTGTGTCATTCTGGCGTTTGGTGTAGTAGTTTTTACAAGAATTGCTCCATATGGTTCAAACGTGAAAACAAAAATTATTGCGCTTTTATCAGCTCTAATAATAATTACGGGCGCACTGTACACGTCATTTATGGTCGTTTATCCCTCATTTTCGAATAGTGCAGCAGCAAATATTGAAAAAGAGAATGAAGTCTGGGTTGATTTTGAACCGGAGTTATTTGTTAATGCGCAAAAAGAGGGAAGAAATGTAATTCTTGATTTTACTGCAAACTGGTGTATGAATTGTCAATATAATTACATTATGGTACTTACAAAAAAAGATGTTGTTGCATTGATTAAAGAGAAAAATGTACTGGCGCTTAAAGTTGATGTGACATCACCGGATGCTGTGAAGGATTCACTATTACGCTCATTAGGCTCTCAAAGTATTCCGTTTTTAGCAATATTTTCAGGCAGTACACCAGACAAACCGGTCGTAATGCGGGACGTTCTGACAAAAGGCAGTGTACTTCGTGAATTGAATAAAATGGAAAAGTTATAAACAAGAGGGAAAACGTATCGTATCAATGTGAGATTATTATTGGAAGATCTGGTTGAATATATTCCGGAAATCATTTTGGATAGATGATTGTCTTTACAAATTCAGCGCTTCCGTTTTCAAAAAAGGATATACCTGGCTCATTTATGGGCATCCAGGCGTAAGCTGTGTCTGTTGAAGAAATTGCCTGCAACAACAGATTACAATATATGGTATTTCCATTAGATAAGACTTTATAAGGATTGGTTTGAAAGGTATATCTGCCGGAGGAGTCACTTGATGCCGAGACAAGGGTGTCTGTTACTGCAAATGAATTCCACCGCACCCCAAAGACGTTGATCCGGGCATTCGTTACAATGGCATTGTTGACAGTTCTTGTTTCGATTACCATTTTGTAAGGATAGCCCGGAAGTGTGGCAAAGTTTGAACTGACCTGTGTGTTGTAGTAATTAATTGCGTAAATATTGTATGTATCCCATGATGATGCCAGGAATGGTCTGTACATGAAACTATACTCACCATCAAAGGATGTTTTGTTTACCGGATTATATTCTGCCCTCACAAACATATAATTTGACGCAATGCAGCCGCGGCTTAAACCAAGCTGCCATGCGACTGTCTGTACAGACTTCTGATTAAACATATTTTCAATATCTGCAGTATGAATTGCTGTACGATAGCGTTCAATCCACCCGTTAAACACATTTGAATAGCCATCAAAAATTATCCGCACTGCATAATCTGTTGAAAAAGAACTGTATAGTTCCAGACTGCATGGGTGGGAAAATGCATAGACTGAATCAATATAGAAATTCATGATCCCGTTAAAAACATTGGGTGAGTTGAATACCGAGTTGACTTTTGCAATGAATGCAGTGAGTTCAGTTTTCATAGAGTCGATACCACCAAATGCTCCGGCGGTAGAGTCGCTTATTGCGGCAATGATCGGAATATTCCATATCGGTTTTGAGTCAGCAGGTATACCTACTGTTGTGGTAGTATTCTCTCTGGTGGTTACTGATGTTGCAATTGTTCCGGATGATTTTGAAAATTTTGAATAATACTTGATCGCAGGGAGTCTGCCTGATGGTAAAGAATCAATCTGGACAGCATTTGAATTGTCGGACATTTTAATGAGTCTGGATACTTTAAAACTCAGTGTCGTTCCTTCCAGATAGATATAATCAGTTGCAGTATCAAACGATGCCGGTAAGGAGAGCAGCACTGAAGAACAGTGTTTTAGCGTTTTACTGTCAATAGTCACGGTGTCTTCAGGAATATCAAGATTAATTCCAATGTCGATAAGGCGGGTTGGGTTTAATGGATGACGGGCATACAGGTTGTACTGACCTTTTTTGACAGAATTGAACTTAAAAAATCCAGCGGAGTCAGTTATTGCCAATAATGGTAGTGTTTCCGGTTGAAGCACTGACGAATAATCTGACGGAGTAAGATACACCTGGACATCACTGATGGTTGAATTGTCAGTTGTGTAAATCACCCCTTTTGCGACAACTTCAGAAGAACTGCCTCCTGAAACAATGTCATTTGTGCAACTGACAATTACCATAATGGTTATGGTAAACAGACATGCAATTATGGTTTTCATTGTATGCTCTCGCTTGCTTTGTCAGTATCTGTCAGAGGAAAAATCTGGAAATTGACCTGTACTACACGATCGATATTTGTGTCGTGCTTTACAAGATCGATAAGTTCGGCACGCAAGTTGTCAATTTTTTGCCGGATTGTATCAAACCCCTGCTGTGAAACACTGAGTGTCAGGGCAGAGAAACCCCTGTCTTCTTTTGAAAATCTGTAGAGTGCATCTTTTGCGATGTCAAGTGTATTCAGAACAAAGTTGTTAATAACAACGGAGTCTGTATTTAATCCGGTTGAAATGTGATTGCTGGTGAGTTTATAGGTATTCGATGATATATCTTTTTTAATGAGTTCAAGTCGCTCAAGTACGTTAATCGCCTTTTTTGCTTCTGCGGCGGTGATATGTGGGATTACCATTTTTGATAATGCAAAAAAATCACCGTCAAAGGTAATGTAGTTTAGAAGTGCACGAATTGCCGAATAATACCACTTATCATAAAACGCATATGCATCTGGTTCAATTGTTTTTACACGTCCCTTTTTAAACGTAACCATCTTACCAAAGTATGTTTTCTTTTCATCATGGTTTTCAGCCTGATTGTAATGCACCATTAAATCGAAGTAGCGGGTTTCGCGTTTACGTAATTGAAAAACTTCTGCGATTTTGCATATAAAACGGTCTGGAAGATCACAAGTGCTGTTTAGTATCTGTGAAAAAAAACCAGCAGATTTAAACCCGGCGAATTCTGCAATATACCGGTACGAGATCGGCTGTTTTATACTTTTCAGGTATTCAGCACGATCTTTCAAAAATTTTCGGTAATCAGTATAGTCAAAAATGTCTACCATAGTTAATTCATTTCTTTTCTGCATCCGTTTAAATAAACTACGGGGGTTATACACTGATCCTCAATAAAATATAGTAATAACCGGATTCAATTTCCTATAAATATTCAGTAGCGATTTATTAAATTTGAGGTAATGCTGTTATAAAATATTGATAAATATACGTATGTCGTTGCTGTGTGTTTATTAAAAATTGTGTTCTGTTGTATTCAACCGCTCGTTTAAAGTCTTCAGGTCATTACCTGCTGGAGTTTAAAAAAGCTTTCAGGTTGATAAACATCGTTAGATATTTTTCAAAATCTGTAACAGAGATGCAGTTTGGACCGTCACACAGAGCTTTATCCGGATCCGGGTGGATCTCAAAAAATAAACCGTCAACACCCATTGATACAGCTGCTTTTGCCAGTGGTACCGCAAGATTTCTGTTTCCTGACGAACATCCATCACCACCTCCGGGTGCCTGAACACTATGGGTTGCATCAAAAATAAACGGACGACCAAAACTTTTTAATACCGGGAAGCCTGCAAAGTCAACAACGAGCCGGTTGTAACCGAAAAAAGTGCCTCGTTCTGTCAACCAGGCGTTGTATCCTGCTTTGTCAAGTGAGTGTTTCATATCTGATGGTGCCATAAACTGGCCTTTTTTAACATTGACAATTTTACCGGTAGCTGCAGCCGCCGCAAGCAGATCTGTCTGGCGGCAAAGAAATGCAGGTATTTGTAAAACGTCAACTGCATCAGCAGCTTCTTTTGCCTGATTTGATTCGTGTATATCGGTAAGTGTTGGCAAACCATATCGGGTCTTGATATCGCTGAGTACCCGTAATCCTTCTTCGGGCCCCGGACCGCGAAATGATGACTTTGATGTGCGGTTGGCTTTATCATATGATGCTTTAAAAATGATATCGATAGAGTGTTTTACCGAAAGCTCTGCAAGTTTTGATGCAACTGACAGGCAGAGTTCCTGTGATTCAATAACACAGGGACCGGCAATAAAAAACAGTTTTTCTGGTGACTCATTTTTGTACTTTAAAACCGGATTGTTCACGAGTTTAACCTCTTATTATAGATCATTGTATCACTTTATTTTTTTAATTGACTCAGTTTCCTGAATCAACGTATATTACTATGCTGATTAAATGAAGAAGTAAAATAACTTTTTTCACAATAACAGACAGCGTTTATTTCAAAATATTAAAAAAATTAGGAGGCTTTTTATGGCAATTAAGGTTGGAATCAACGGTTTCGGAAGAATTGGAAGAATGGTATTTCGCGCTGCAGTTGAAAATTTCAACAGCGATATACAGATTGTTGGTATTAATGATCTTCTCGATCCTGAATACCTTGCATACATGCTCAAGTACGATTCAGTACACGGCCGTTTTTGTGGTGATGTCAAGGTTGAAGGTGGTTTTATGGTTGTAAACGGTAACAAAATCCGTTTAACAGCAGAACGTGATCCTGAGCAGCTTAAATGGAGCGAGGTTGGTGCTGATGTCGTTGTTGAATCAACAGGTTTCTTTTTAACTGACGAAACAGCTCGCAAGCATATTAAAGCAGGTGCGAAAAAAGTTATATTGTCAGCTCCTTCCAAAGACAGTACTCCAATGTTTGTTTATGGTGTTAACCATACATCTTATGCTGGACAGGATATTATTTCCAATGCATCATGTACAACAAACTGTCTTGCACCAATTGCAAAAGTTCTTAACGATAAGTTCGGTATTGTTAAGGGTCTTATGACAACTGTTCATGCTGCTACAGCTACTCAGAAAACTGTTGATGGACCTTCTTCAAAAGACTGGAGAGGTGGACGTGGTATTCTCGAAAATATAATCCCTTCATCAACCGGTGCTGCAAAGGCTGTTGGTAAAGTGCTTCCAGTTCTTAATGGTAAACTTACCGGTATGGCATTTCGTGTACCAACTTCAGATGTTTCTGTTGTTGATCTTACAGTTGTTCTTGAAAAAGCAGCTACAATGGAAGATATCAATGCTGCAATGAAAGCTGCTTCTGAAGGTGAACTCAAAGGCATTCTTGCATACACTGAAGATGCTGTTGTTTCAACCGATTTCCGTGGTGAATCATGCACTTCAATATACGATGCAAAAGCTGGTATCTCACTTGATGCAAACTTTGCAAAGTGTGTTTCATGGTATGATAATGAATGGGGTTATTCAAACAAAGTTTGTGAAATGGCACGTGTTATTGCGAAGTAATTTTCGGTAAATCCGATTTTTAAGGGGAACGGAAGTAATCCGTTCCTCTTTTTTTGAGATGTATGTAGACAAGAGTAATTATGTTTCTCTGATGCACATGAAATTATCAGGGGTGTATACAGTGATATGCAACTAATACAGAGGAGTTAAGAGATGGCGATATCAAAAAAAACAGTTAGAGATATTGAGCTTACAGGTAAACGCGTAATAATGCGTGTGGATTTTAATGTTCCTCTTAAAGAGGGTGTGATTCAGGATGATACCCGTATCACTGCTGCGCTTCCGACTATTAAATATCTGCTTGAGCAGAATGTAAAGAGTATTGTTCTTATGTCACATCTTGGTGATCCAAAGAAGGATACTCAGAAGGCAAAAGAGAAAGCTGAAAAGGATGGAAAGGCTTTCGACGAGGCTAAATATATTGAAGGAAAACATAAGATGGCTCCTGTTGCTGCACATCTTGGAAAACTTCTCGGAAAAACAATTAAACTCACACCGGACTGCATGAGTGATGCAACACAGAAAATGGTTGCAGGGCTTGCTGCTGGTGAGATTATGCTGCTCGAGAATACACGTTTCCATAAAGAGGAAACATCAAAAGAAGCTGCTGATCGCGAAAAAATGGCAAAGGTACTTGCAACGTACGGTGATGTATATGTCAATGACGCATTCGGTACAGCTCATCGTGCACATGCATCAACAGAGACGCTTGCTCATTTCCTTCCTGCTGTTGCAGGTTTCCTTATGGAAAAAGAGCTTGAATTCCTTGAAGAGAAAATTGTAAAGAATCCGGTAAAGCCGTTTGTTGCCATCGTTGGCGGCGCAAAGGTTTCATCAAAGATTGCAGTGCTCGAAAGCCTTTTATCAAAAGTCGATGCAATCATTATTGGTGGCGGAATGGCTTATACATTCCTCAAGGTACAGGGAATCGCTATCGGTAAATCACTGGTTGAAGACGAAATGCTTGACACAGCAAAAACTGTTCTTGCAAAAGCAAAAGAGAAAAATGTCAGGATTCTTCTTCCTGTTGATCATGTTGGAACAGAAACATTTGGTGCAGATGTACCATCAAAGAATATCGATGCTGTTGCAATTGATGATGGCTGGATGGGTATGGATGTCGGTCCCAAATCTATTGCTGCATTTAAAGATGCGCTTAAGGGTGCCAAAACGGTATTCTGGAATGGTCCGATGGGTGTTTTTGAATTTCCGAAATTTGCTGCAGGTACACAGGCAATTGCAGATACACTTGCTCAGTTAAGCGGTGCCACAACTGTCATTGGTGGTGGTGATTCAGTTTCTGCTGTCAAGAAAGCAGGGGTTGCTGCCAAGATGTCCCATATCTCCACAGGTGGTGGTGCGTCACTGGAACTAGTTGAAGGAAAAGTACTTCCAGGTGTAAAATCTCTTAACGATAAGTAATTGGTATTTATAGATGTAAAGATGTGCTGCGGTACCTCTTTACATCTATCGGCGTTATGAATTTTCCTGTTTAATAATTTTTTTTCTTGTATCAGTTTATTCATTTTAGTATATTAGTGCGCGTCCTGTGAATCACAGGGGAAAGGTTTAGGAGTCAACATGCGTAAGAAGTTTATTGCTGGCAACTGGAAGATGAATACAACCCTTGATGAGGCTGTCGCTCTTGCAAAAGACGTAGTCAAAACAATGGGGGATACTTCTGATGTTGATATTGCAATCTGTCCTCCATACACCAGTCTGTATGCAGTCAGCGAAGTTCTGAAGGGGTCTACAGTTAAACTCGGTGCACAGGATGTTCACTGGGAAGCCAAGGGTGCATTCACAGGCAAAGTAAGCTGCGCAATGCTCAAGAGTGTAGGAGTTACTTACGTAATTATCGGACATTCTGAACAGCGCACCTATTTTCATGAAACTAACGAGACTGTAAATAAAAAAGTAAAAGCAACGCTTGCCGCTGGCCTTCTTCCGATTATTTGTGTTGGTGAAACACTGGAAGAGCGTAAAAGTGGTAAGATGGATGCAGTTATTGAGTCACACACTGTTGGTGCATTTGCAGGTATTTCCGCTGAAGATGCACTTAAGTGTACAATCGCTTACGAACCGGTCTGGGCAATTGGTACCGGTGAAACAGCGACGCCTCAGCAGGCTAATGAGGCACACATTTATATTAGAAAATTACTTACCAAATTATATGGTACTTCAACTGCGGAGCAAATCCGTATTCAGTACGGTGGCAGTATGAAGGCAGACAATGCGAAGGCTCTTCTGGGTCAGAGTGATGTTGATGGCGGTCTTATTGGTGGTGCATCACTTAAAGCGTCAGATTTTGCTGGTATTGTAAAACCGGTTTAATTATATTTAATCAGGGTCAAAAAAATGGGAATACTTTTAGGAATATTGCTTTTTGTCTTTATCTTAGTTTGCATACTGCTTACTTTTATGGTTCTTATTCAGAGTGATAAGGGCGGTGGTATTAGTGGTGCAATTGGTGGTGGACTTGGTGGTGCTAACAGCCTTCTTGGTACACAGGATACAGCAAATATTCTTACTCGCGGTACAGCGATTTTTGGTGGAGCATTTCTTGTTCTTTGTATAGTATTATCAGTTGTTGTTTCAAAGGTTAATGAGGGTTCTCAGTCACAGTTGAAAAACCGTGCAATGAAACAGCAGGAGAGTGCATCGCCTGCATCAATATTGAATAATAATGCGTTACCATTACAAAACAATAGTGGTGTTCTTCCAGTAGACCCAGCAGCGTCAACTCCGGTAACACCGGCTTCTGAAGCACCGGCAACTGGTACAAAGTAAATAAAGATATTTGAAATTTGCGGTCGTGGTGGAACTGGTAGACACGCTACTTTGAGGGGGTAGTGGGCTTAGCCTGTGTCAGTTCGATTCTGACCGACCGCATTAACTTCTAAACGGATCAGTGATTGAATATTGCTGATCCGTTTTTTATTATATACTATTTATCGACTTTGCAAATGGCTTGCTTGTATGAGCATGGAAGGTTTATATGGAACGATTTAAAAATATACCACTTCATGATTTAGCTGACAGAGTCATTGCTATTGGCGAAAAGAAATTCCGTGCACAGCAGATTGTCGACTGGGTGTATGATAAAAGAGTTACCACCTTTGATGAAATGAGAAATATATCCGGAGAACTTAAGGAAAAATTAAAACGGAATTTTATACTCGCGAAGCTTGATGTTAACAAGGTCATCGAATCAAAATATGGTGATGCAGTAAAGTTCGGATTCGAAACCATTGATGGAGAATATATTATCGAAAGCGTTCTGCTGATTGATGGCGATCGGAGAACTATTTGTATTTCAAGTCAACTTGGTTGTGGTCTTGGCTGTGTTTTCTGCGAAACAGGAAAAATGGGGCTAATACGCAATCTTACTCTGGAGGAAATGGTAGGGCAGTTTATCGGTATTAATGATTATCTGGCATCTAAAGGTGATAAACCGATTACTAATATCGTTTTTATGGGAATGGGTGAAGCGCTTTCAAATTTCGAGACTTTTTTAAATGCACTCGAAATATTCATGCATGAAGACATTTACAATATCGGTGGACGAAGGATCACGGTTTCCACTGCTGGTGTGGTTCCGTCTATTGAACGTTTACTGAAAGAAAAACTGAATATTGGCCTTGCAATTTCACTTAATTCTTATTCAAATGAACTCCGTAATGAGTTGATGCCAATCAATAAAAAATATCCGATAGAAAGTATTATGGCTATTGCCAGACGATATGCTGCTGAAACGGGAAGAACAGTAACGTTTGAATATGTTGTTATTGATGGTAAAACAAACACTCCGGAAGCTTTACAGGCAATATATAACTATTGCGGTGGTTTCGATTGTAAAATTAATCTGATACCACTGAATCCATCAACGGGAAGCAGTCTCCTGGGACCAGGGGATAGCAGTCTTGAAATGTTTGCTGATGCGCTTGGTCGAAAGGGTATTACTGCAACAATTCGTAAGAGTCGGGGTCAGGATATATGGGGGGCATGTGGTCAGCTTGCGGGAAAACGCATAGTCAGATGAGACAGACTTTCTATATAAGATTGTTTTAATCGATACCGTGTTTGTATAAACGACAATAATCAATTGCAATGGAAATTAAAATTGAGTGTGCTTCGTAATAGAGTACTACTGAGGTTTTTTTTAAAACGGATAGGGGCAGATTAATATATACATTTGAATATGCAATCGTTTAACCGAGAGAGCTTTTACTGAAAGAATCACTGTGTAGGTTTACTTAATGAAAAATACCTATTTCGATAATGCTGCAACATCATTTCCTAAACCACCAGCGGTTGCTGAGATGATCACAACATACCTGAATGCAGTTGGCGGGACTTATGGTCGCAGTGCGTACCAGCGGGTAATTGATGCATCCAGTGGTGTTGAAACGGTTCGTGATCTCATGGCTGAAAAATTACAGGTTGAACATGTTGAACATGTCATATTTTCATTTAATGCAACCACTGCAATTAATACGATTTTGTCCGGACTGAATTTAAATAATTCGCACATTCTGATATCTCCTCTTGAACATAATGCTGTGACCCGGCCGCTTGAGATCCTGCGGGGAAAATGCGGAGTAACGATAGATATAATGCCGCACTTCCCGGATGGACGCATTGATATCGACAACGTTAAAAGCATGATACGGGATACAACAAAGCTTGTAATTGTGAATCACCAGAGTAATGTTAACGGAGTAATCCAGCCAGTTGATAAAGTAAAGAATGTCGTCGGAGGTATTCCGGTGCTGCTTGATCTTGCACAATCATTGGGACATATTCCGGTCAAACTTGACGAATGGAATATCGATTTTGCTGTGTTTACCGGACACAAAGGGCTTCTTGGACCTTCCGGAACCGGTGGTTTTTTTATTCGTAATCCCGATCTTGTCGATCCATTGGTCGCTGGTGGTACCGGGAGCAGATCTGAAAGCTACGAGATGCCATCATTTGCACATGATAAGTTTGAAGCCGGAACTCCAAATATAGCAGGCATCTATGGGTTGCTGGGTGCACTTAAAAATCCCTGTAAAAGGCAATATAAGCAGCAAAAGTATATTGAGCTCCTTGACACAATCAGCAGTTGTGGATTTGTAAAGGTGCTGCGGGCTACTGATAAAAATGATCAGGGAGATCTTTTTTCACTTGTTCATCATAGGTATGACTGTTCTCACATTGCCAGTGCACTTTATACAAAGTACGCAATTGAAACCCGCAGCGGACTTCACTGTGCACCGCTTGCACATACAACGCTTGGAACATTTCCAAACGGATCTGTGCGTTTTTCATTGTCACCATATCACACTGATTCTGATCTTGATTTTCTTTGTAATGCGATAAAAAAACTGGAATATATATGAGAACAATGTTTGCAATATTTCACTCAACCCGGGGGGTAGTGCGGGCCAACCGGGCCTGCACCAAAAAGTCCATTCCGTGTAAAGTAATTCCTGTGCCGCGGGAATATTCATCAGAATGCGGTATGGCGCTTGAATTTGATGAAACTGTTGAGCGTGAAATTAAAAAAGTTCTTGAGGAAGAGATGCTGGTTGCGGAGTTTCACAAAAAATAACCAACATCAGAGTACAAGAAAAAGAAAGATCGCTTTTATTGTAACACCAAAGGTATCAACCGGGTCGCAGCTACAACTCCGGTTTAAAATCAATTCTTTTTCGCTGTACGTACTATGGTAGTACGATTTTTGACTTTTCCTTACTCTTTTTATAAAGAAGTACCTTCCTGCCGATTGTCTGTACCGTTTCTGCACTAAGTGATTCAAGGATCATTTTCGAAAAGTCATTTTTTGTAATATCAGCATTCTCAAGAATATTAATTTTTATTAGTTCGTGATCCTCAAGTGCTTTTGAAATGCTTGCAAGCTGGCGCTCATTGAGGCCTTCTTTGCCGATCTGTTGAATCGGGTTCAAAGCGTGGCCAAGGCCTTTAAGGTACTGACGTTGTTTTGTTGTAAGACTCATTCTGCTCTCCATATCAGAGTAAAAATACCTGTTGCATAAATAATTACTAATGCGTAATTTAGATGTAACCTGATTTGAATGGCCGGTTTACTGCAACAGTTAAATATGCTGTCAGAAAATATATTGTGCCCGGAATAGCTGATAAAAGTATCATCGTTGATAGGGGATTCATTTTCACCATGAGTGGGAAAGCAACAGGAACTGAGTGGGTGGAAAAAGCAAAGGGAAATAGTGCCGGCACCCGTTTTTTTATCTGGATTATTAGTAAAATCGGTATTTTACCGGCATATTTTGTCTTACTGTTTGCAGCTGCACAGTACACATTGTTTGACAAAAAGACCAGACGTGTTCTGAAAGAGTTTCGACGACGTTCAAAATTGCCATGTTCAGTTATACATATCTACAGACATTTTTACAATTTCGGAATGTGTCTTATTGACAGATATGCATTTTTACTTACGCAAAAACAGTTTTTCAGGTTTACCACACACAATGAAGATCTTATTGAACGGGAGTTACATGCTGGTAAAGGAGTAATACTTCTCGGTGCACATTTTGGCAATTGGGAACTTGCCGGAAATCTACTTCAGGGAAGACTGAATGCAAAGGTTAATTTTCTAATGTATGATGCTGAAAGTAGAGCTGTAAAGGATGCAATTACAAAAGCTACCGCAAATCGTCAGGTTAAAATAATATTTGTTGGAAAAGACAGCACCGGTACATCAATAGAGCTGATCAATGCGCTTCATCGGGGAGAAATTGTCTGTCTTCACGGTGACAGAGTACTTGGTGAACAGCGTTCTGTCAAGGTACAGTTTATGGGACATGATGTCAGTTTTCCTGCGGGACCATTTATTCTTGCAGCAGTTTCCGGTGCACCGGTTGTACCGATTTTTGCAGTTAAAACCGGTTTGTTAACGTATGCTTTCAGTGCACATGCCCCTGTCCGTTTAGGCAACATTTCACGTCAGGAGCGTCAGGGTTTTATTGACAGTTCAGTTAGTGCTTATGCCAGACAGCTCGAAACACTGGTAAAGAAATATCCACTACAGTGGTTTAATTACTATCATTTCTGGGGATAATACAACCCGGGTGGCAGTAAAAACCTGATTACATATAGCCAACGCGGTATAACAGCTGTTCAATATGTCAAGTATCGATAATTATCCTGTAATACGGTTACGATACGAAAAATAAAATATAATTGCAGAATGTGCACTATGCTGTTATATTGTAGATAGTACACCAGGCTTTCACAAGAGCCTGAATCCGGTTTTGTTGGAAAATTCAAAATAACATTTTAGTATAAGGCGCTGAAGAATATGAGGATAAGGAATAATATCCTTACAGCTGTTTTGATTATTGTTGCAATTACCGAATCGTTCTCTGTTGGCATCAATGTCGAATCGATCCAGAAGGATCTTGTTGCTCAGAGGTATACATCTGCAAAAGAAAGTCTTCAGAGATTACTTCGTCAGAAACCTGATGATCTCAATGCTCTTTACCTTGAACTTGCGATCAATCAGACTGAAATTCTTGATTATGAGTCGTATTCCCTTGATGGAAAACAGTTTATCGCAAAAGCAGACAGTATTAAGAAAATTATTGAAGCTAAATTGCCATCACTTCGGGGACGGGATTCTGTGATGTCTCTGTTTTACCTCGCAAATGTGTATGGTGGAATCAGTGTGATGCATGCTAAGGTCGGGGAGTGGATTGAGGGAACTAAAAATGGTTTGGCTTCAGTTGCTCTTCTAAAAAAGGTTAAAAAAGTACAACCGGATTTTTTAGCAGCAAATCTTGGTGTGGGTCTCTATAACTACTACTTCGGTAACTCAATGAACTGGATTCCTTTTTCAGGAAATAAGGTGGAGAAAGGGCTTAATGACATAGAAATCGCAACCAGATCTGAATTCCCGTTTAATTATGCAGCAAAGAACTCGCTTTGCTGGATCCTTATTGAAAGAGAGGAGTTCAAACGTGCAGATTCGGTTGCTGAAAGTGTACTTGAAGACTACCCTGAAAACACAATTTTTCTTAGAATACGTTCGATGATTAATTTGTATGTCGGTGCGTATCCAAAGGCTATTTCACATGCAAATCAATTACTTGCAATTTCAAAGGATCGTACGCCGGTAAACTGGTCTGATATGGTGGCGGCATACTATATTTTAGTTGAGAGTTATCAGAAAAGTGGATTAATTAATGAAACTGTTATTGCTGCCGATACGATTCTAAATGAAAATATTCCATTGGCTTTTTTGACAATGCCTCAGATCAAGAAAAATTTAAAACGGATCCGTGATATTAAAGAGAAATTGTGTGAAAAGTAACATATCAGTCTGCCTGTTCTGGATTATTGCCATTATTACATACAGTACTGCGGAATATACCCCCAATGTTCGTATTAATAATGAATTATATCAATTAATGCACCGGCTTCATGCTGTTCATTCAATTGCCTTACCGGATGATATCGCTTCACAGCCTTTGAATTATGCTGGTCTGGAACGTTTTTTTTACGATGCCGATTCACTTGCAAATGCAGGAAAGTTGACATCACACGAAAAACATCTTCTCTATGTATATCAGAAAAAATACTCTTTTAAGCGAAACCGTATCAGGTGGGCAAGCGTTTCAGGTGATATCCATATTAAGGCAGATCTTGACCTGAGTGCAGATATGCGACTGAAAAATGATAATGCAGGTACGTACCTTAAAGGAACAATCGGACCTTCACTAAAGGGTAATGTCGGAAAACTTTCCTTCTATTCCGGTATTAATGTCTGGACGGAGTATTTTGCCGATTCAGTATTTACACGCAGTACCTATGAGCCTTATAATGGAGTGCCCTATAATGTTTACGGGCGCGAAACGGATTCAACCAACATTCGATCAGCCGATCTGCCTTATGGTGGAGTACGCTATGATGCCGGCAGGATAAAACTTGAAACTGGAATTGACAAAATAAAATTTGGTCCATCAGTTGATTATCCGTTAACGCTCAATGGTTTAACACCACCTATTACATTTGCCCGGGCGATTCTTGATATGGAAATCGTGCACTATTCTCATATTGCAGGATTACTCAAGAGTCAGAAAGACAAAAAAAAATACATTTATGCGCATCGTCTTGAATTCAGTCTTTTTAAGAGTATTTTACAGGCTGGTATCAATGAAGTGATTATAACAGGAGATGCAACAAATCAGGATCTTGGGGTTCGTAATAAGGTAAACCCTGCGGATAGCAGTGAGCGTGGATGGGAATGGGCGTATCTTATTCCTTTCGTACCGTTCAAATTTGTAGAGCATTACACAGGAGATCGGGATAACGCAGCTGTTTCTCTCGATTTTACATTATGGTATCCTGATAAATGCAGGTGGTATCTTGAATTTTTACTTGACGATATGTTGAATCCGCTGGAAATCTTTAGTGATGACTGGGGAAATAAGTGGGCTTTGACTGCCGGTGGGCAGTATTTCACTGAAGTATTCTCAAGGGATCTCAATCTGTCAATTGAGTATTCGCATGTGGAACCATGGGTGTATACACATTTTTATGGTGGGTCACATAGCTATACTCACTACGGACAGCCGCTTGGAAATCCGCTTGGGCCCAATTCTCAGGCGGTATCAATATCTGCTGAATATGCACTCTCCAAAGCGAATACCATTAAAATCTGCTATTTGAACAGTGCTAAAAACTGTAGCGTGCGCGGTGGTACAATAACTGATGTTTTTCAGGATCGTTCAACAGTTGATAGTACGCAATTTCATGACAGTACAAAGAAACGGTTCCTTGGTGATGGAACCAGATTTACCTCAGTGCCATCAGTGGCGTGGATGTTCTATCCTGCAAAAATATTCTCAGTGTCGGTACGGTATGCACCTGAGTTTACACGGGATGATGTGACACAAAAACTCTTTATTTCCGGTGAAGTTATGTTTTAAACCTAAATGTCGCAGTTGGCGTGGATGCAGAATTGTAAGATATTGAGATGATAAGACTTGAAAACCTCGCAGACTTTATCGACAGGTGATAAGGTTAAGAGGTTTGAATGGCTTAGCGCTCAATAGGTTACGATTCTGCGCCTCGTTCAAATGCGACTTTTAGGTTAAAAGACAACACCATTGGATGCCTCAACGACAGCCTTGTTTTTAGGATTTCCAATATTGTCCATTACCCATTTATATTCCTTGTAACCACCAGTCAGGCCGCTGAGCACACAGATCTTATCCTGAGCCATGCTGAAATCATCCTGATAGCGTAACCGCTTCTGTGGATCATCCGTTTTAAAAGAATCACCATACATTATTGCCAGCGAGTCAAGAAGTAAGTTACACGCAAGCCAGCTTTTCATTTGCGCCACAGTGATAAGAGAATCGGCAGGAGGAACGAATTCAACCTTTTTAATTACAGGTTTTGGTGGTAGTGCTGGTGTTGCAGGAGCGTTCTGAACAACTGGTTTTTTCTTTGTTTCGCAGCCTAAGGAACCAATAAGAATGCATCCTGCAACTACGGTAATAATAAAACGTATCACTGATGAATCTCCTTTAAAGGATTATAACCAAATCTTAAAAGTCTTACCTGATATTATATGTTATATTATACTAATGTAATATAATGGTGTGTCTATAAAAAAACAGGACGAGCATCACTTTTTTACTGTTTTTTTTCTATAAATGTACATATTTTCAATAAGATATCCCGAAATGGGTCAGGGGTTACCGGTGTTCGGGGTTGTCAGGTAGTTCTCCGGTATCTGTAGGGATTTATATAATAACCCTGAATTTAAGGAATCAATGAGACCAAAGAAGCATCTTGGACAGCATTTTTTAACAGCTCCATCATATTCAAAACGTATTGCTGAGGCTGTAAAAGCAGAATTAACCGATCATGTTCTTGAAATCGGACCGGGGCAGGGTGCCCTGAGTATTTTTTTAAAGGAACGTTTTCCATCATTCCATCTTGTTGAAGTTGACCCTGAGGCAATAGAAAAGCTGAAAGGAAAACTTTGCTGCGGTGATTTTACCATTCATCACAGTGACGTAATGAAATTTGATTTCAGCATTGCCGGGTTTCCACTTCATGCAGTAGGCAATCTTCCATATTCAATTGGTGCACATATTATTAAAAAAACTTTACTGTATGGTAATGAAATCAAGTCCTGCACATTTATGGTTCAGCGGGAGGTCGCAGAACGTATTGCAGCAAAGCCACACACAAAGCAAAATGGTTTTTTAACCATATTTTGCGGCTTCTTTGGTGATCCCAAAATCCTTTTCCATGTACCTCCGGGTGCTTTTTTTCCCCGGCCAAACGTTGACTCGTCGGTGTTTCAGATTGTTGTTCACCAGGACCTGACCGCAAAGCTTGACAGGAAAAAATGGGAGGACTATTTTGCATTTGTTAGCAGAGGTTTTTTAATGCGACGGAAGATGCTTGTTAATGTATTGGGAGATACTGCTGAGACACGTATGAATCTTGGTCGTTATCTTGACAAAATAGGGGTGAGTGTAACATCACGCCCGGAGGATCTGGGACCGGATGAGTGGCTTTTGCTTTACAAAGAGTATTCAGGAATCAGAGATCAGGCGTAGTCGTTAACTGCTTTATGATGTTAGATGTTAATTCCGGGGAACTCTGAACAGAATTCGTTTATACTACGGTAATAGGGTGTAGCTTGAAACTAAAAAGTCAAACAGGCAATGGATATAGTATCATAACTAATAGATCGATTGTTCGTTTTTTTTCCCGGTATGCCGGATTTATTGTAGTATTTGAGCTGCTTCTTATTTTCTGCACCAGTCTTTTTGCGCAGAGTAATGTGTGGCCGGAATACCTGTCGCTGCCTGATACTACTGCTGCAACAACAGCTTCAACTGAACCGTTTCATATTAAAAGTATATTTTTGACAGATGATATATTAAAAAGCAATAATTCTATCACTTATGTACGTGATAACAATGATTATCTGTTTGAACAACACCTTGATTATAATGTAACAAACTATCTCAATGGTGTTCAGAATCATTATGCCGGTTTGTCAGGAGTTTACAAAAGAAATAATATCTTTAATACTACAGCGACACTGGGAATCGACTGGACACCGGAAATGTATTATTATAAGTCAGAAAACACGGGTGATCTGCAGGGACAATTTGATATTGGTCCGGTTTTTAACTATTCAGTATGGAAGATTCCAGTCTTAATTCGTGCCGGTGGAAGTGCTTTTGGGTGGAATGATAAATTAGATCGCACTTCGGGACTACTAAAACGTGATAACTATGATGCTTTACCTGGTTATTATGGAGAGGTAACAATAGGTGACTCTGTCAAGCGATGGTTTAATCTGCCGTTAATTTTTAATGTTGATGTGCTGGGTAAAGAGATCGGTGGCAAAGGACTTGGCGTAGTAACAAGTTCACTGAAGGCTGCATTTAGTCTGCAATCAGGTGATTCAATCTTTTTTCACGCGGGAGATTCTTTATCAAATGGTAAAAAACTCTATGATGCCGGATCAAGCACGTTATATAGTACTACACCATGGAAAATTGAACATAAATTGGCGTTAAGTGGTGCATTGAGGGGTAAGGAACGCTTTAATATCAGACCGGCAGTATTGTATAACTTCTCGCTTAAAGATATCAGTTATCCTGTATTGTCCTCATTGCTTGATGATGTACGGGTTACTGAAAACGGATTTGGTATTCAGGCGGTTACAGCGGAAGGACATCGACTGACGTACAGCGGGGGAATTTCATTTCGATGGAACACAACTGACAGAATATATAAGGAAACTGATGCGCAGATTAATTCTGACGAATCAAAGCGTAAACAATCGGTCAATCTTGGTGATTTTGAGGAGTATATTGCATCAACTGATCATGATGTGTCACTTCATCTTCCACACGGTATCACCCTGAATTATCAGTTGCATTGTTATCGAAATTCCCAATCCTATCCTTATAAATATGATACACTTGTAAATCAGGAGGAAAATGATCAGGTTCGTAACCTGAATCATGCCGGTATACTTTACACACGCGATTCTGTCGCTGCATTTGAATTATATGGTGAATTAGCTAAAAAATATTTGTATTATTATCGGAAAACAGCAAGTGGCAAGAGTATGACATCCGATTATTACAAAGTGGGAATAAATACGGATTGCAATATAAAAAAAGTTCGTGTAACAGAAACATTCTTTGCGACTGCAGAGAAAAGTGATTATAAGTTCAAGTCTGTTCATAAGGGGGATAATTTTTCTCCGCCGCCATATAACCGCAGATTGTCTTCCGCGTTGTCAATCGTGTGGACACTCAATGATATGTGGACGATTACCGGTAAATGGAATGAGACATACTCCGATGATGGCAAATGGTACGGCGAAGAGTATTTTGATAGACTTTATCAGTCAGATTCAATTTACAACCTGTATCATGGAACATATGGTATTGAGACAAAATCGATGAATTATTCGTTACAGATGATCGTATCCTGGACATTTAATCAGCTTTTGATTAATGCCGGGTTTCTTTTCAGGGATAATTCTATGGAGGAATATGATATAGTGGAATTACGTTTTAAACAGAGGAATACAGGGGATGGGCATGTTTCTGAACCGTCCATCGAAGCCGGGTATCAATTCAGCAAAGGTTATATAAAGATGAAAGTAGGCAGAAAATTCAATTCAAATGATTCAGATAACGACAAATTCTCAAAAAAATGGAACTTTGGGCTTGGGGTTGAAACTGCATTTTGAAAAATATGATAATAATTGAATCATTTCAGGTGAAAAATGCTACTGAATAAAAAGATGATGTATATGCATAATGGTATAAAACTGGTTAGAGGAAAAATAGCTCTGCTGCTATTGCTGAGTCTGTCATGCGGAATATTTCAGCCGCGGGATACTTTTGAGCTGCCGGTTGTTACGGTTGTTGTTGATCGTTTTAATTTTGGTTCAATATTTGATTCTATTGGAAGACCAATTGTGTGGAAAGATTATGAAACGCTCTTTGCGGATTCATTCAGTTTTTCTGATGCACGAACAGGTACCTATGGAAAAACCAAATTTATTGAGAATCTTCGGCAAATGGAACGCAAGAACGAGAGATTCAAAATAACCTGGAGCAACATTGAAAAACCAACTGAAGGTGAAATGTCACGATTGACAATCAATGAGTTAAGGTATACATTTATTGATGATACTGGAGCTGTTGAGAAAAAAATAGAGACTGGAAAGTCACGAATGGTTATAGTGCGGGATAATACCTATAAGTTGATTGCATGGGATGATTTTCCGGAAATGGCTGCCAAATCAATCTTTGCACCGGAATGATATGCGTTTTTTTACTGTTATAAGCTTATTAATAATTCTGTTCACAATGCATTGTGACAATCCATTCTTTCCGCCCCGTCCTGCTACTGACAGGCCACTTGAGATTGCAGATGAACTGCCTAATTCGCCTGTGGGTGTCATAAACCAATTATTCAAATCGTATAAATATAGAAGTATAGGGCTTTACACCTCATTATTGGCAAGTGATTTTCGTTTTTATGTTGCATCAGGGTTTGCAAGTACAAAGTTTCAACCGATTAAAGATACAATGCCGGATACCTTTATGGTCCATGTTCCCACGTCAAATTCTTTCAATTATTGGGGATATGCTGCAGAGGTAAACAGTACCAAAAATATGTTTGACAATACAAGATCTATTGAGATTGATCAGTATCAGATGAGTGCGCCAATATATCACAACGATTCTCTCTATGCGGAAGTGATGGTGTCGAATCTGATGCTTCACATTATAATTGATATTGGTTTCGAATATGTCGAATATACAATTGCCAATAAGCCGCAGGTGTTTTTACTTAAACAGATAGAGGATGATGTCTGGGTTATCTGGAAATGGTATGATCTTGGCACTGAGGGGTGATCCGGGGCTTATCGGTGTTTCATTCCTCTATCCCGACTGCGTCCGATAATAGGTTTTCCTCGTTGAACAGTACTTGACAAATTGTTGTAATTAAAAAACTTCCACCCGGTTTCGTCCGTTGTTTTTTGCTCTGTAGAGAGCTTTATCTGCCTTTTTAATTAACTCGTCAAGCTGTTTTGCGTGCTGTCTGTAGACTGCAATACCGAAACTCATGGTAACATGAATATCTTCACCGCTGGGTGTCCTGAATATTAACCCCGCAATATGCGCTCTGATACGTTCTGTTGTTTCTGCTGCGCTCTTTTCATCGGTCTTGACAAGAACCAATGTGAATTCCTCACCGCCATATCGTGCAGCAATGTCAATACCGTCACGAATGCAGCTTTCAAGGTGGGATGAAATACCTTTAAGGACAAGATCACCAAACTGGTGTCCCCATGTATCGTTGAGCTTTTTAAAAAAATCGATATCGCAAAGAACGAGTGCCAGAGGATCGTTATATCGTATCGAACGGGTAATCTCATCCTTGAGGATCTGCTGGAATTCACGATGATTACGAAGACCGGTGAGTCCATCCCGTGTTGCAAGTGTTCTTGCTTTGTCAAGGACGATTATCTTTTCAATTGCAAGCCCGGCACTTATTGATAAACGGGCTAACAGTTCTTTACAGGACTCACTGAATGCATCCTTTTTGAACGATTCGATAAGGATCATTGCCTTACAGTCATCAACCCCGACAGGTACTGCAATAAACGATCGGAACTCCTCGTTTACCGGTTCATCATTAAAGTACCGCGTTTCGTAATGATCATTTGAAAAATCACGGCTGAGCATTATGTTTTTCGAAAACAGTATTCCGGCAAGCGTTTTATCCTTAATGGAGAATTTTTTGTTGATAAACCATGATGAATCAACACCATAAGCGCGTTGAATAATGGCAGTATCATTGTCATTACTGTTTTTAACACTTATCGTGATTCTGTCGCAAGCAATTGCAAATGGGATCACTCCTATTATGGTGTCAAGTATTGATTCAATGTTGAGATTCTTGAAAAATTCTTTTTCTATAGAACTCATTGCAGCAAGTCTGCCGTGAATCAACTTGTGTTCAGTATACAGATAGGTATTAAACACAGCCTGACCAATCACTGAGGCAAGGACATTAAGAAATGCATGGTCTTCATCGGTAAAATTGTTTTTAGTAGTACTGTCAACAACAATAATACCCCGGTCGGCGTTACCCGCCGTGATAAGGCTTGCCATAAGCGATCGTACCCCGGTATCTTTTGTATAGTAATAGAGTGTTGAACTGTCGTTGGTGATTTCTGAAAGATTCAACTGTTTCATGCCGTCTTTAAGAAAACTTCCCAGAACTCCGACACCCGGCTGGATGATCGCCTCGGCATTTATATAGTCGCTTGACGAATTCACTTTACGTAATTTATACCCGCCATCAAGTGTAGGGAAAAAAAATGCAATCGTCTGGCAGTCGAATCTTGATCTGATTAACTTTATTCCATTGTCAAGAATCGAGTCAATCACTAATTCATTGGACTGGCGTGCCTGTTTACGATAGGCGCTTCCCAGTGATGTAATAAGGAGCTGCGCAGTGTCACCGATAGCCTGTTTCTCAACAATGCGCGGAAGTGCGATTTCTGTTACACGATTTACCGGAGTATCGGCTGAAGCAAATTTCTTTTTGCAAAACGAGATAAACGTAAGCAGCGTAATGATCGTAAGAACCGGTGATACATAATGCCAGATTTGACCTGGAATAAAACCGGTTACAATGCATAAAATCAGGAGGACTGAAACAATTATTTTTTTTGATTTAATCTGTATCATTGTCGCTGAAAAATGCTTTCTCTGTTGTTAATGCCAATGCTTTTTCAACAGTCTCAAGAACGTCATCATGTTTTAATGGCTTTGATAAAACACCATTAAATCCCATATTTAGCAAACTTTTTTTCGTAATTTTCTTTGCAAAAGATGTAATCGCGATTACCGGTATATGGCTTGCTTTTTCAATCTTCTTAAGGCTGTTAAAAAAACGTATACCATCCATAACCGGCATCATGATATCGGTGATAATCAGTGTCGGAAGCTCTTCCTCTGCTTTCTTCAGTGCATCAAATCCGTTCATCGCTGTAATTACATCATAATCTTTATAAAGATACATTTCTATTATGTCAAGAGTATCGTGGCTGTCATCAATGAGTAAAATCTTTGGTTGCATTGTTACCGGGATGCCTTTCTATATAAAACAATACCCAGCAGGAAGAATAGTATATTGCCAAACCAGGCGCCAAGCAGAAGCGGCATATGGCCGTTTTGTGCAAATACTATTGCAAATCTGCTGATGATCCAGTATGAAAATGCTATTGCCAGTCCGAGACCAAATAGTAACGCTCCACCTTTACGTCCCATTCGTGCAGTAATTGAAATCCCAAGGAGAATAACGATAAAATTCATAAACGGAAATGCTATCTTGAACTCGAGATCTCCCAGATATTTTTCGACAGCTTCGCCACGTTTTTTTGCAGCTTCAATAAAACTTTTTAACTCCCAGTAACTCATCTCATCCTTATTTTTAATACGCGCGACCATAATTGCTGGTTTTGCAGTCAGTATTGAATCTACAAGGGTATCCTTACGGGTGATACTGATTGGTTCTTTTGTAAAGTCCCTGATTTCAGCATTGATAAAACGCCATCCACTTGAGTCACGAAAATCTGCGGCATCAGCTTTAATGCTCTGAACCACGGTGCTTCCCTTATAGATCTGACGCTGTACGTTACGGACAAAAAAAGGTGATGTACTGAACTCGTCGTAATAGTAAAGTGTCTTATTGTTTGCAAAGTAATAAAAGTCCCTGCGGTATTCTTTCACAGTGGAATTAGACGATTTTTTTGTTATAACCGGATCACGCCACTTGTCTTCAAGTTCGCGCTTGAGCAAGTTGGCTTTTGGCAGTATCTCTTCCGAACCATAAAAAATTCCGACTGACAGAAGAATGCCAAGGATTAAAAGCGGGAATGTCAACTGGCGCACGCTCATACCGGAAGCCTTTACAGCGGTGAGTTCGCTGCTTCGTGCCATGTTGCCAATTGAAAACATTGATGCCAGGAGTAAGACGATCGGGATGGTTACCTGCACGATCCAGGGGAGTGAGTAATAATAGTAGTAAGCGAGCCTCTCAATAGGTATACCTTCAAATTTGCGGGCATTACTTACATAGTCAATTGTTACATACGTAAAAATGAGCGCGAGCTGCAGACCGACTGTAAATGTTAAAAACGATCCAATCAGATAGGTCGGTGTTGTCCCGATAAGTTTTCGTGAAAACCATCGTGGAATCCACATTAACATTACAAGCAATGGAACCGATGGCCGGTTGGATATGTGTTTTCTTTTTGGTTTACCTGATGCAAAGATGTGTATAAAGCCATTTACTATCCAGTCAAAGCGGATCGTTTTTTCACGCAGCATCAGTATTGTCAGAATTATACCGCATAGCGCGACTAGTATATTACCTGACCACATTGCAAGAAATGGTGATATCTGAAGCTTATCTGCCATAATCTCACCCTTGATAAGAAATGCCCAGGTGATAATGAAAAACAGCAGACTGTACGTTGCTCCAACACCAAGACCACCCCGCTTTGCCATTATGCCAAGCGGCGCACCGATTAAAATAAAAAGGATACAGGCAAACGGAATGGCATACTTCTTGTGTACTTCAACCATGTGCTGTGCAATGAGCAGATTGTTTGAATGAATCCGGTGGTAGATGCGGTCGAAAATATTGCCATGAAGTTCTACAGAACTGATTGCGACTGGTCGTGATGATTCAACTTTGGTAAGCCATTTTGAAAATGTGAGTGAATCCGTGGCGGCAATGCTGTTTGATGCATATTTTGAGGCAAGTGAATCAAAACGCTTCACAACGGTTTTTAAAGAATCAATAAGTTGCTCGTACTCTTTTATGTAGGGTTTATTGGCTTCCCTGAACTCTTTAACATTGTCAAGCATCATTTGTGAACTTTTTTCCCGGTCACCTCTGTAGCTTGAATTGGTTCGCTGCAGTTCTGAATCGACATTTTTAATACTGACAACCTGTTTCTCAAATCGTCCGAAAAAATAATCATCCTTGTTGGTACGAGATGTACTGTGGCTTTCACCATTGAAAAGTGTAAACTCAAGATACTGTTGATCCGGTGTGATCTGAATTTTCCCGCTGTCCGCTATTGTAAATGATGGATCCTGGCCGGCAAGGTTGGAGAATATTTTGATACCTTTGAGTGTCCCGCTTCTGGAATTAACATCTTCGGTGTAAATTGTATATCCTGTAAAGTCCCTGATGATAATGCCCGGTTCAATAAATGCTGCAGGCTTTTTCCTTGCAATATCAGATTGAAGATTTGCAGCCTTGTGGTTGGCATCGGGGAGAATGAGATCATTAAAAAAAGTAAGAAAAACACCGATTGCAGTTGATGCCACAAGCACCGGAATCATAAGCTTCATTAAATTATATCCGGATGCTTTAATTGCGGTAATTTCGTTATCACCCGACATCTGACCGAAGGTCATAAGTGTTGATGTCAGTATCGACATTGGAATTGCGAGTGCAAGAATCCACCCCAATTGAATCAGGAATATTTCAAGAACGACTACCGGCTCCAAACCCTTTGAAATAATTTTTGGAAGAAGGTACATTGCGGTCTGCATGGCAAAAAGGAACACAATAATACACAATGATGCAAGAAATGGGAATATGTGTTCTTTAATAATATATCTGAATAAAATCATAAATTATGGTTACGTGCCGATCGAAAAAAAGCCATATGTAAGGAGTAATTCATTATATAATATGATGCAAATATACGTCGGGGCAGGAAGCTGATACAAGCCCGTGCTTAGTGATTTATCAATCGGGCATATGATCAGAATCATGTCACTGGTCCCTGGTGACGAAACAGATTGCCATCCCCGATACATTTGTTGTATACTCAATGTCATACACATTTTATGGAGTTGTCAGCCATGGTATTAAGAATTATTCTTCCGCTATCTGTTGCCGGTCTGCTTGCAGGATGTGCAATGCAGACAAAACAACTTGCAAATGAGGCGTTGTTACCTGAAATCGATGTCGTTCAGGTGAAGGAAAATTCTGATCAGGCACTGAAATTGTCTCAGGAGATCAAACTTGATGTTGAAGCTTTGAATGCAAAACTTACCGAGAACGATAATAAGCTTACAATGCTCGCTGATGGGGTTTCGAGTGTATCAACTGCCAAAATTGAAGAGATCGAAAACAGAATGTCGTTGCTTATTGAAGCAATCAAGGATATACAGGCACAGATAAGAAATCTGGAGACAATGGGATTGCGTTCTTCGAAAACAACAACCTCCGGACCAGCTCCGACATTTTCACCTGCCGGACAAATATTAGGATCAGCTGAAAATGAACTGTATAATACAGGGCTTAGAGCGTTTAACAGTCGTAATTATAAAGATGCGATAAAGATTTTTACCGACGTAATTACCAAATTTCCATCAGGTGAGTATACTGATAACGCAAATTTCTGGATCGGTGAATGTTTCTACTCGCTGGGGGAATTTCCCTCAGCAATTAAATCATACGAAAAAGTACTTACCTTCAAAAGCTCATCGAAAGCAGATGATGCACAGTTCAAACTCGGGGTAACCTATAATAAAATGGGGCAGCAAACGCTTGCAAAGCAGGAGCTCAATAAGCTGATTAACAGGTATCCTGCAAGTGAGTATGTGTCAAGAACTAAAAAGTTGCTTGATGAAATACGATAGCTTTATCATCTGTCAGTAAGTTCGCGATAATAAGAGTTATTATTCTGTTGATCAGGAATAAACAGTATACACAGCCGTATTCTCTTAAAAGCCGGTCGCAAAAACAGCGGGTTTTGCATGATTAGCAGTGGTAATAGTGAAAAAATAACTAATTTTTGAATAGTACTTGCTTTTATGTTTATTCATAAACCACTTTTATACCTGCATAATTGGGTTTTCAAACAATTTTACTTCTGGATTGATACATGAAACGTACGTACTTAGGGTTGGTTTGTGTTGCTTTTTTATTGGTTGCAGTATCTGTTGATGCAAAAAAAAGGCTGCAGTATGATTGCAGTGTCAAAATACCTCAGGCGGTTGATGCATATAATATGAAGAAGTATTCGAAGGTAAAGACACTACTTGAAGAGGCACGGATCCAGTGTAATGGTAATCCTAATATGGATACAGTGTACTATTTTCTTGGCATGTCCTATCTCAGAACAAAGCAGTATCTGGAAGCACGCAGTGAGTTGGAACGGATTTCATCAGACTATCCCGATTCGCCATTTTTTTTTGAAGCAAAGTTTAGAGCTGCACAATCTGTTTTTCTGAGTTCAAAATCGTTTGAACGGGATCAGGAAGAAACCTTTGAAGCGATCGGGATGTTTAAGGAAATATTGGAAACCTATCCTGAAAATCCTGTGAAAGATAGTGTCGAATACTATCTGCAGAGAGCAATTGATAAAATTGAAACAAAAGAGCTGACAACTGCACGCTTTTACATTAAAATGAACGAATATGAATCAGCAATAGTCTATTACAAGGCATTTATTGAAAATTTCCCGGAGTCAAGGAATGTTGATGAATCAAAGCTGACAATTGCTGAACTTTATTTGAAACTGGATCGAAAACGTGATGCAGCTGAAGTGTTGACAGAATTACTGGAAACCGGTAAGGTTCCTGCTGTTTTGGAGAAAGCAAAAATACTGCAGAAAAAAGTTCAGTAACAACCGGTTCTGATGTAATGGTTATGTGATTGTCACCGGAACGTGTGATAGTTCAAAATTGCATCAGAATTCTCTGTTTGAAAGTCAGACGCTACACTGTACAGGGTGACAAATCTGTACTTGCAGAAGGAATGGGGTGTGTTAATGACTGATTCCTCATCAGAAAAGACTCCTCAGAAGAAGAAATTTCTTGGTATCAACTTTAAATGCTGTAACATCTATTCCCGCGTTTATATTAACAAGGATGGAACTGCCTATGATGGTGGTTGTCCAAAATGCGGAAAGAAAGTGCATGTGCGAATAGGAACCGGTGGCGTTGATACCCGTTTTTTTGATGCATATTGAATACCTGAATAAAGAAGCATTTAAATAAGTATCCTTATTAACAATCCAGGCTTCTTTACTTTACGATAGTACATTTTATTTTTACTATTTAACGTCGCTATGAAAATCACACTCATACTAAATACCATTTTTTCCGGAGTCGTTCTTATGGCATCAACACATGCGGAAACGTTGGCTGACGTGGATATCCGTCCGGCAGCTGTTGCTGGGAAGTTTTACACATCAAATCCAGCAGCGTTGCGTAAAGAGATAATTTCATATTGCTCACAAAAACCGGCCGTTGATGGCACCGTGAGGATGCTTATCAGTCCGCATGCAGGGTATGTTTTTTCAGGTCCGGTGGCGGGAGCAGGGTATTCACTTATTAGTAAATCGATTTCAAGAGTGATCCTGATTGGTCCATCACATTATGAGTACATTAATGGTATTTCATTGACCGATAAACGCATTTATCAGACACCGCTTGGGGATATTCCGGTTGATAGTGAGCTGATAAACACACTTAAAAAAAGTCCGCTTGTGCATATGTCAAAAAAAGCAGAAATGCCTGAACACTGCCTTGAGGTACAGCTTCCGTTTCTTCAGGTTCAGTTGGATAATTTTAAAATCGTTCCGGTACTGGCAGGTAAGACGGATCCGGATGCTGTAGCAGAACTGCTCATTCCGTATATTGATGATAATACTCTTGTTGTTGCATCATCGGATCTATCTCACTATTTCCCGCAGACTGACGCACGTGAGCTTGATAATAAAACAATAGCAACGATTATTGCCAGTGATAAGAAAGGTTTCATTGATGCCTGCGGGGAAACACCAATACGAATTGTTATGGCGCTTGCAGAAAAACTGCACTACAGTCCTGTTAAACTTGATGCTCGTACATCGTGGGAGACTGCTCCGGATTATGGTGAAAAGAACAGGGTCGTCGGTTATGCGTCTGTTGCTTTTGTAGAAACGGAACAACGGGCAAAATCAGCACATCCGAAGGGAGTTGGTGTTTTGACAAGTGATGATCATGCGTTGCTGCTTGATATCGCGCGTAAAAGCCTTGTCGCTTGTGTGAAAAAAAAAGAGATGGTACATGTTGATGTTCCTGA
This sequence comes from Fibrobacter sp., assembly GCA_012513915.1. GTDB lineage: Bacteria > Fibrobacterota > Chitinivibrionia > Chitinivibrionales > Chitinispirillaceae > JAAZBG01. The sequence goes on from JAAZBG010000120.1 coordinate 48,572, forward strand.
TGCTCTTAAAGAAAATCGTGGTTGCTTTGTAACGCTTACGATCAATAATTCCCTGCGTGGATGTATCGGTTATATTGAACCGATTATGCCATTGTATAAGGCGGTGATAGAAAATGCACGCAATGCAGCACTGTCTGATCCCCGTTTCGATCCGGTTACTGCATCAGAGCTTGATAAAATATGTGTTGAAGTCTCTGTACTGACTGTTCCTGTACCGCTCGCTTATAATGATCCGGATGATTTGCTCGAAAAACTACGTCCTAATATTGACGGGGTGATATTATCATATCATGGGACTCAGTCTACATTTCTTCCACAGGTCTGGGAACAGCTTCCCGATAAAATACAGTTCCTGCAGCATTTGTCGATGAAAGCAGGATTAGCTGCAGACAGCTGGAAAAAAGCATCGTACAAAGTTTACCAGGCAGAACATTTTAAAGAGTCATGCAAAGAATGATGCTGCTGTATGAATTGATTTTAGTATCGGCTTGCAGAAAAGGATGAATAATAAGTATTTTGAATTAGATACTAAATTGTTTTTATATGTAAAGGAATGGATGTATGCGCATACTACTTGGGTTGTTTCTAATGCTGGCAATTGCAGGGTGTGCAGGTCGTCAGTCTGCCTCACTCAAATCGCAGGAATCTGTTGCTGCACAGGTCAATTATTCCGGTGGCAGTGGTGAATCAATTGAGGATGCGGTTAGAATAACTGGAGTTGATAATCAGAGTGCGGGCCTTGATGCCGAGTATGCGTACATTGTGCAACAACATGGATTGCGAAATAAAGAGTGGCGGGTTGCAAACCAAAGCGTCGTCCAGGAAAAGGGTAAAATGTACGAGTTGATTGAAATAGAACTGATTCCTACAAAAGCGCAGCGAATTTACTATTTTGATGTAACTGCTTTTCCGTGGAAAAAGAAGTAAGACCCGGCCCTGCCTGCGTGCAAGACCTCATTTTGTAATGGTATATGGAATCTCTCTTTTAAAATCCAAAGGAATTTGCGAACTACATCTTCTTTTCTAAAGGTAGGGGTTTCGTTTTTTAATATTCTTCATACGGAGTCGTTTATGAAAGTTACTGCAGGAAAACTGGCATTAATCATTATTGCTGGAATTATGGGTATTGTTGTGCTTGCGATTGGCGCATTGCTGCTTTTTTTCCCGGCGGATAAGATCAAGACTCTTGTAGCATCGGAAGGATCAAAGGTGCTTGGAAGAACGGTGACTATTGACAAAGTACAATTTTCACTGTTTCCCTTTATTGGTGCAACAATCAAAGGCCTCGAAGTTGATGGAACAACACGCGGGTCATTTTCAAACGAAAAGTTTGTAACGCTTGACAAAATTCAGGTGCAGATTGCACTGATGTCGTTATTCAATAAAAACCCGGAAATTACAAAAATCATTCTTGATCAACCGCATATTCTCATTGAAATTGATACTGCCGGACATTTCAGTTTTGATGACCTGGCTGTTATGCAGGCATCAGATACTCCAAAAAAAGAGAAAAAAGAAGCGGGGCCGCTTGTGTTACCGGTTCCTGTAACGCTTCAAAAGTTTGCAATAAATAATGGTGTCATTATATACAGGGATATGAAATCAAAGCAGGAATTAAGTGTCAATGATCTTGATCAGTCAATACAGTTTTCAATTGACAAAGAATTAAAAGATATAAAAACCAGCGGCGAGCTCATCCTCGGTAGCGTATCAGTAAAGACAAAGGAAATTGTAAAACCACTAAAGGATTTGAAAATAAGTCTTACACATGATATGGGAGCAGATCTGGTAAACGGGACTGCAACAGTAAATCAGTTGCGCCTGTCATTTCAGAAACTGTTTTTCAATCTCAAGGGTAACGTTACCAATCTGAATGCAACTCCGGTTGTAGACCTGAACCTTGAGTCTGACCCTCTGCAGATCAGTGATGTATTGAAGGAGATTCCTGTCGAACTCGCCCCGGATGTTGCTAAATTGACAGCTTCCGGATTTGCTGCTGTTACTCTCGCAATCAAAGGTGAGGTTCGTGATAGTGTTCCGCTGCCAATAAATGGCACATGTAAACTTGACAACGTAAATGTAAAGTACACGGAACTGCCGAAATCAATAAACAATCTGAATGCACTATGCGATTTTACTGATACGAGTGTGTCAATCAGCACCATGAAGTTTAACCTCGGAGACAATCCTGTCGAACTGCATGCTTCATTTATTAATTTCAAGAACCCGTTTGTTGATCTGGGAATTCTTGCGAAACTCAACCTTGCAGATTTCAGGGATATTTTTGTGTTGCCGCCGGGAGCTGAACTTTCAGGTACAGCAAATGTTGATATTAACGCCAAAGGACGTCCCGATCCCAATGATCCGTCAAAGCTTGATCTTAAGGGAGTTGTCAAATTTGGAGATTTTTCAGTGCTATGGCCGCCTCTTGTTAAACCAGCTGTTATCAAGGGTGATGTTACACTTTCGTCAATCGCGATCGGGCAGAACCTTGATGTCACCATTGGTGGGTCAGCGTTAAAACTGAATGGCAACATGAAAAACTATTTGTCAATGGTCTTTCCTGTAAAAGGGAAAACGCTTCCCCGTCCGTATACTGAATTTACACTGGCAGCATCAATGCTTAATATCGATGAATTCTGGCCACAGTCAAAGGATACTGTAGCAGCCACACCATCAGCTGCCGGTTCTGCTGATACACTGCTGCTTCCGGCTCCACTTCCCGGTATTGATATGAAGGCCGTTATCAAGAGTAACAAATGCATCTATCAGGGAATAATTCTTGATAATCTGAATATGACAGTAAATGTAATTAATGACATTGCCGATATTAATGTCAAAACCGGTTTTTCAGGTGGAACAATTACAAATGTACTCAACGGTGATCTTCGTGATGTTAATGATATAAAATTTACCAATAAATTTAACGTGGAAAAAGTACAGGTAGCAGAACTGATATCGAAGTTTGCTCCATTTATAAAGCCGGTTAACGTACTGAACAGGGAAATCGTTAATCTTCAGAATAGTCTCAGCGGACGGTTGTCTTTGCAAAGTACTTTTAATGGACGCGGGCGTTCACCGGACGGCATCATGAAAACGCTGCTTGGTGATCTCTCCATCAGGGTTGGAGATGGTCAGATTACAAAGTCAAATATGGTTGCAAGTCTTGCGTCAAAGGTAGAGAAGTTTGTTGATATAAAGGATATTAAGTTCAGGGATATGAAAGCGGCGGTTCATGTAGAAAACGAGAGACTCAACTTTGAAGACTTCAAGATCGGTTCATCTGCCGGCGATTGGGATATTAAGGGGAGTACCGGTTTTAACGGTGTTCTGCAGATGACAGTAAACAATCGATTGACAAAAGAGTATTCTGATAAAGTCAATGCGCTTCAGAATAAAGGGCGTGATGCTGCAAAGAATCTGCTTGCAGGAACAAAATTATCGGCTGCATCACAGCTTATTGACAATGTTGGAATTCCGGCCGACCGTGAGGGACGTATCACCCTGAAAATGAATCTTGGTGGAACAATTGATAAACCGGAGGCATCATTTGCAGGGTTCGGTGAGGGTGTTGCGCCACAAGCTGATCAAAAGATTCCGTCACAACAGGTAAAGCAACAGGCCCAGCAGGTTATCGAAGAGAAAAAAGCGGAATTGAAAGCTACAATTGATGAAGAAAAGATAAAGGCAGAAGAGGCAGCCAGGAAAAAACTTGAAGAGGAAAAGGCTGCACTTGAAGAGCAGGCGAAACAAAAACAGGAACAGTTGAAAAATGAAGGCCTGAAAAAGCTGAAAAAATTATTTTAGTTCATAGTCAGGATTGTAGTAGCATACAGTCCTGTTGTTATATGGGCAATGAATAATGAAAACGCCTAAATAATAATAAAAATATCAGGGTAATCGGGTTTGATGATACACCGTTTGATACCTTGACACTTAATGCCCGGATGGTCAATATTTGCGGTGTTGTCTGTAATACAGCGAAATTTGAAGGAATGCTCTGGGGTGAGGTGGCAAAGGACGGTACCGATGCAACGGGTACCGTTCAGGCGAAAGGGTGTACCCCTGAAGCCGCCGCCCGATTACTTCAAAAGGTAACAGAAAATGGAAATGTTCCTGAAGCTCTCCGGATCGCTCACTTAATTGGTTCTGCTGTAAAAACCGGACAAAGCGGGAAACGGGCTTGAATTAAACATAGCCTTTAGACATTTGTAAACAAAACTGATTATCAGTATTTACCGTTTACTCCGCCACCATGTCAGGTCATCATCATTCCATGGTCGTATCGCAGATATATACGTAAATGAAATACGCGTTTGACGATCTCTGACACCGCTGCTGCCGTACTTATTCCCAAATGCACCTTTCATAAAACCTTCAGGCGATCTGATTCTTCCGAAATCAAGATTAAAATGATTAAGTATGTTTACTCCAAATCCATAATTTGATTCGTATCTCACTCCTGTATAGTCAAGAAGTAAGCCAAATCTGAAATATCCGGTATTCATAAACCCGAGTTCGATACCCCAGTGAAGTTCACATTCGTTAATATCTTTCTTGAAAGAATCCTCCTTTACATCGGTAAAAATTGCCTTGTAAAACGGGTCGGGATTACCATTACTATCACTGTATACAAATTCCCTGTTCACCCGGAGCTCTGTTGCGAGAGAGATATTCAAGATACTGTCAAAAAAAATCTGCTTATCAAATGCTACAGCAAGGTTCATGGTAAACGGGAGGGGTTCAGGATTACTTCTGTCAGCATAAAAAATGTTGCTACCCATATTCAATGAAGAGTACCCAAGTTTTAAACCGTTCTCAAAGTTATAAATGTAACCAAAATCTATCGCAAACGCATGCCCGGCACTCTGCCCGCCATCTAATTGAGGAGCGAATGCTGAGAAGATATATTTTGTTGAAATTCCAAAATTACTGTGTACTAAGCCACTCTCTCTGAAATGAAAGCCATAGGTTAATGCATAAACATTCTCGTACGATTTCTTCGTTTCCCCTGTACGACCGAATGCATCAACAACTTGATTTTCTCCCATACTAATATGATTGAAAAAGAAACTGAATCCACCGAAGAATTCGTTATCGGGTTGATACGCAACTGATAGTGTAGTGTGGTAAAGATCCCGGATATTAAATTCCGGAAGAAGTGTTTCGTAGAATGTACCAATCGAGCCTCTATTCCATGCTTTATTTGGAATTGCTATAATCGCAGGATTATAAAAAGCCGCAGCCTGATTATCGGGTAATGCTACGCCAATCTCACCCATGGAGGTACTTCGTGCACTAAATGGAAAAACCAGCGTAATAACAGCACTCTTTCCAACTTGTGATGCACACAGTGAGATGACATACAACGTTAAAATCAGGAATGCTCTCTTAACTATGCTTACCATGGATCCTCCGGATTACGTTAGTACATACAACAATTGAGTTCTACTTGCTACAAAAAATAAATACTATTTTATAGCAGTACAAGAACGTTTCTTTGCAAATGTATTTATACCTGAATCTGAATGGTTGAGGGTTAACATTTAAATGTACTGGACAAAATCGTGAAATTTGAACTCTCTGATTTGACGTATACGTATAAAAAAACAGATGCACATGCGCTTGTTAATATTAATCTGCTACTTGATACAAACAGTATCACCGGACTTGTCGGTGCAAACGGAAGCGGGAAGTCGACACTTATAAAAGTTTTACTTCGCCAGATTGTAAACTATACAGGAACCTACTCAATTGATTCTGCTGTTGTAAACGATTATACCGGAAGTATACCAGGAAACTACAGAATCGGATACGCACCGGAGGATGTTATCCTTGATGATGCACTGAGTGGCTACGAGATGCTCCACATTATTAAAGAAGTTCGCTCGATTCCTGATCAGGAATTTATTGATGAGCTTGATGAACTCTGTGATGAATTACGGATTGATGACTGGCTTAAAACAAGAACCTGTGGTGAGTATTCTCAGGGTATGCGGAGAAAAACTGCGATCGTATGTGCGATGATCGGGCAGCTTAACTACATCATCCTTGATGAACCCAATAACGGGCTGGATCCTTTGTCAATTTACGGACTTAAACAGGCAATACTTCGCAGGCAACAGAAGGGTACCGGAGTGCTTGTGTCAACGCATGTTCTTGATATTATTGACAAAATAAGTGAAAACGTTGTCATGATGCGAAAAGGACATGTTATCTATGATGGAACCGTGGAAAAATTGAAAAAATCATGGCCTGATAAAGCGACACTTGAAGAAATTTATTTCGAAATGTATTCACAGGCCGACAGGAATGATCTCAAATGACACATGAGAGAAAATTGATCAGTGCGAATGAGTTCCTTTTTGGTAAACCTGTCAGCCTTATGAAACTGGGTACATCATCGATACTGCTTGCAATCATACTGTTTACCGTATTTGAGTATCATGCATATTTACCGCCATCATCGTATCCTGTCCCCACAATTCCGGGGGATTATTTTGTTCTTGCCGGGATATTGTTTTATACCATAGTCATCCATATAAAACCCTGGGGACTGTTGCGGTATCCGCGGATGAACAATATCGCGTTCCTCAGTGGCTTGACATGGGAAAAAAGGCAGGCGGTTGCATCACAATATACAAAAAGAAAATTTTTTGAAAGTCTTCTGTTTATCGCGATATTTTATACGATCAGGTATGCGTTGATTTTTCATGCAGATCACTCTCCCGGTCTGATTTCACTCCTGTTTCCCGAAATACCATCAGTGCTTGCATTCTATATGCTTTATAGGTACTCCGATAAGCTTGTTGGTTGTATTCCGTGTTCAAAACGTGAGTATATGCTTTCCAGTGAACAGACAGCCCATGGCAGCAGCATTTTACAAAAAGGTAACTGGCGTTTGCATTTGGCAGTCATACTTTCATATTTAGTCCCAAAAAATTTACGGACAATGACGTTACGGATACTACTATATATTATCAGATGTGATTTGTTCGGGTTTGCATTTGTCAACACTATGGCAGTTATTATTTGCGGTATTATAGTTTTTCTGTTACCGTCAAGTGTTGGATTACTTGTCAGAGTTGTACTGTTGGTTGCACCGGTAGTACTACTCGGGGAGATCAGAGAAACGTTTTTTACAGCATTACAAAAGACAATTGATATACCATACTGGTCATTCAGGCCGAAGACGCTGATGCACACCTGTACATTTTTCATAGCACTTCTTGTTATTCCCTATATCGTTTTATTTACAGTGTGGCAACTACGATCCGGGGATGGAATTATCTCACCAAACAGTCTTTCATTTCTGGTATCGCTTGCAGCGCTTATCGGTACAGCTTCGAATATGTATGTCATATCGGCAGTAAGTCGTAAGGATCAATCCGGAGTGTTCTTTGCAATTGCAGTTTCGCTTTTATTATGTTCAATGATCCCTGTTGCGAAGGTCGTTTTTCCGATACTGGTGATTATTGGAAGCGTTGTTGTTTATAACAAAACGATACGCACACTATGAATATGTCAAATAATGGTTGAGAGGAAATACATGAAATTTACAGATGCATTTAATAGAAATCCGCTTATAGGAATACTACGGGGCATTGAGCGCAGTCAGGCGACAAGCGTGGTACAGGCTGTTATTGATGGGGGAGTGACTTGTGTCGAGATCACCATGAATACACCGGGAGCTGCAGCGATTATCAATCTGGTCAGGGCTTATTTTAACAATAAATGCTGTATTGGTGCAGGAACAGTGTTGACTGTCAGTGACTGTAAGGAAGCCATAGAAGCGGGTGCACAATATGTCGTAACACCATGTGTTGACAAAGATGTAATTGATTATTGTAAATCAAATGCCATTCCGGTTGTTCCCGGCGCACTCACGCCAACTGAAGTATATGCTGCATGGACCGCGGGGGCATCACTGGTAAAGGTGTTCCCGGTAATTTCCATGGGAGGCCCTGACTATATAAAGGAACTTCGCGGGCCGTTTACTACAATTCCGCTTGTTGCAGTAAGTGGTGTGACAATTGACAAGGTGGATGATTATTTCAGAGCCGGGGTGAATGGGATCGGGCTTGGAACCAAACTATTCCCACCGGAACTTATTAAAGAGAAAAATTTTAAAAAACTTCAGGATATTGCTGAGGATTATACAAAAGCCATTGCAAAAAACCGGCCGGTTATTGAAGTTAAAGAGAAAAAATTAACTGATCTTATTTAAATCAGGGAATCAGGTGGTTTGTTGCCAAACTGCCTGATTACTTAGAAAAAAAACTATTGTATTTTTCCTAAAGGAAAATTCTTTCAGTTAATAGTTATCAGCCTTCCCATTAGGGCTGTTTTGGAGAAATCTTTTTAACCATATCGTTTGCATACTTCTATCTTTTTAGTATTGATTATTTTGTCTGGTACACTGCTAAACACAAATTTTGAGTACATTGCTCCGGAAGGAACTGCAAAAGCGAACGCTGTTCTGGAATCAGTTAAACGCCGCAGAAAGTTTGAAGAATCACTAAAACGGATCTTGCCTGACTTACGGGATGTTAAGAAAGTATTACATGGAAAAGTTTGAACTTCTTTACAAAGTGCTATTGTTATTACACCATGCATCAGTCTTAAATGATTGTGTTCTGATCGGAAGCTGGTGTCAGGATTTTTACCGTTACATGTATGGTAATCCTTTTCAGATACCTGCTGCAACAACAACTGATGCAGATCTTTTTTAGCCAAAAAAACTTAAATTCAAACCGCCAGTTGACATTGCAGGTATCATGGAAGAAACCGGATTTACAATCGAGCATGAGTGTACCGATGGTCAGACGCGGTTTATTCACGAGGATTTAAAGGTAGAATTTATTACAGAGGCTGGTACAAAAGGAGATGAGGCCGTACACTGGTTTTAAAATCTCAGCATTACTACACAGAAACTTTACTTCATGACAATATTCATTGATTATAATATTCAGGTTCCATTCAGGGATATTGTTGTCAGGATACCTGAGCCACAGGCTTTTGCACATCACAAATTGATAGTAACCGCAACCCTGAGCGACAGAACAGTACAAAATACAAAAATACCTGCCTACGTCTGTCCGCGCGGACTATGCCGAATAAGATCCTATTATGTAAATCATGCAACTACCATATACTTCGCCAGCGTGAGCGCCCGACGGTGTGGCTCCTGTTTATGGTTGCGGCCAGTTTACATAATGTGCTTATAGCGTATTAATAACGCCGGCAGTTATTTGTGTCAATGTAATTTCTCAAGTAACGTTATTCGATACGATTTTTTTTAACTGGTGAAGTAAATCCCATTTTGCGTTTTTGTGATATTTGTGCAGGTGGGTTTAAAAGCTGGCGTATTGCATCAAAGACTATTTTAAACTGTTTATCATATTTCTTTTCGATACTGTCAATTTTTCGTTTAACATCAACAATTGATAACCCCATACGCCGGAATTGAACGAATGCTCTCATTATACTAATATTTACATCAATTGCCACATCGCTGTTAAGAACACCTGATAGCATTGCAATCCCCTGTTCTGTAAATACGTAGGGTAGTTTTCTGCGCCCGCCATGTTCACTTGATGTCGCAATTTGCGATATCAAGTTTTGGAACTCTTCTTTTGTGAGTTGAAACATGAAATCATCAGGAAATCGTTTGATGTTACGTTTAACTGCTTCGTTGAGTCGGCTGGTTGGAACGCGATAAAGCACAGCAAGTGCACTGTCAAGCATTACTGATTTTCCACGAATCTGGTAGATAAGACCTGTGATATCAGATATGGTAAGATTGTTGTTTATGGTAAACCTTTTATATAATGAGAGATTTTTCCAGAGATTGATGAAAACCAAAACAATACTAAAGTAAGCGATTAACTTAAATATACATTTTGTGCTTATTATCTGAAGTACGATAAAAATGATAAAATTACTATTAATGGGAATGTGTTGTATTCAGGAAGTATACCGGATGATCACCGCATCTCTTCCACCATGCCAGTGTAACCCGTATGCTTCAAAACGGTTGTAATACATGGTGTATAGCAGGAAGTTTAAACCAATCCGCTTCCTTATCACACAATAGTATTGTATTTTTAGGTCTTTGCCGGTAATCCACCCGGATCAACCGGCCTGTTTTACGACTCAAACAGGAGTATTTATTACATGAATGTACATGTTGCTGCAACGTTACGCAGGGCAGGCTTTTTAGTAATGGTTACGGCGCTGCTATTTGTACCATACGCGCAGGCGCTGAGCGGGAAAGTTATTGATGAAAGCGGGGAACCAATTAAGGATGCGATCGTACGGCTTGTTAATGCCGGGCTTTCAGATACATCTGCCAGTGATGGCACCTGGAGTATCTCTGTAACTGCAACACTGGAACCGCAGGTTCGCAAAATCGTGCTGCCATCACCGATACTCAAGGGTGATATGCTCTATTTTGCTGTAAACGGTCCAAGTGCACAAGTTAAGGCAAGTGTCTACACCCTGAGCGGTAAAAAGTTATATACTGCACTTGACAGCAGGCTTAATGGCGGTTTTTATACATTATATCCGCTTGATAAGCAGACGTCAAAAACAATTTACATGGTGCGACTTCAGATCGATGACAACGTCTCGAGTTTTAAACTTATTGCAAATAATGGGAGGCGTAGTGTATCTGAACTATCCGCAGTCAAAAGGATGAAAGATAATCAGGGCGCATCAGGAAAACTTGCAAAACGGTTTGTTGTTATCGATACTGTCAAGGTATCAAAAGCGGGGTATGAGAGTGCTGCTCTTGTAATAAATTCATATTCTGAAGGCCCGTTGACAATTACATTAAAAACCAATACACCATCATATTACCTTAATCCTCCGAGTCCGTGCTACAATCAGTTTTATGTAAAGGATTGTATCCCCGGTGATCCCAAATCTGCCTGTGGTGGCGAATGCACTGTTGCAAATTCCTGCAGTCCACCAGAGGATCAGAGCAAGGCAAATCGTCCGAAAACCTTTATTTGCCCGCGGTTTATGCTGTTTAGTACGGAAATGATACAGGCTGCAAAAGATGATGCTGCACTTTACGGATGGGAAAAGAATGGCGAGTTACCATTCAATTATGCAATCGTAGGACATGATCCCGATGATGGTACCGGTGGTCTTGATGATACATCAAGCAGCTGTTGTCAGTGCTATCAGCTTGTCTATGAAACACCGGAACCAAGCTCACCAAAACCACCCGAATTACCCTATCCAAAACCTTTAATTGTTCAGAGTTTTAATACCGCAGCAAGCGGTCCGAAGGGTTTTGATGTATTTATGGGGGCGGGAGGTTACGGCGCATTCAACTCCTGTTATAACGATCCTGCATTCAGCAATACAACAAAATTCAATGAATTTATTTATGATAAATATCCCTACCAGAATCCGGGAAGCGGGGGAATCTCCTTTTTACGCTATGAGACAGAATGCAGGAAGTCGTGGCCGCCGACTATAGATGACGTAATGAGCGAAGAATGTCAGGAAAAAATAAAAGAGATGTGTAATCAGGCACTTGTCAATGCATCAGAACAGATTACTGAAGATACGCGCAGATCATGTATTCTTTGTAATCAGGTTGAGTCGCTCTATCATCAGAACTGGACCGTTATGGTAAAGCGTGTGCGTTGCCCCGAAAACCTGACCCGTGTTACCGGCTGTCGTCTCAAAGAGGATAAACTGCCGCTGCCTGTTCCTGATGTCAGGACACCTGCTCAGGCTGTTGCGAATGGTACGTTTAAAAGCGGTTATCATACAACAACCATGCAGGATTGCTGTAAACCGACATGTGCCTGGGCAAACTGGGTTGAGGGATATTTGCCTGTTGATGGCGAGTGGAATTCGTTTTATTCCTGTGACAAAAATGGAAAACCGTTTACACGATAGTCGTGCCGGGTGCCCGGTTCCACCTGTGCTCTAAGCCGCGCGATTACTTCAGATAAGCGATGCCGATACAAGGATCGGCATCGCACTAACCATTATGCAGTTACTTTACCTGTTTTTTTTGTCAACGTTTATAAAAACGCCAGAGGGTAATCTGGAGATGGTTTCTCCTTTTGGTAGAGATTTCCCCTGAATAGTAAAAACATTCCCGGTACGCTTTAATGAGAGTCCATTGCCAACTCCATCGGAAACAAAAAGGGAATGATTACGATGATTCATATTGGCAAAATTTTTAATGGTATTCCTCTCTTTACTCCTGATTGACACCGGTACCTGATATGAATCGGGAATTTTAAAACAGAATCCACCGTTGGTATTGACCCAGAGCGAAAGGGGAGTGGATGGATTGATTGTAGCCGTAGTTTTTGTCATCGTGTACTTCGAAGAACCTGTGGTATCTTTATAGATATCCACTGTATACGAGCCTGCTTTCAAAAATGAGAGTGGAATAGTCATTGTTTTTGCTGCAACAGCGCTGATTCCGGCAATATACCAATCATTGCCTTTACGTCTGGCAAGAATGCATGTCTGCCCCGGATAACCATCAATGTACCGGATATCATCCCAGGCACTTGGAACTGTTTTAAGAAAATTGTTGCCGATGCATCCGCTGTATCCTTCGGGCCTGTCGGCAAAATGCTGAATTCCCGATTCGTAAACAACAGAAAGTGCAACTTCATGGGCATCGGTGGAAGTACGTGTGGAACCACTGCCGTTTGTTAATTGACCCAATGTTAACAGTACCGGTGTGTGGTCCATCGGGCCGATCACATTACGCGTAAATGGTAACATGCAGTTATGTGATAATGACGGATATCCGCGTCCTATCCATTCGTATCCCATTACACCTTCCATGGTCATGATATTGGGCCACCGTCTGCGTTGCCCTCTTGGCACTGTGCATCCGTGATACGTAACCATCAGTTTGTTATCGGCAAGACTCTTGGCACTCATGTCATACCATTTCATGATGTTATTATTGTAATTGATACCATCACCACCATAAATAAAATCGATCTTAAGGCTTTTAAGACCCCATGAACGGCATTGCTGGGATACACTATTATGTTTTGACTGAGTATTTACCTCGGTATAGTTATACCATAATTCGTTTCCGACACTTTTTTGTGAACCATATTGACAAACTTCTGCAACTCCCGACCTGTTAAAACCATCATCGATCAGATTAAGTTCCCATCCCATCTGACTTGCATAATCGACATACCTTTTTTGCTGTGCCATATCTCCGGTGTTCTGTGAGAGCCATGACCACATACTCCGGCCTGATTTGATCCAGCTTAAATCAGTCAATTCACATGGCGGATTGAGGTTTTCAACAACCGATGATTCGATGATCGGTCCAAGTGAATTTCCAACAATCGCAACACGCCAGGGTAATTTCCAGGGTAGTGATCCACTGATTGCACCCTGGCCACTTGGATAGGCAATCTGGTAGACATTTTTACTTGCGCTTTTCGAGGCAAAGTGACAACCGGTATAATCACCGTATACTGCTGCCTCGGTGACAAGTGCCCATGCATTTGATGTTTTAAATAAAATTGGAATGCCATAGCTTGATGCTGAGTTTCCTGCACTGAACTGGTCAAAGGTAGCCTCATCATCATTTGGCTTGTGTCCCCAGCCAGTTGATCCCGATGCAAATGTAAATCCAGTTACTTCACCGCTCACCTGAGTTGAACCACTTCCCATAAGTTCCGATCGTACTGCAGCAGCTTCGTTATATGCACGGAAATAAAACGCAACCTGACGGTCATTTTTGTTAGAAAACGTAAGAACAAGTTCTGTGCAGTTATTACGGTATGATGAACGTTTACCGGAGGGAAGTGGATAAGTTTCATCAATGGTTGTTTGGGATTGTTTCACAAATGTCAGATCGGTAACAAAATCCTGATCACTGGTTTTCACTCCAACTGGCGACCAGTCCACAACGGCATTTTCCCCTAAAAGGACCCGGAAATAGCAGTTCTTCTGGCCTGATGCAATTGCGGATATAATATCCTGTTTGGCTTCGATTCTTAATGATGAATCAGGTGAAAAAGCCGTCCAGGTTTGCGCATTGATACATAAAAAAGATAAAAACAGCAATACTGGTACCTGATAGGTGTATTTGGGTACACATCTGAGATACCCGAATATGTGTTTCGTATCATTGCTTTTTTGTTTGTGCATAGAATTGTCTCCTTAACCTTCCTTAGTACATTGCAAGCTCATAAGATAATGTAAATGATTATTGTACGAAATGCTTTAAAAAAAATTAAAAGTGTACGCATAGTTGCGAATAAAAAACTGCATAACAGACTGTATAATAACATGATAGCATTAGTATGTTATAAAAATATCAAATATATTGCGAACATTATGGTTAAAAAACTCATACTGTCAGCCGTCTTTTGGATAACCATCGGCTTATTTATGATGTGCAATATTCTTTTCTGGAACTTAAACTTCCTGCCGGGTATGAATCAGGATACTTTGTAGATTTTAACGCAGAGGGAAGAAGTGCACGTTGTCTGTACACAACATTTTCTTTCTGCCACACCTGAATTTCTAATGATTCAGTACTATATTATTATTGCAGCAATGTAAATACTGCCTCAGGCAGTTGAAATAGAACGTTGTTTTTTTTGTAAACTGATTAACAAATGAATTCTTGACAAGTACCACACCATTACTCACCATTTTTCACGACAAGGAGTTCTTGCGATGAAAAAGTCCGGTATGATTTCAAACCCAGTCAGACGTTGTTCCTTACTCTCACTTTTGTGCATTATCATCCTGTCTTCAGTATCACTTAATGCATCAGAATTTTCAGGAAAGACTTTTACATCATCAAACAGACTGATCACGACACTGATTTGTGATCAAAACTTCGTTTGGGCCGGTACCTGTGGTGAGGGGTTGCTGAAAATCGATAAGAAAACCGGTGAAACTGTTCTTTACACATTGGCAGAACCTGGTTGTGGTGATTGCTGCATCCGTGCGCTTGCTTTTGATAACAACGGAACACTGCTGGTAGGTACCGCACAAGTCGGGATTGTGCGTTTCGACGGTTTGAATTGGACACCGCTTGGCGGGCTCTCTGATAAAAATGTTCGTGCAATGACAATTGATAAGCAGGGAAAAATCTGGGCATGGTTTCAAACAGCCGGGGTTGGCAGTTTCGATGGGACCACCTGGCAACCGTATGTAAACCGATTTGCTGGTATACTGACAAGCAGTAATGATGGTGATATCTGGATGATGAATCTGCCACAGGAGGAAGCATCAAATTGCAATGACGGCTGGATTCATGAGTATGTCAACAGTGAACTTCAAACATCAATTTCACTTATCCCAATATGTGAAGAAGTAACATATCCGCAATATATTTGTGTCGATTCGAAAAAAAACTGCTGGATCGGAACACAGGGACAGCTTATTAAAATCAATGATGCATCAGTAAACCGTTACCCGTTGCCGGCGGGTAAATCATTAACAGCAATTGCAGTTAATGATGACAGAATACTTTTTTCCCTGGCTGACTATTCCGGTACTTGCGATATATATGTTCATGATCAGATAAACAGTAGACAAGAGCCACTGGAACAGAAACTTTTTTCATTCGATTCAAGATATATCACAGCTGTGTGTAAAGACCCGGTAAGCGGAGGATTCTGGTGTGCTACCGATGATGGAAAAATAATTACTATCGATGCTCAGAATAATCATTCTGTTTTTACAACAGGAAACTCGGTTCTTCCATCAAATGCGATATCCTCACTGGTATTGGACAAATCGGATAAACTATGGATTGGAACCAGCAGGGGTATAGCGCACTATGACAAGACAAAATGGACAACCTGGACATCACAGGCGGATTCCCTGCCAGGTCTTGATGCCAGCGCATTAGCTATTGATTCATCAGGTACAGTGTGGGCCGGGTTTCGCCAAAACCCAGTAATGTCTTCTATCAATTCCGGACTTGCTGCTTTTTACAGTGATCGCTGGCATGTCGTGAATCGGGATCATATATCTGTAAAAGCGATCTCATTTGACAATACGGGAAATCAATGGGTTGTTTCCGATAATGGCGTTTTTCGAAACAGGGAGCAGCAGCTTGAACGGGTATTTCAGACATTATTTAGCAGCGATAGAAACATTGCACTTGGTACGACAGTAAACACAATCGCATTTGACAAAAATAATATTCCCTGGATAGGTACCGGCCTTGGGTTAAAGCGTTTTGAAAACAACGCCTGGATCGATGACACTACGATGAATAAATTCCTTCCGCAGAGTGGTATCTCAATGGATGGTGTAAAGGTCAATGCAATCTGTTTTGTTAATACTACAGCATGGATTGGAACCAGTTATGGTTTGTTTAAATTCAGTGATGGAACCTGCGTGCGCATTGATACTGCCGGTGCAGTTCTTCCGGATCTGAATGTTCAATGCATTTATGCTGAAAATTCCGATACTGTATGGATCGGTACAAAAAAAGGACTGGTTCACCTTGCGGGTGAAAGCCATGTTACCTATTCGTCAGAGAATACATTATTGTATGATAACGACATTACTGCATGTGTCAAAGCATCAAATGGGGATATCTGGGTTGGGACTCGTCTGGGTGGGCTGACAGTAATTCCAAAGAATGGATCAGGTGATCCAGCGTCTGTTATTTCACGGTATACTAAAACTAACAAATCTGTGGATGTTACCATTCGTAAAACTGCCGGTCAGATCAGTATCACTCTCAATTGTTCAAGGTCCGGTCGCGTTGACTTTTCGATTATTTCCCTTGAAGGAAAGCTTGTCAGACATTTTTCAAAAGTATCTGCAGGCAATGAACCTGTGACATTTGTGTGGAGTTTGGTTGGCAAACAAAAAGCTGCGGTCGCAAAGAACATCTATCTTGGTGTTATATCTCTTAATGGTCATGTCATTGAAAGCAGGATCATACACCGGTAAAACCATCAAAGCAATAAAAATTGTACTCAACCCTGAAAAGGTTGGGTTCCTTGCTACTCCAAAAACGCTCTTACCGCAATCGAGAATTCCTCCTGCGAGATGCGATACTCCTTTTCACGATGCGCAAACTGTTTGTCGAACTCCTCAACCGCAGAAGGGTCAATGTTGTATATATCTTTTAAATGATATTTCCAGTTTTTTCCTTTAAACACACCCGGTACAAGTTCTTTTGCCAGTTGACCAAAAGGAAAACGGCCGGATCCATCGCAGATGTTGAAATCCTTTGAACTTTTGAATCCGTGTTTGCAATAGTTATGAGGATATCCGAGAATAATAATTGCTTTATAGTTAAGGGAAGCAGCGAGTGTCATCGTGTGACTGATTAATTGGTGTCCCACTCCCTTGTGCTGGTATTGCGGTGCCACACAGACCGGCCCGAAACTAAGTGTTTCAAGTGTTTCGTTACCGTCAACTTGAATTACTGAAGTTTTTAAATACATGATATTACCAATGATTTCCCCATTGTATTCAGCGACAAATGCAAGTTCCTTTACAAAATCAGGATGGTTTCGCATGGTATGTACCAGATAGTGTTCATCGCAACCGGGAACAAACAGATTCCAGAAGGCATCGCGGGTAAGTGATTCAACTGTGCGGTAGTCCTGATGGGTTTCACGTCGCAGCGTTATATTCATGATGGTACCTTTCGTTTTAATTGCAGCATATATTTGCAGATATCGTCTAATTAGTTCATTATCAGCAATATACGTCTGGCCGAAGTGTTGTTCAAGAAACTGTTCTTGACATATGACAAGTCGTTGCAGCACTGATTAAACAAATTTTATAATTAATTCCGGGAACCAAAATGTACATTCAGGTCACAATACATATATGCGAACTGAATGTTCCATTTTGCCTATGTATGATTCAGGCTTTATTGAAGTCGGTAGGTGACGCATTATCAGCTATAAGTTTCAGGATTTTAAAGCATAGATTATACAAATCTTATAATTTGTACAGAACACGTTGATTAAGACTTTTTACATTGTTTGTTATTCTATTGATTGGATTCTTTTTCAAAAAAGTATGCAAATTCCTTTAAATTAGCTATTTTAATGATTAGCACAATAACAATGATTTTTTGCTGATAAATCACTGACTTGACGAATAATATAGGTGATATTTTAGAACAGATTATGAAAGGAGTACCCGGAGAATATCGGTTTTTATAGATACTTTTGAGGGGGCGAATTTTATTAACATACTATATACATTGAAGGTTAAAGGGGTATTATGATTAAGTTACGGAGTTTGACGATTCTTTTGAGTGCTGCTTTTGTGAGCAGTTTAATTGCAGGACCGGTCACGGAAAGTGGTGCAATGAAACGTTCCGGTTCAAAAATTATTGGAACAAAATCGAATTCAGTGGTCCAGGTTGCAGGTCCAAGTCTGTACTGGAGTATCTGGGGTGGAGAAAAGTTTTATAACAGTGGTGCCGTAGCAAAAGTTGTGACAGACTGGAATGCATCACTTATTCGTGCTGCAATTGGAGTGGAAGGTGGTAAAGGTAATGGTGGTTATCTTGAGAAACCGGATCAGCAGCTTGCCCTTGCAACGGCTGTCGTCGATGCTGCTATCGCTAACGATATTTATGTTATCGTAGACTGGCATGATCATAATGCGAATCAGCATGTTACTCAGTCCAAAGCGTTTTTTAAAGCTATGGCTGAAAAGTACAAAAATACTCCAAATGTGATTTGGGAGATCTGGAATGAACCAGATGGTTCAGGGGGAACCGGAGAATATGGTAAAGACACATGGAGTGATATTAAAGCTTACGCCAACGAAATTATTCCTGTTATCAGGGCATCCAGTTCAAATCTTATTGTTATTGGTACATCAACCTGGTCACAGGATGTAGATCTTGCTGCGAATGATCCTGTTGCTGATGAAAATGTTGCATACGCACTTCACTTCTACTCAGGAACACACAAAGATGCTATACGCGCTAAAGCAGAGACTGCATTATCAAAAGGTGTAGCGCTTTTCATAACAGAATTTGGAACTACCACTTCAGATGGTGGACAAAAAGATGGAACAATCTATACTGACGAGACAAAAAAATGGCTTGACTGGGCAGATGTGAAGGGTATC
Source organism: Fibrobacter sp. (assembly GCA_012513915.1). GTDB lineage: Bacteria > Fibrobacterota > Chitinivibrionia > Chitinivibrionales > Chitinispirillaceae > JAAZBG01. The sequence continues at coordinate 67,670 of JAAZBG010000120.1, forward strand.
TCCTGGGCAAACTGGTCTCTTGTAAATATGGCAAACATGTCATCTGACACTGCAAAAGAAGCCTCTGCTATACTGAATAAAAGTTGTGCCAATACAACCGGTGGCTGGTCAGACTCTGATTTGTCAACATCAGGAAAATGGATTGTGGATCGCCTGCGTTCACGCCCAAAAACACAAAACACAGATTCTGCAATGATTATGACTTCGGTTCAGGGTGGTGGTACAGTTACAATGTCGCCATCATCGACAAAAGTCAAGAAAGGCACAGAAGTTACCTTTACTGCAGTTCCATCAACTGGCTATTCATTTAAAGCATGGTCTGGCGCATCTACATCAACGTCAAATCCTCTTACATTGACAATCAATGAGAATACAACACTGACAGCAGTTTTTGCCGCGGAAGCCGGTACAAATATGGTTAAAAGTGGTGATTTCAGTGATGCCACACAGTGGACATCATGGGCGGATAATCTGACTAATGATGCGACCATTTCTTTTGCAAATGAACAGGTAAGTGTTACTATTAGAAAAGCGGATACAGTGAACTGGAAAATTCAGGTTAGGCAGGAAGGTATTCCTCTTGTAGCAGGGGAGACGCTGACCCTTACCTTCGATGCATGGTCATCAGGAGAACGCATTCTGTTTGCTCAACTGTCAAGCGCTACAACGTATCATTTCCAGGGCGGAGAAGAGGTAACGCTGACTGATGCAAAACAAACGTTTACCTTTGATATGACACCGGATTCAACAACTGATGAGGGTATCCTTCAATTCAATTGTGGTAAATCAACGCTGCCGGTGTATATTGACAATGTTTCTCTTGTAAAGAAAGTTCCTGTATCAGTAAGTAAAACAGTGTCTGGTATTGTCAATAATGGCAGCATGTTTAACCTTAGCGGTAATAAGATTTTCTGGAATGCTGCATCTGCAAACGCAACTGCATCAATTGTAGCACTGAGCGGAAGAGTATTGCAGAAATCAATTATCGCCAGAGAATGTGATCTGTCTGGTTTACCATCAGGTACCTACTGTTTTATTATCAATGATGGTATAAAGCAGCAGTCTTTTAAATTTACAAGGTAATTGTGAATTGAAACTGATTATATAGTTACAACTATAACAATGCAACAATGGACTCCATTGTTGCATTGCTTTTTTGGTTCATCTTCTGCTTTGGATTCCTCTAAACACGCCCCCGCAGGGGGACTTGTAATAAGTTGATTTGTTTGCCTTTCAACAAGTCCCCCTGCGGGGGCGTTGCTTTGGCTGGTTAGCAACATGTAAACGTTAAGTTAACATCATTGGCGGGGGATACAAGGGGGCGAGCGCATTTGATTTTTACGTGGAATTTTAACGTAAATGTTATAAAGATCACAGCCTTTCATATAAATTTTTATTATTTTCTTATGTAGATTTCAAAAGTCTTTAGAGTAAATTATCGTATAAACACCCATTAAGGAGATTCTTTTTATGCGTCGAAGATCCGCTTCACCCATACTGATCCTTCTCGTTGTAATCAGTTTTATTTTGCAATGTCAGCTGCCGCCAAACCCTGCTGACCCATCAAATACCAGTGTGGAGTTACTCATTCGAAACTCGCTTTGGTTGGAAAGTAATTTGTCGATAACCGATACTGTCGATAAACCGATCCAGATTGGTTTAGTAATCAACCTGCCTGAAAATATTGATTCGATTAAAGTTTCAGTAAAAGCAGAGGGCAAAGCACTGTTTGACACACTGTTTCGATCTTTCAGTACCAGTAACAGGGACACTATCTGGAAAGTTATGTCCTTTCCTGACACAGGTTACAAGTTAGTCTCAGTTGTGCCATACTCCAAGGTAGTTAATCTATTGCCGATTAGCGCCGGAATTACTATTGTGAAAAAAACGTCGACACTACAACCTGATAATCATCCCCCAAAATGGTCGGGAAATATGTTGAATGTCGCTCTTAACGACACAACCCGATATGAACTCAATTTGTCACCATTGTGTTCCGACCCGGACAAAGATGTACTTGGGTTTTCTATTTCCGGGAAAGCGTTACCCGGAGATACTATTATCGATAGCCTTTATAAATTTCAGGCAAGTACTGCAACAATCGGAAAAAACAGTGTCGAACTTATTGCGAGCGATCCTTCCGGCTTGAAAGATACTATGGAGCTGGTACTTAACGTTACAGCATCAGGGACTGATACAAATCCTCCGGAGGTCACGATGCTTACTCCTGACAAGGACTCCAGTGTAACAAATTCAGAAAGCTATGTTGTGGATTTGCTCTGCAGCGATGCCAGTGGTATTGATTCAGTCTATGCAGTATTCAATGGTAAAACAACTTCAGCAGTTTTGGAAAACGGACATTACAAAATCAGCATAACAGGTCTGGTCGCTGGAGTTTACAATGCGATACAACTTACGGTTCGTGATAAATCGACTACTGCTCTTAAAACGACTAAAACAATAAAGATTAAATACGCTCAAAGCTTTACAATTACGTATAACGGAAATGAAAAATCTTCAGGAGTAATTCCAACTGATACAGGTAAATATGAAACAGGAGCATCTGTCATTGTAAAAGATAATACTGGAAATTTTACCAAAACAGGGTTTACATTTGCAGGATGGAATACCGCAGCAGACGGCAGTGGAACAGCACATGCTGCAACAACCACCTTCATCATGCCTGCTGCGAATGTAGTACTTTATGCACAGTGGAAAATCAGGACATATACACTTAGATACAATGGCAATGGAAACAATGGTGGAGATGTTCCGGATGATGCAGTCTACGATTCTAATACAACAGTTACCGTTTCAGGCAATACAAACAGCCTTACAAAAACAGGATTTGACTTTAATGGCTGGAATACAAAGTCAGACGGTAGCGGAGTAATACTTGCAGCAGCATCAACATTCAAAATCAAATCAGATACAACACTGTATGCGCAGTGGATTGTAAAAAAATACAACCTGACGATTGAAACGCCGGTTAACGGCACAACAAATCTTTCCGGAATTGTAAGTGTAGATTCTGCAGTTGTAAAATCAATGACTGCCACACCGTCAACCGGATATAAATTTAAATGCTGGAGGATAGTATCCGGGACAGCACTAATTGCCGATACGACATCTGTAACAACAACGGTAACACTTGCAAATGGCAATGCAACAATAAAGGCTGTGTTTGCGTGTCTGACATTTGTCAAACAACTTTCAATGGCACAATATAGCGGATTGTTAATTAAGGATGTCATCCAGGCTGATGACGAAAGTTATATGCTTGCCGGTACGATAAGTGGCGGAAAAGGTATAGTAATTAAGCTGGATCTAAATGGTGATACGGTATGGACAAGAACATTTATTGCCGAAGATATATCATCGATAAAAAAAGCGATAAATGGTTGCATTATCACAGGCGATAGAGATTCGAAGATAGATGTATCTTTTTGTCAATTAAATGGAAATCAACTATGGATTTACAACTATTCTCAGAGTGGTTATTATGGTTCAGTAGCTCGAATGACAAGTGATAATGGATACATCATAGGTGGCAGTAACAGCTCGATTACATCCTCTATTTTGGTTAAAACAGATGCTGGAGGAATTCATGATGAGTGGTCATTTAAATATTCATCATGCATTTTGTCTGACTGCGTGCAGACATCTGATGGTGGATATATGATGGTAGGTACAACTACCAGGGGTGCGAATACGTGTATAATAAAAGTGAATTCGCAGGGACTAGAGAAATGGCGGGATGATTTCGACTCAACAATACAAGGGCAAGGTAGGTCTTGGGCATTTTCTATTGAAAACACAAAGGACGGCGACTGTGTCATTGGTGGTAATAGTGGTATGGTAAATTATGGATATTTACTGAAAGTTTCACAGGCAGGACAGGTAAAACTGTTTAAAACATATCCTAATGCAAGTAATATTGTATCCATACAGCCTCTGGGCGATGGTTACTTTGTTGCTGGCTCAACTACTGTAATCGGATCTGGCAAGAGCGACTTCTATGTTGCAAAAGTCAATTCCAGTGGTGCTGTTGTCAAAGAAACTGCCTATGGAACATCCGGTGCGAATGAAGAGTGCACCGGAATGAATTTGACAAATGATGGCGGCTGTATCATGGTTGGAGGTAACTGGGTTATAAAAACCGATGAAAATGGCGAAGTAAAGTAAAGTTGACAAAAAATGATATTGCAATTTTTTTGCTTTTAAGATTTGCTTATGGAAAATAGATCGTTTTAAACATTTATCGAATCGTATCAACGATGGTGTGAGAGACCCAAGGGCACTATGTGCCTCCAGCATCCATTAGGTGAGGAAATGTTCATTGTCAATAATTTGCTCCTTTTACTGCTGTAGCATTATTGACTAAACGATTTAATTTACAAAAAACTATTGCGTAAATGTCATTCATTGCATGCATCAAGAAAAAATATTTTCATCGAAATGTGACAGCCATCACATTTCCAGTTGATTTGAAAATATATCTTTCATTTAGCCAATTAATTTTGATCAGGTTGGCATCTTCCGACGTTTACGATCCAGGTACACAAATAAAACAATGAACACATATACACCAAATAGTGCTTTAATGAGGAGAATAGAAAATGGCTGTTAAATATTTTCAAATAATCGAATCATCACCCGATGGGATTGTTCTGGAACCCGTAGATTCTGATAGACAGTTTGTATTTAAAGAGGTAAAAAGGCAGTATAAATTTCAACAGCCCGGCGATACAAATGTGCATACGGAACGGGATGTTGAACCAGCATCCAACAGGTGGATCTATCTGTTCGGGAAGTATAAGAACGGTAAATGTAAAGTCTATGAAATTCAAACAAACGAAGAAGGTAAATTCGACACGTATCAATTACCAGAAAACGAAAGCGCGTATAGCAGACCATCACCTGCATATAAGGATGTTGTATGCGTAGATAATTTGGATGGAAAAAACAATCTAATTACTTACTATGTTATGCTGTCCGAAATGAAATTGCCCCATAACCGTTTTTTTGATCCCCAAAATGGATTAATAAAAGATCCGTCTAAACGGGCTGCAAATGTTGATGACCCAGAACAAACACAGGTGGCTGTTTTTGATGACTATGAAGTTTGCAGTGTCACCAACCACTTAAAACTTGCCCGATTGCTTAATCAGGGTTATCAGAACGCTTTAAATGAATTTTATAAATTCCGGTACGATCTTTCTCTGGAAGGTGAATATCCTGAAGATTTGAGAGTGGATACACAAACCGATAGCAATGCTCCACAATTTGTTGACAATCAGGAAATGCAGGAAGAACGATTGAAACGGTTTGCTGCATCCATTGTTCTTGCACTCATTACAAAAGAACAAAAGAAGGTTGGAACATACCCGAATGGTCAACCAAAATATCTTGCAGAGTATAATGACAAAATCATGTTTTTAGACAGGAATGGCAATTTTTTCAATGATTACATCAGGGGTAAGGTAGAACCTGAACTCAGAGCCCAGATAAAAATCCGGGACAAAGTTTCCCTGTTGAATGAGTTGATGGTCGATACACATTTTAATGAAACACTAAACGATTATTTACTTAATGATGAACTTGACGACAGCGAAGCCCGTGCACAATACATTACCGAACAATTTGATGAAATAACGGCCCGATTGGATGAGACTGAGGATGGACGGGAAATAATTGGTCTTTATTATGAAAAGAATTATCGCTTTTTTGGGAAAAATGACAAAACCATACCCAATCTTGTCGAAAAGGCAACCAAAGATTTCAAGTCTACTGCACGAGCTCAAAAAATTGTAAAATCGTGTATTTCGATTTTTAGTGCACTCGTAAAATTTACAATGGAACATCAGAAATTAAAATTTGCTGAAAAGGAAAAACAGATCGCTGAGCTCTTTGATACGTATGTATTCCTGAAGATCGTAAGAATGGTTGTTGACAGGAAAAAATTGTCTCACCTTCTTCCTGATATAGAATATTTCGAATATAAAATTGATCCGCCTTCCAAAATAGTTTACAATAGACTGGGTGATGTAAAAGATCTGTTCGCCAAATTTTCTGCGGTATTAAATGCGCTAAATTTTTTGAAAAACTTTATAGAGTATAAGGAAAAAGGAGCTCGGTCAGCATATTTGGCAGCAAAAGATGCAAATTTGATATTATTGTGGGCCGCAGAACTGGCGTTGACACCCAATAAAGAGACTCATGAGCTGAGTAAAATTGGCAAATTTTTAGATTCACATGGTGTAACAGCAACTGTAGTTAAAAAAGTTAATTACGCGACTATAGCAATTACCGGAACTATTGATACTGCGTTGCATGGGTATGATGCATACAATGCGATTGTTAATGAAGGAGATGTAGATGCAGGAATCTTCAAATCGATTGAGGGCCTGGGCTCAACATGTCTTGCTGCATCCGGAATATGTTATCTTACTGGAGCTGGAGTCGGATGGGGAGCAGGTCTTATGTTAGTGGGGACATTACTTAACGCAACGGGAGGGGCCGGGTATGTACTGACAGATGATACCCCTCTTTCGGTTTTTCTAAAAAATTGTCCCTGGGGAATACATAAAAACTATAATCAGGATTATGCAACGCTCAAAAAATCTGTCGAAAGGATTCTTGCAGTAATCTATAATTTTAAACTCAAAGCAGCATTTAATCCAGAAAACATAAACGAGTTATATATTGACATACAACCAAAAATAGTTTCCCCCAACATGAAAATAGAATTGTACCTGTCAACGGCATCAGGTGACCCGATTACTATTGATAGCAATAATTACGAAGTAATTCATAATCCTGCATCAGATCCGATCATCAGATTTACTCGTAAAGGTTTTGTGGGGCTTGGTTTTTTGAATGTTAAGGCAAAGATCGATACCTATGGTGACGGAACCTTTATACTGCCATCGCCTGATAAATACAACGAAACGAAAGTAACAGGATACAAATAATCTGCTATTCATCACCAATATTAAAGGCATTTTTCAATGATAACAATACCAGATCCTATAAAGAAGTATTTTAAAATTATTAATGAGGAGACCTTGGTTATACGCCCAGTATTTTCCAAAATATTAACTTTAAGTGCAGTTGTTTTTGGTCTTCCAATCATGATGTTTCTGATCGTAATTGCAGATGGCTTTGATAAAATTCATATGCCAACGCTTTATTTGGGATTGTTTTTTACTTTAGTTTTTTTCAGTTTCGGCTATTTTATAGCTCTTCCCGGTCTTAGAGGACGAGTAACAATAGACCTTAAAAACCGTATCATACATACAGCATATGGAAGACACCTTGAATTCAAAAACGAGTGTTCTTTTGACAATGCGGCATTTTCCTTCTATCACGATTTTATAGTTTCAGGGGATTCAGCAGTTTCTTTTAACCGTGTTTATTTCCACGACAAAAAGTACCAGTGTGTATATTACGAATTGTCACTTAAAGGTGATACCGTCGAATACGAAATTATGATTGATTTTCTGGAAGAAATTTGTAAACCTGCCACGCCTTTAAGCTTTCAGGAGATACAGCAACAACGAATAAAAGAATCTATAAAAAAAAAACAATCTCTGAAATTATTCCTGATGAAAAAGAGAAAGAACGGAATAAATTTGATAGGTTGTTTGACTGATTAAAATTTTTACAAAGACATATGACGAAATAGGATTAGACCTATTTCCAATTAGAAAAGACCGCTTGGAAAACTCACGGACACGGTAAGAGGGGGAAATGAGTTTTGACCTTTTTTTTCTATCTGCTGTCAAGACCTCACCCCCTGCCCCCTCTGGTCCTGCGACCACTTCGATGTGTCGTCCCACAAAGCGAGGGGGTTGAAATGAATGCTACCCTTACTGTACCTATCCGGGAAAATCATGTCTATCATGGTAATCAGACAAATCAAGGTTCGGACAATTTGCGAAAGCGGATCACAACATTCTTTTCCGCAGTTTGAATTTACGAACAAATCTCCAGACCTTGACACTGTTAGAAACATCTCTTCAATCCTGTACACCACTACTGGTTTTCAAACTGCTCTTGACGATCTGGGAGCGATTTCAACTGTTTGAGCGGTGTTTGCGCAAGGTGCAGTGACTCGTGACGCGTAATAAGTGACTGGCTAAAACGATCTTTGCATACGATAAGCGAGTTTTGAAAGCGCGTGGATTGGATGAAATTTCCTTTTCAGAATGGGCCCTTCTTTGTCCAGCATTTCTTTGGCCCTGGAAAGAAATGGCTGGTCGGGGGTTTCCAAGGGGGTGATGCGCCCCTTGGTTTACGAAGTGATAAGTAAGGTTGGTCAAACGTGTCGTCTCAACGACTATTTTCCCTATGTCTTTTATGCAAAAAAAAATGATTCTTACCATCACCTTCCTTCTTGTCTGTAAAACCAGTGGTTATCCACTCCTGTAACTCGGACATACTTTTTGTCCAGTAATAAAAAATGACAATTACTATACTAATTTCCCCAATCAGTGAATTCCGCCAAGAGCCTTGATCAGATTTGAAACAATAAAATACGTGACAGCAGCGCAGGTTGCCGACAAAGGAATGGTAAATACCCATGCCATAAGAATTCGTCGTGCGGTAATCCAGCGTACGCATCGTGCATGCTGAATTGTTCCAACACCCATTATTGATCCTGCCATAACATGTGTCGTACTTACCGGTATTCCGGCATGTGATGTCGTTAAAAGTACCGATGCTGCGGCTACATTGGCACAAAAACCTTCCATGGGACCAATTTTGGTTATACTTGTACCCATGGTTTTTACAATACGCCATCCACCACAGAGCGTTCCAAGTGAAATTGCAGTATACGCAGCCAGAACAACCCAATTGTCAATATGCCCGGTTTCAAAAGAACTGCTGACACCACCGGTAAAGAGAGCAAGTGCAATAATACCCATCGTTTTCTGAGCATCGTTGGTACCATGTCCGACGCTTGAGCACAGCGATGCAACCAGCTGCATTTTTTTAAATATTCCATGAGTATCTGCAGGTTTTTGCTTATGAAATATCCATATCGTGATTGCTGTGACAATCATTGCGCATACTATGCCGATAAGAGGAGCCAGAAAGATGAATGCAAAGATTTTTCCGACGCCAGCCCATTTAACCGTACTCAATCCGGCAGCTGCGATTCCTGAACCAATCAGCCCGCCGATAAGTGCATGACTGCTTGATGACGGAAGGCCCATGCGCCATGTTATTATCTGCCAGACTACAGCGCCGATAAGTGCGGCAAAAATAAGCGGCAGGGTAACCTGGTCAAATTGTACAACACCTTTACCGATCATTGTCGCGACTGCTGTACCAAACACGAAATAACCGATAAAATTCGCTGCTGCAGCCATGCATACCGCCTGGAACGGTGTCAGTGTTTTTGAAACCACAATTGTAGCGATAGCATTTGCGGCATCGTTGAAACCATTGACAAAATCAAAAATCAGAGCGACAACAATTACAATAACAACAAGTGCAAATGATGATATCATGTATCAACCTATCTTTACTTTTATGTGACGAATTAATTTTCCTACGTAGTCAATGGCATCAACAGCGGATTCAAGGTGTTCATAAAATTCCTTGAACTTGATTATATGTACAGAAGTGTTTTTTTCGGCAAACAGATCTGCCATACTTTTTCTGAAAAGCTCGTCGGCTTCATTTTCTATATCATGCATTTTAATCATTATTTCTTCGCTGTAATTTTTTTTGCGAAGCTGCTTAACCAGTACATCCATGTGCCCGGCGATTTTTTCAATAAGTATTGAAAATTCGCAGACATTTGACGGAACTTCTCTGATATTGTAAATACCGACTTTGCGCGAAATACTATTTAGAATATCAAGCGCCCTGTCAATGTTGATAGAAAGCAGATGAATATCCTCGCGGTCTATTGGAGTAATAAAGGTTTTGTTTAATTCAGAAAAAATCTGCATTTCGAGTCGATCACCTTTTCTCTCCAGCTCTTTAATTTCTTCAAGACCTGCTGCGATGTCTTTTTCTGACATTGAAGCGATATTATGGACGAGCTTTTTAAAAACAACAATGGCTTTGTTAAGACAAACAACCTGCTGTTCCATGTAATCGAAGAATTTTGTTTCGCGGGGAAGTAGTAGATCTAAAATGTTGAGTCCCATTCAGGTAACCCCCTTTTTATTGTAAGAAGAGTCTTATATGTAAAAAAAATGTAAAGATAATGACAGAGGCCGCAACAATATTTGCGGCCTTTATCATTATCAAGTGCTGGGCACAGATTAGATTTAGTGTAAAAAATAATGGAATGCCTATGTAGAGGCATTCCAATTAATACGATTAATAATAAGGACGGCATTGTTTCATCGTAAGAACAGGTTCCGCAGAAGGATCGCTTCCAAGTGGCTGATCAAATTTAAATTCAGTATCCATTGCATATGGTTTATTAGGATCAGTACCATAGACTTTCTTGAAATATGAATGTATCTCCTCCAGTGCATCACCAAGAGCCCGTACCTGGTTTGGAGTCAATACCGTAGCTTTACCTTCAGGCAACTGATTGGAATGACCCATGTAGACAATCGGTTGTCCCGGATAATCATAATGATAAATGAATTGATCCGTTGTCACACCGCTGTCCGGAAGAACCACCGATCCCCCATTGAATTGTACATTGACATAAAATCCAGGTTCTATCCCTGCTGCGTCGAAAATATTGGTGGTGATTGCAACACCCGTTGCCTCTTCTTCAGGAAACGCCTGATGTGCAAGAAGTGCCATTCCTACTGCGTTATGATCAATATGACGATAGCTACGTTCTTCAAATGCACGGAAAAACCAGACACTTGCCCATACTGTTTTTATAGCATCAAGAACATCATCCATATCATTCGGACCACCGCTATTTGATGTATAGAGTCCGGCACCTGTGAAACCGTCAAGATCCTCAGCGTTGGTGCTTGACCTGAAACGCATTCTTACACCTGGAAAATCAGTGTTAAGTTTATTGGTAAGCATTTCAGTAAATTCAGCATCCACAGGAGCTTTCTTCATTTGTTTCCGCAATTTAGCAAGTTTTTCATCACGGACTTTAGGATCACTCTGAAAGGTTTCATCTGCAAGCAGTTCTGCCACCTGTATATCAAAACCGTTTTGTTTCATAAACTGTATGTAGTAATAGATTGGTATCCCGAAAGCTTTTGGATAGGGAACTTTTTCCGGATCCATTTTTGGAAACGCCGAGAAGTGACTTGTTTTACCGCCAAAAGCAGGAAGTGCGGCTTTAAGAGCCTGACCAAGTGTTTTATCAGACAGATCAAGAATATCTTCGACATCGCGCAGATCTCTTGTTAATGTGTCCATATTTGGTATTCCAACTTCAGCCGGACCATTTTCTTCCCACCATTCATCTGCTTCTTCTTTTGACACCTCTTTGATGGTATATTCAAACGGTTTCACATCAAGCTCTACCCATTTGCCCTCAAGAGCACGTAGTGCCGGATCATTCCAGGCATTCCGAAGTGCCATATTAGGCGTTCCACGGTTGTGTGAAAGGACATTTATATGCGCCAGGGGAGTCTGAAATTCCTGTGTAATGATACCCATGGTCACCGATATGTCGTTCGGAACCGCATCAAGTACAGGTATATCACGAAATGACAAGTAGCTCGTTTCCAGTTCTTTGGCGGTGATAAAGACTAGTTTTCCGATACTTTTCGTACAATTAAGCGGTTGGTAGGTTATACCTTTGTAAAGCTCATTGGTGCTTATTAATCTAACTGATGACGGAAGACTTTTTGCTGTGTTAGTGATCGCTTCTGAGCTTGGATGAAAAAAGAGTGCGTTACCAAAGAAACATACATTTTGAATCTTTTCGTACGCCATCTTGATCATATCTGCAGAAGCATTATCGTAAGGTGCAATCTCATACACCCAGGCATTTGGACCTTCATAGTAGGAGATCGCTCCAAGAACAAAGCGTCTGTCTTTTCTGTAATAGTTATTGTTGAAGTCACTTATGTTGGATACAATTGGTTTGCCATTGCCGGAAAGCTTCCTTGATGCAAATTCATAATGAATCGGATACTTCCTACTGTCAATGATATACAGCGGGCTGTCGTCACCATCAAGATCAATAATCGTTTTGGCAGATGTCGCACCCGGTATGCTCGCATCCATAGGCTGTGATGCAAGTTTTATAAAATCATCTTTACAACCTATCGAGGTAACATAAGCCGGAGTAGTGTCTTCAGTGATAATACAATCCCCCTCAACTACTGTCGGTATGCCCACGACTGGTGGAGGGTCATCTTCCGGACCCGACGGTGATAAAAAACATGATACAAAAGACATAGATAACGCAACAAGTACCGACAAAATCAGCCGTGTCAAGTTCTTGGCGTTAGTAGGATGTAGCTGCATTAAAAAACTCCCCTTTGAAATTTAATTAGATTCATTAATTAACCTGAAAATTATTGACATTTCCGGTCAATACAATGCGTTCCCTCAGGACAAACCCCGTTACCGGTTTCGTCACCTGAGCAGGATATCTCACCTGGAATTGTCAGCATTTTTGTTATGGTGCATTCAACAGATCCTTTTGCTTTGGATGTTTCATCCACAACTACAGCCTGACGTGTGACATAAATGCAGGGATATCCGGCAGTACCATATGATTTTAATTCTTCAATCATTGCACCGGGAATAGTCACAGAACCATCATCTTCTGTATCACAGATGATTTCCCCTTTTGTACCTCCATGATAACTGAGGTTGATACGAATGTTTATTGTTGAAATATCCGCAACTGTAGGAGGCTCCCACCTGAGTTCTATGTCTTTACCATCAAGCACGATTTCGTCATTGATAATTTCGAGTGGTGCAATGCACGGAACTTCTAAAGTGAATGGTTCGACATTATCTGTTCCGGCAGCAGAAAAGGTAATAATATCACCCTCATCAGCCGGAGGAAAATCCGGATACGGAGAAGAAATCTGGTAATCAAAAGCGCGATCGCCGGGTTCACTTATGTAGGTTAATGGTTCGCCACCACTTTTCATACCGGTTATTGTCATATTGCCAACACTGTACGCGTCAGGCTCAGACATACAACTGTCATCCGCGACACACACATTATCAGATGAACAGTCCGAGCATTTAGGACTATACTTTTTGAAAAGCCTGAACTGGCCTGAAACCATTTGCTCTTTAAATATATCAATAGGAGGAATCGGACCATCCTTCATCATTCCCACAAAATTTGTGTATGCTGGATTGTCAAGCTCAGGATTCTCAGGTATCAGCTGAACACGAAATGTACCAAATGACTCGGCTGTTGGTTTAATCAGCGTATCACCGGGGTCATCAGTTTCACCTGGACCCGATGGACCTTTGGTTTCAAAACATGCAACGCCAACGAGAGTCAGGGCAAATAAACCTATAGGGATAATTTTTTTTAAAGACACTTTTTGTTGCTCCTTTTATTTGATTACACTTCACAATGAGATACAAATTGTATCTCATTGTTTTATGGGTTAAGTCCAAAACAGTAAAATCCTCCATAGCCACCGCCATTACCGATTGTATAGACACCTGGTCTCCCAGCACCGCTTGCATCGGTAGAGTCAACTCCTGGCTGGCAACCGGGCATGTCCCACACAGATATCCAGTTTTTCATGCCCATAAACCCGCCAAATTCCTGGGGCCATGACATTCCTGCACGGGCTGTGGCACTTCCATCACCTTTGGTTGATGTCCAGTCACTACAAGTACAGTCTTTTGTAGTACTATACAGTTTGCCATTAGTGCCTGAGCCTGTTATTGTAAGATGGTTATCGACTTTCTTTGACGATGAAGGGTCGGGCATGTGATTTGGAACGCCGTCTTCATTAGGAAAATCATTTTTAATTGCAATATCTGCATTTATTGGACGATCATTCAGAAGTTCGCTTATCTTGTTAGCAAACAGCCTTCCCTTGCGGTCGTACCACGGTCCCTGACCGATTCTATCTATAGCATCAGCCTGCTTACCGTCAGGTCCGACCTTTGCACTCAGAAATGCACGCCATTGTTTTGCACTTGCTCCGGGCATACTCTTCTCTGCAATGCATGAACAGATGCTGTCTGCACCAAGAAGACCGGCACCTTGTCCTGTTTTTCCAAAACGTAAATCACCACCGAAACCATTGACGTTGCCGGACAGGTCGCGTAGTGCTTTAACACTGGTCAAAAAGAAACTGAACTTTGCGAGATTCGATGTGTCAAGAGTGATATTTAGTTCCGTATCATACGATGAAACTGCTACTTTTTTGGAAATGAAGTTTGGTGCAGAAACGCTTAATGAATCTACAACCGCCTCCAGTTTAGCCATTCCTGGACCATTTGAAGCCTTCCCGGCAGCAACGGAGTTTGAGAATGAATGTTTACCATTTGGTAACTGCATATACCTGAATGTCGAACTGTGTCCACCGACCGAAACCCGGATTGTCATCATGTTTGTGGCCATAGAACCGGATGGAATTTTATACTGATAAACTCCGGCAGGTGCATAGCTGGTAAGCTCGTGTTTCAGGAGGCTTCCTGATATATCGAACATGTCGATACTTACCTGTGCTGGTTTTACAAGATTCAACATTATGTTACCATTGTTAAAAGAGATATTTTCAATATTTGAAATCTTTGTATAATTATTTACGCCGGTTGCCGTTTTTATTGAATATGCGCCATCAGAATCAGTAGTATCTGATAACTTTTGGTTCTGCAATGATACAATGGCACCCTTTACCGGTTTTCCGCTGTTACCTGAAATTTTTCCCCATATATTGACATTCTCTGCAGAAACTGCAATGCCAACAAATAATGTTAGGTATATCCCAATTATCCTAAGCAAAAAATACCTCCTCTGTAACATATTTTTTCTCGATTCTGTACCAGTAACCATATATGATTACCATACATTAGCGTCCCCCAACACTAACATTTATTGCTAATATAACCAGAATTGTCGAACCACGATGGTTTTATATATACTGGATGGAAAACTCGTATTCTCTTTTGAGAACAGCCCTTAACATATTCAGACTGCTACAGGTGAAACGTTTAATTGTATTTCATTGAAATACAATGTTTTAATAGTGCATGCTGAAATGTGATCGGTTTGTACCGGTAAGAGAGAATGCGGCGTGATTATTCATGAATCCTGAATCTGGATTGTCCTGTTTGGGTTGATAATGATCACGAATGTATTGATATTATTGTTGTCGTAGGGACAGGTCGCGACCTGTCCCTGCATATATCCACGTTTTAATGCGGTTTTTCTAAAAGTAATACAGCGTTTCGCAACATATTATGGGTTGAGTCCGAAACAGTAAAAACCACCATAACCGCCGCCATTACCGATTGTATAGACACCCCTTACACCACCCATACTTGCGTCGGTGGAATCAATACCGGGCTGACAACCGGACGCGTCAAACACCGATATCCAGTTTTTCTGTCCAAACGATCCGCCAAATTCCTGAGGCCATGACAGTCCTGAGCGTGGTTTGCTTCCATTTGCGCTTCCTTCTGTTGATGTCCAATCATTACATGTACAATCTTTTGTCGTACTGTAAAGTCTGCCCTGAGCGTTGGACCCTGTGATAAACATGTGGTTATCAACTTTCTTTGCCGTTGAAGGATCGGGCATGTGATTTGGAACACCGTCTTCATTGGGAAAATCGTTTTTAATCGCAATATCTGCATTTATCGGACGATCATTCAGAAGTTCGCTTGTGTTGTTAGCAAATAACCGCCCTTTGCGGTCGTACCACGGTCCTTTTCCGATTCTATCAATAGCATCCACCTGCTTGCCATCAGTACCTGCTTTTGCACTCAGAAATGCGCGCCATTGTTTTGCACTTGCGCCGGGCATACTCCTCTCTGCGATGCATGAACAGATGCTGTCTGCACCAAGAAGCCCTGCACCCGGGCCTGTTTTGCCAAAACGGAAATCACCGCCAAACCCTTTAACATTGCCGGACAAATCGCGCATTGCTTTAAGACTTGTCACAAAAAAACTAAACTTCGGGAGATTCGATGTGTCAAGAGTGATATTCAGTTCTGTATCATATGATGAAACCGCTACTTTTTTGGAAGAGAAATTGGGCGCAGAAACGCTCAATGAGTCTACAACCGCCTCCAGTTTAGCCATTCTCTGACCATTTGAGGCTTTCCCGGCAGTAGCAGAATTTGTGAATGAATATTTTCCATTCGGTAACTGCATATACCTGAATGTCGAACTGTGTCCACCGACCGAAACCCGGATTGTCATCATGTTTGTAGCCATAGAACCGGATGAAATTTTATACTGATATGCTCCGGCAGGTGCGTAGCTGCTAAGTTCGCGTTTCAGAAGATTCCCTGATATATCGAACATGTCAATACTTACCTGTGCTGGCTTTACAAGATTCAACTTTATGTTACCATTATTGAAAGAGATATTTTCAATATTTGGAGTCTTTGTAAAAGTGCTTGTACTTGTGTTACCTGCTTTTAATGAATAGGTACCGTCAGAGTCTGTAGTATCAGATAGCTTTTGACCCTGTAATGTGACAACTGCACCTTTTACCGGTTTACCGCTGTTTCCTGAAACGGTTCCCCATATATTGACATTTTCTGCAGAAACCGCAATGCCGGCAAGACATGTAAGATATAACCCTATGGTTTTAAGCAAAAGTACCTCCTGTGTATATGATTTATTTATTCGAATTTATACCTGTAACAAAGTGTCAGCACTCCTTCGGCCAACATGCTATCGTTAATATACCTGCAATTGTCAAACCGTGATGTATTTATATGTACTATATGAGAAAGTCATGTTCTCTTTTGAGAACAGTCTTTAAAAATTCAGGTGGTGTATAATTAAATCCTGATTGTGTTATGTATGTTGATTAAATGGTAACGACAGAGACAGGTTGCGACCTGTCCCTGTCGTATAAAAGGCACGTTATAATGCGGTTTTATTTGATTATAGCATATAGCGCATCGAATTACGGAGTGAGTCCGAAACAGTAAAAACCGCCATACCCACCACCATTACCGATTGTATAGACTCCCTTAACTCCATCAAGACTTTGTTCGGTGGAATCAATTCCTGGTTCGCAACCTTTTGTATCATATACTGAAATCCAGTTTTTCTCACCCATGCCACCACCAAATTCCTGTGGCCATGACAACCCTCCGCGTGCAGTAACACCACCTTTTCCTGTTTCTTTACCCCATGATGAACCAGCACTTCTTCCAGTCTTTGATGTCCAGTCAGTGCAAGTGCAGTCTTCAGTTGTACTGTAAAGCTTGCCCTGTCTATCGGAGCCTGTAACGGTAAGGTGGTTATCAACTTTCTTTGAACTTGAAGGATCGGGCATGTGATTTGGAACGCCGTCTTCATTAGGAAAATCATTTTTAATCGCGATATCTGCATTTATTGGACGATCATTCAGAAGCTCGCTTATCTTGTTAGCAAACAGCCTTCCCTTACGGTCGTACCACGGTCCATTACCAATTCTATCAATTGCATCAACCTGTTTACCGTCCGGACCTACCTTTGCACTCAGAAATGCGCGCCATTGTTTTGCACTTGCGCCGGGCATACTCCTCTCAGCAATGCATGAACAGATGCTGTCTGCACCAAGAAGCCCTGCGCCCTGGCCTGTTTTGCCAAAACGTAAATCACCACCGAAACCATGGACGCTGCCGGACAGATCCCGCATTGCTTTAAGACTTGTCAAAAAGAAACTGAACTTTGCAAGTTTTAATGTGTCAAGAGTGATATTAAGTTCTGTATCATATGATGAAACCGCTACTTTTTTGGAAGAGAAATTGGGCGCAGAAACGCTCAATGAATCTACAACCGCCTCCAGCTTAGCCATTCTTGGACCATTCGAGGCTTTTCCGGCAGCAGCAGAATTTGTGAACGAATGTTTACCATTAGGTAACTGCATATACCTGAATGTCGAACTGTGTCCACCGACCGAAACCCGGATTGTCATCATGTTTGAAGCCATTGAACCGGATGAAATTTTATACTGATATACTCCGGCTGGTGCGTAGCTGCTAAGCTCGCGTTTCAAAAGGTTCCCTGATAAATCGAACATGTCGATACTTACCTGTGCCGGTTTTGACAGGTTCAACTTGATACTGCCATTATTGAAAGAGATATTTTCAATATTTGGAGTCTTTATAAAAGTGTTTGTACTTGTGTTACCTGCTTTTAATGAATAGGTACCGTCAGAGTCTGTCGTATCTGATAGCTTTTGACCCTGTAATGTGACAACAGCACCCTTTACCGGTTTACCGCTATTACCTGAAACGGTTCCCCATATATTGACATTTTCAGCAGAAACTGCAATACCGGCAATACATAATGCATATAGACCAACTGTTCTAAGCAAAAAGCACCCCCTCTGTGTTTGTTGTATTTGCTTATTTAACAAAAC
>JAAZBG010000121.1 GCA_012513915.1 Fibrobacter sp.
GCCATCTGTCAGAATCAGTAGCAATAAACGACACTGTCGATTCACTTAAAAAAGCAATTAATCCTTTAAAAAGGATATCAGCAACCGGAATTGAAAGCAGGGATACACTACCTGATTCACTTTTTCTCAGAGGTACCTATGCAGGAATCGGTATCGGCTGGTCCCTTGGAAATTTCGAAGCTTCAAATATCTGGAAGCAGACACTTCATTCCGATTTGAAATCACTTAACCTTACCGACACTGCATTTACAATTTTACAAGATTCGACAAGCAGCGATACCCTGATTCGAAACTACGGCGACACATCAAAAATTAGCTTTACAGTAAAAGAAAAGCCATCAGGCTACAATATGTCATTCCCGATTTCATTGTCACTTGTCACATTCGGACCGGAATCAAAACATACATGGGTTTTATCGTTTTTCTTTTTTTCAAAAAACCAGAAAAGTTCACTTTTTACGATTGCCGATTCTGTAAACCGCAGGATCGATATTAATCAAAAATTCCGTCTCTATTCATCATCACTGCACTACCTCTACAGTCGCCGTATCCCCCCTGCATATATGCTGGTGGAAAATGTTAGCCGCACGGATGTTGTCGCTGGTCTTGGCATTGCCCCGCTAATGTACATCGGATCATCAAATATTGTTAAAAAGCTCTCTGATGACAAGCGGATAACCACGATTTATGATAGTATCAATAGGCAGTTTCAATCGTTTGAAATGTATGGTTTGAGCCTGTCTCTCAAAGCAGGTTTTTCAACGGTTAAAAGAATCAAGTCCGGCGCTCTTGAAGTATCATTACTTTACACAATGACATGGAACGATTATTTTTATCATAATGGTGAAAGGGTCCATCGGTCGGATCTTAATCCGCAGGATAGTGATGGCAGTAAAGAACTTTCTTTTATGTCAAATAGATTTGAAATCTCGCTTGCACTGTTAAAGGGTCTTGGGAAAAAGTAGTAATGAGCGTCTTTAATTGTTATGATTTAATCTGCCTTTTGTCCCAGAGGGACAGTATATTTATAGAAAATATACAATTAATTAAAACCTTTGTCCCGTAGGGACAATATAATCATAGGCACCTAAATAATATGCCAAACACATTCACATAGATCTATCTGACTTGATATACAATAAATATGTCGTCCCTAAGGGACTCGGATTTTTTTATTTTCGCGTATTCTATAAATATTTGATCCCGATGGGATCAGAAATAAATCAGTTACTAATTATTTTTGTACAATGTCTAATGTCATATATTTCTTTACTGTTTATACTCTTTTAATGAATTGGAATTTTCGGTTGACATGAGGGTAACACTCAACCCGTAAATTTCCTGGAAGTCATTCTTAATTTACAGGGCATCTTACTTTGAAACAATACAGCCCAGATATCGGAAAAGTTCACACGATACTAATGGAAGAATATGCCCGCCATAAAATGCCAGTCGTGGAGCTTATTCAGGCACAAACAAAAGAACCATTCAATGTACTCGTTGCGACAATCCTTAGTGCCCGCACAAAAGACCAGACTACAGCAGAAGTTGTAAAAAGGCTGTTTAAAGATGTAAAAAAGGCTGATGACTTCCGTCGCTTTACCGTTGAGGAAATTGAAAAAATAATCTACCCGGTCGGTTTTTTCCGTGAAAAGGCAAAACACCTTAAAAAACTTCCTGATGTACTTGACGATAAATTCAAGGGAATAATACCTGATACGGTAGAGGAACTGATCGAACTTCCCGGAGTTGGCAGAAAAACTGCGAACCTTGTTGTTGCAATTGGTTTTAATCTTCCTGCGATCTGTGTTGACATACATGTTCACAGAATAAGTAATCGTCTTGGTTATTTGACTACTAAGAATCCGCTTGAGACAGAAATGGCATTACGCAAACACCTTCCAGAAAAATACTGGATTACCTATAATTCATGTTTTGTCTCTTTTGGTCAAAACACCTGCAGTCCTATTAATCCTAAATGCAATATCTGCCCTATTTACAAGTATTGTTCGCGGGTTAATGTCAAAAGTAAATTTCTGCAATCCTGAGATAATTGTCGCACTCATTTTTGTATCCTTTTTCTTCAATCCAACATTTTTGTGACATACATATTGGAAATTATCTGATTTATCACTGTATTTAAATGGCATATGATTTGCGCTATTATTAAGAATTAAGTACTGATTTTCTGTCAAATTCTGGTTTAAAGGAGTGTGGTGATGGACATGTATGTAACATGGTTGGAAAAAGGCGATAAGTACCTTGCATCTGTAAAAGATACTGGTAAATCGGAAAAATTCTCACCTGTAATTCAGTATAATTTAATCGCGATGGCATTCGAAAGTTACGCAATGGCAATTCTTGATTATCACAAACAACTTCCTGATAACCACACCATTACTGATTTACTTGATGCGTTAGACAAAGTAATTCACATTGATACATCATTACGCAATGCAATTATACGTCATGAAAACACGCAGATGCTCTGCCCGGTTTTTGAATATAGCCGAAGTGAGCCTACAATTGAGGAGATAATGGATTTTCGGGGAAAAATTGTTACCATCGCTGCAATTGCAAAAAAAATAATCAGTCAGGAATTTGTTGATACTTAACGAACCGAGATGTTTATTCCGTATTCACAGCCAACAGGAGGTTTACCCTCTCCCGCCACCTGGTTCGATAGTGGCATTATCTGTTCATGCAGATAATGCCTTATTTATAATCAATTTCGCATCTGCCTGCCTGCATTCTGCCACGAGGAAAGACAATCCGTACACTGCCGCTGTTATTTTGTGTTACAACAGCAGTGAAAAGAACCGGAAGTGCAAGCCGGTCACGGGGGTTGGTACAACAATACGGAAAAGATGTACGTTGAACGCTGCTGGGAATAAATGTGGAATCATTTTGTGAAATCATAATTGAGACATCCTTTGCATTTCCGGGGAAATATGCAAACAGTCTAACCTCTGAGACAGATCCATCACATTTGTATTCAATAATATCACCCGAAGACCCTTTCATTCGATGAAAATCATACTTGAACTGATATGGTTTCTTACTGGTAAAAGCAGTTCCCTTCAGAAGATGGTGCTTTTTACCTGACGGAATAAATTCATCAACAAGCGTATGATGCGTCACCAGAACCGGACCCACAATCGCTGATGCCTCTGAGGATCCTGCTGAATTGTGTGCGAACATGCGGTAGAAGTATTCTCTATCAAGTGAAACACTGGTGTCGCTGAACATAGAACGGTATGCAATAACGGTCTCATCCAGTAAAGAATCAATAGTATTCCAGGGGCCTTCAGGGGATGGTGAACGTTCGATATGATATGTGAGCGCTCCCGTGGATCCCTGCCAGCTGATTAACGATGGGTGTATTACTGGCAGCAGATTTGGAGGAGACGGAGGAGAAATCGGAGGAAGACTTAGTCCGCGAATGGTAAATGCACCATTACGAACAGCTTTCAGAATCGCTTCCTCATCAACCATTTCGTTACGGAGAAAACCACCAGGCCAATGCATCCCCTCACCATGATGCCAGGTAAATCCTCCATTGCGGTACCGGTAACGAAGGGACCAGATGCAGGCACCTGATGCAGATGAATTGATAATACGCGGAATTACTTCCTCCGTTTTTTTTAATGACCAGCCCCATTCACCTGCGATGTATGCTTTTTTTTCTCTGATTTTATGAATATCACGGGAAATTCTGTGTGCGCTTTTTTTGTAGTAATGGTTTGAGACAATATCGATATTCGGATCGTCAAGAGCAGCAGAACGTATACCATAATTACCATCCATGATTAAATGGTTCGAATCGACCGATTTGATAAATTCGGTCATCTCACTGAGCCAATTACTGGAAGTATTCATCTCATTGCCGGTTTCCCAGCAGAGAATTGTCTTGTCATTTTTATATTGAATTCCGGTAACACTGTTTCGCCGGTTGCAAATATACTTTACCAGATGGCGATAGTCATTTTTCACGCTATCACTTTCGAAATGGTAATTACCATCACGCAAACAGGCAAATGTTTTTTTTGCTCCCCACCAGGGAGGCCCTTCAAGAAATGGAATGATTATCCGAATGCCGTATTCACCGGCTATAGCGAGTACCGAGTCCATTACCCTGAATGCGGCTTCATCATAGGTCCGCCATGATGTCAGGTGCTCCGGTCCAATCGCCGGATCATGGCGTCGATGCACTCTTAAACAATACTGACGGATCACTGTACCTCCAACCTGCTGCACGGCTTTCATTGCGTCATGTATCTCAAATGTTGTAGGAAGTGACCATTGGTTGGTATTGGTAAATGCAAAATCATCCTCAAGTAGATGCAGATTGGGGACATTAAATGATATAAAACGAAACAGCGAATCACCATCATATAATCGGTTTCCATTACGGGAGATGAAATGCTCAAATGCATTCGCATGCATAGTACATAAAAGGAGCAGGTGAAGAATTGTTAATAAGAGTCTGAAGAGATTGTTTTGTTTCATAGATTTTATTCTACCAGTAAAATGATCAGGTACTCTTTTGGAAAGTATATGTTATCTGGAACAGAGATTCTTACAAGATCCGGTATCTTAATCGCTGTTCAGACCGTGACAGTCGCAAATGGAGCTGCGAACAGTATGGTTTTTATCCCTTCCCCAACGATATTCATTCCGTTATCTGCCCGTAACAATTTCCGTATAAGGTACCCCTTTCATTTTCAGATGGTTTTGTCTACAACTAATAGGAGACAAAATTCAAAAAAAGTTGTGATTATTTGTTATTCGGCTGGCTGATTGATAATGTGATCTATTTTACTTATGATTTTAAATTAGTACTTGGATTAGTCAGATACTACTATTCTGTTAATTTTTTTTAATCTATGATCGATATTAATAGGTAGATAATATTGTCAACTCCCGGATAAGATATAATGCATCACTGAATAAAATGATCATTAAACCGTGGTCGCAATAGGTAAGCCATGAGCCTGCAAGCCACAGAAATCTGTCTCCACAGAGGCGGCATTACATGTCGTTAGGTCATTCACTGTACTTTGTATAATCGCCAGTGAGATTTCCCTGAAATGCGATTACGTAAACCGAAACAGCCGAGACCACTACAAGAATGAAGTTGACGCCGGGAATGTTATGGATTGAAAGTCCTACAACCGCTCGGAATATCTCTTGTTGACAGATGGTTTTCATCTTGTGGGGGGATCGTACCACCAGAAAGATAACACTGTACAAATGCGTCATTTCCATTTTCCATTATTGCGTCAACCACAACAAAGTCACGGTATAATCCTACCGGCGTTTTAAGGATTTTCGCAAGTTTTGAACCAAACTCCGGATCATTTCCGACATTGCAGGACACAACAATGAATTTTGTAACATTGTTTTTTTTGAATGCATCACGAATTTTGAGAAGCATATCAACTTTTTTTCCCAACCTTATCAATTTCTCATCAGCCACTTTTTCTTCATCCTTGTATTTCCAGGTTCCGTCAGCCTGTTTTTCCGCTATATCTGGAAAGCTGAGCTCCTCGGCAGTTATTTTATTTGAATGGTTAATCATGCCTTTGATGCTTGAAGGGGTAGTATCAAAAGCTGTAATGTGAAAACGATTGTTTGCGCGAGGCAATGGATTCCCATCTTCCCCGATTGCTCCTTCTCCAGTCGCACCGTGCCCGGTTAACAGTATTACCTTGCCGTATTTGCTTATGCCTGCAGCGGTTATTACTGAATTTTCGAAGGCCTGAAGCGTTGAATCAATTCCGACTTTGACTATTGATCTTCTGGCTTTTGCATATTTTAACCATTGATCTCCAAATCGTGCACTTGATCGATGGTCTTCAAGCTCCCCGTTAGTCTGCTTCTTTGTAAGGCCAATATCAGGAACTATCATCGTGTCAATAGGTCTTCGAACCTGTATTTTTCCGGAAAGCTTCGAATCGAGCTTGTCACCAATATAGCATTCTGCAGAAATTTCGTAGAAAGGTTTTTCCTCTTTTCGGTCAGGCAGTTCGAGTTCAAACTCTTTTGAATTGAATATAACGATGAGTTTAGGTGTACTTGTCGAATAATCATCACCCTGTTTGTGAAACTCAGGATTCTGGAAATTTGAATTTGCAAAAGGATCTGCGGCAAGTGGATCAAAATTCTCTGTCGGAGCCTCCGATAGTATAAATTTTTTATCGCTGATTGAACCTTTTATCGTCATCAGTTTTCTTGCAGTTGTCGCTTCGTCGTTTGTTGAGGAAACTTCATTGAGTACAATCCTGACATTATTTGCTGTTTTTGGAAGATTCGAAAGAACAATTCTGAGTTTCCCATTGTAATTGACTATATTCGCCGGATTTTTCGAATCGGCAAGTAAGTTGATATTTATCATGTATTCTCCTCCGCATCTATCCAGAAGTATTCTTTATTGAGTTGCCATTCGATATTGCTGATATCCAACGGAAATGTGGGAATAATGTATTCGTATCCTGCCAATCTGAGGGAACATTCACCAGCCGGGACATCCTCTATCGAAAGCAGCCCGGTCCCGGAGGTCGTTCCAGTATAGTTCTTTCCATCAGAACCGACAACTTCATACGTAACATTAGAAACAACCTCTTCAGAATTCTTTAGAATCAAAGAAATATGCTGCAGTTCATCCTCATCGTCTGCCTGCGGTTCTTCCGATGCCTCTGGATATTCTTGAATTCCTTTTATCGCACCAGCAGGAGAAGAGATCCTACTACCGACCGATACCGATCTAACAACGGGATTCTTATGGCTTCCGGGAACTATGGTGCCGTCAACTATTATTTTTCTGGGTTTGTCATAAACCTGTGCTGTGCCGCTGGAACCAGTTTCAGAACCAGGTATGCCTTCTGGGCCAGTACCCTCAGTATTATTTGTTTCCCTGGCAAGTCCTTTATAGTAAAGCCTCAGCGCCGATTTCAGTTCATCTCCACTGAGCTCACTGTACAGCGACTCTTCAAGTATGTCTTCACCGGGATATCGTTCATGAAACAACTTGTCAAGAGCACCCATCTGTCCAGCGTTATACGCCTCTCTCAAAACAAGCATTAGGGCATCCTCATCAGTACTATTGAATAATCCTGAAGGGTGAAAAGCGTTGTATAAACGATTGGCCCAATCCGGATCATCAACACCCTGCGGATTTGCGCGGCGCGGGGAAGGTACTTCATAATACAGCGGCAGCGCCTTCTTCAGTTCCTGTTCATTTAACTCACTGTATAGTTCATCTTCAAGCTCCGGGTAACGGGAATTCAATTCCTGCATCTGCCCCTTAGCCTCCGTGAGAACGGAAAGTACTTCGTACTCATCTGTACCCAAACCATCGAAAGCATTCTTAAGTCGTTCCACCCAGTTGTCAATATTTGATGCCATGATCACCATCCCAGAAAATCAGGACCGAGCTGTCCCGATCACGTAAAATTTTTTTCCTTGGTAAGTCACCCCTTCGGCACTTCCATCACTTTGAACCTGATCCTTTGGAACAATCAGCATCTGTTCGTGAATTACCTCGGGCTTGTCCGCCTCTGCATTTTTGGCTAAACCCATTACCAGTAAAACACCAGCGGCTTTGGCGGTGATTTTAGTTGCCGGATGCAGAATGATTATTTGTGCTGCCTTTGCGGCTGTTGTTGCTTCAACTGCTATTCCAACACTTGTTGCACCTTCAACTGCAGTTGCAGCTGCGGTGGTAGTTGCTGCAGTTGATGTGCCGGCAATAGCGACACTTGAAAATACACAGAGTGCGATCGTTAGATATGCAGCCTCAGCACTTATGATAACTGCCAGCGTTAAATTCCTCAATCCGATTACCGGATTGTATTTCGGATCCATTGCACGAACCTGCAAGTTATTGATGGTATTTTGCATAATGTATTTACCAACAAATTCGATGTAAATGCCCTGTTCCGAAATAATTACAAATTCTGTACCCACCGGTGCGGGGGCAACCTTGAGATCAATTTCTTTCTGTAACATTACAATGAATTTTTGTTGTTCTTCATAATCACCGATTTGCAGCTGAGGATGCATATTTACAATCTTCGGTGTTTTTTTTGCCTCAGTGTCTTCCTTGGTTTCGGGTACTGCGACTTGGTTGATATTTCTCTTTCTCTCTTCCTCATTCTTCTTTTTCAATTCATACACGCGGTAGATAATCAAACCTCGTGTATGTTCTTCTCCAGAATGATCAGTCAGTCCGGTGCATACCACCTGACCCTGCTGGATCGAGATTATATGCGGCGGTTTCCATATGGCGGTTCCCTGGACCCACTTATGAGGGCCTTCATCAGGAAATTCTCGATCATATTCATCAGATATTTCCTGTGCCAATTTGTAATCATCGGCAAGTTGTTGGTAGCCTGCACTGATGTAATGCCTTGTTTTGATTTCGTAAATCACTCTTCTGGTGAAATCGATTATATCAGGCCGCAAAGGCTGACTAACTCCGTAATAACGTTCCAGAAAGTAATCAGCAAATTTTCGTTCTTTCGCACCTCGGGGTAGTCTGGTACCCCACTGGCGTTTCTGAATTCCTCGCCATATTTCATCCCGTGTCAACTTTAACATTTGATCAGCCATACTTGAGCCTCGCTCAAATAGCATATCTGATAAAACGTCATTACTAGAATATTTATTTCTGTAGGTAGTCTCTATTGCTCTGTTGGCAGGAGCGGAACCAGTCTTTGGACTTGAACTCAGATCTCTTTCTTTCCACTCCCATCCCGGAGGAGCAGGAAGAGGAGGCGGGCATTTACATGGTGACTTTTTTGGAGCAGCCTTTATTGGTCCTCCCATCGGATTCTCCTTTTAAACGATTGATGAACTTTCTTCTGTAGAATTCACATCAGCTGACACAGGTGATGTGTCCTTACTAACCCACTGCGACAGCTCTTCGCGGTCAGAGGGATTGTCTCCAACAAGAGTTTTGCCGAAGAATGCCTGATAGTTGCGAAATTGGGAATCAAGACTGTCACCATCGAATCCGAGGTTTGACAGCTTTCGTGAAATAGACACCTCACCATCTCCGTCACAGCCAATTGTTACAGTCTGTTGCATGTAAAAACCAGATGTTTCGTCTTCTTCACTGTTGCCATAACCATCCCACTCAATATCAACGATCGAATCCGTAACACGTACAGGTATCTGAACTATGCCGTCGGAATTACCTGTATATATGTCAGGTTCATTGACAATTCTGCATCGTACATTAGGAACAGGTTCCAGATTGTCATCCAACAGCATGATTTCAACTGTTTTCGTTCTGGGATATTCTCCTCCATCATGCCAGTCAACCATTTCATCGCGTATTTCCGCAATATTTCCCTCAGTTGGACGATTAAAATAGGTTTGATAGGCGCGGACCTGTTCTTTAAGTGTTGCACCCTCAAAACCAAGATTAGTCAACCGTAAAGAGCATGCATCATCATTTTTGTCCGAAACAGAAATATTAAAAGTACCTTTCCAGAAAAATCGTTCACTACCACCGACGCCTTCTGGTTCCCACTCTAAATCAATAGTTGCGATATCATTTTCAGGTTTAGGAATATGTGCAACTCCATCCTCATCACACTCATACACCGTCGGTTCAGTGTCACCAACAACTCTGCAAAGTGCAAACGGCAGAGGGTTTTTATCCGGATCAGTCAAACGGATAAGCAGGTGCTGTGACAGATACACACTGGCATCATCTTCATCGACGTCACCGTCACCGTCCCAGTCATATCGTTGCCAGTAAGGCAGTGATTCTTCACTCATGCTTTAGAACTCTTCTCATAAATTTGTAATTTGTCGTATATCCCGTTTATACAAACCGTTGTTTGGTTCTTCGTAAATCTCCATATGCAACATCACTGAACATGCGTTTGATCCTTCCATCTGAACGGATTATCTCAAGCGAATACCGTTCATCCATCGGAGCATCATTGAACTGCAGCTTTACGGTATGTTCTCCACCGCTTGCGAACTCATTCACTCTCATCTTTTTGTCATACGCTCCAGAACTACAAAACAGATGTACTTCATCGGTAATACTAACCGCTTGCGCAGGAGTGTGTTCAACGATGACTTTTATCGGCCCCTTCTCAAACTTCGTTTTCCCGAAACTCGCATTCGCGTCAAGCTGCAAATGGGGTTCCAGAACAAAATCCTCAATCGCACCGGTAAACGAAACCGCCACCTCGGCAATCGCCCCGGCAACGGTACTCAGCGATGCCTTGACACTTTCAACAGCGTCGGTTGCGGCATCGACTGCACTGTTCACGGTACCGGTCACTGCCCCTACGGCATCATTGACCGCGCCTTTTGCGCTGTCGACCGCACTATTGACAGCGGATTTAGCACTATCCACTGCTCCGGATACTGCACCTGTTGCCGCGCTGGCTGCACTTTTTGCTGCAGCGGCAACATCAACTTTGGGCACTTCGACTTTGGGTGCCTCTACTTTTACATTTAACCCAAATGCCATATATTTCTCCTACGCAGCTGATTTGTCAGTCTTTTTAGTTGCAGCAAATCCCGATACTGTTTTCGCTGTTGGATAGACCAGCTTTGAAACCCCGATTTTATAGCCCTTCATTTCGGAACTGATCGTATATTCTCCAGCTTTGAGCCCGAAAAATGAGACAAAGCCATGTTCATCGGCAGTTGCATTCCCGCTTGTCGGACCCTTTAGTGTAACGTTGGCAAAAGGTGCAGGCTGTTTTTCGTTGTCAATAATTTGAACGTGTATACCATGGCATTCAAAGTCAACGTTCTTTGAAACCTGTGAGAGCCATAATGGATACTGAGTAGATCCTTCTGCAGAAATATTGTTATCAGGTCTGGGAGAAATACCATTTTTAAAGAAAAACACCTCAAGCCTGCGATCATCGGAAACAACTCCCGATGCTGTTTCTGAATCTTCAAAATGTCCTTCACATCCATGTGCAACAGGAATGACATCTTCTGCGAATGTGGTATCCGAGATTTCCATATATGCTTCGACAATTGCCTTACGTGTTTCGAAATCCGCCTTTCCATCAACTGTAAGTTTTAATCCCTTTTCTTTATTTGCATACTCCTGAAAGCCCTTAATTGCTTTTGTAGTTTTTTCATCAGTAATGCCTGATGCATATCCTTCGTAAAGAGGTGAACCATCTTCGGGAAGTACGGAAAGCATGAGTTGAATCTCCCGTGTTCCCCATCGTGAACGGGCGTTTTTATCGGGCCCGAACCAGTTGAGCCAAATACTGGGAATGGATTTAAGATATGCCCCGATAATCTGTGCGCGGTCATAAGCGATGTCTGCACCTGCAAGATCCTCGTCATTGCCAGCATGTCCGACTATGAGTACTTCATCGTTGGGATCACTTTTATGCATATCAATTATTGTTTTTATACCTGGCAACCCTTGAGGCAGCAGGAAACATTTATTGGCATCAAAGAGCATACCTGTCAGGCGGGCACGCCTTGCTGCCTTTTTATCAAGAATTATAGTGTAGGTATCACCTTGTAAAAGGCCATTGATTGAGGACCATTTACCTGTTGCATAGTCAAAAACCGGGATAATTTCAGGCATTCAGTTCTATTCCTATCGCAATTAGCATATCTGATTTTTTGATTGTAAACATTCCTCTATCGTCATTTTCAGCCCAATGGCTGAACCTTTTACTTTTACAATACGCATCACTTAACAACACAAAGATCGCTTTATGCCGCAAGTTCTATGCTCACTATGTCAATTTTGTCTGATGGACTCTTGTAATTTTCAATTATAACCGTCCCGGTTTTATCACTGACAAAAGATTCTCCACTGGCGAGTTTTATTGTGACACCTTTGAGTACAGTGCCATCCTTTGTCTTGAAAACAAAAGTTGTTGTTTTTTTAGGAATTTTCCTGACAGCTGCTTTTTGTGCATTTCTTTCTTCAAGCCAGTCGGCGAAATCATCAGTCAATGCACTTCCTTCTAAAATTGCATCCATCTCTGACTCTTTACGGGAATGAAATCCGAGCGAGAAGTTCCACCTATCAGTAAA
Organism: Fibrobacter sp.; assembly: GCA_012513915.1. Lineage (GTDB taxonomy): Bacteria > Fibrobacterota > Chitinivibrionia > Chitinivibrionales > Chitinispirillaceae > JAAZBG01. The sequence continues at coordinate 12,049 of JAAZBG010000121.1, forward strand.
GCGCAGGTAACCATTTGGACAAAACCATGTGATCTTATCATATCGAAGCGTGACCTCCTCCATATGCACATTACGTTCAAATTGTCTGTCCTTGATGTTTGGCATTACCATCCCGATGGAGGATATTTTTACTCTTTCGAGAATATGCTGAAGATATATCTCATCTTTCTGAGTCTTTTCGTCAAACCTATACCAGTCAATTGTTACAGAATCCATTATTGATCCGTGGGTCATATGCTGGTATAGTGTCACTGATGTACTGTCAAGTTCCTTATAAAATGAAAGCGGGAGATGTTCACGAATGGGATTATTTGTAAAAAGTTCCAGTTCCTTGAAGAATACCGCATGTTTAAATGATATCACAAGTGAAGAGCCGTCTTTACCATCCTGAAGAGAGGAGCCTTTAAGTGCTTTACTATTCACCATAAAAGAAACATAGGCCGGTGTTGCCATTCAGTATTCCTTTCAACAAAGAACTGCTCTTTTACTGAAATTGACGCAATGATTTACAATATAAAGTACGATGCCAGTTACAGGCAAGAACTGATTTCATTTTAATCAAGGTTTTTATGAGCAACTCTCACCTGTTACATAGGTTATTTTTATTATTCAAACCATCTGATTAAAAAGGGAGGATATACGAATAAGACTAATGCGGCCCGTTTGCTGGATAATATGGGCATATCCTATGAACTTTGCGAATATGACGTGGATGAAACCGATTTGAGTGCAATCTCAGTTGCAAGTAAACTTGGACAGAATATTGATCAGGTGTTTAAGACCCAGGTGCTTCGGGGAGAAAAAACTGGAATTTTTGTTTGTACTATACTATGATTACATTTTTGTCAGTGCCGGAATCGGTGGGCTGCAACTAAAAATCACTCCTGATGATTCGATAAGAAATACAAAGTACACTGTTGCTGAGTTGTTGTAGATCTATGATTGCTCCGGCGTTACCTGATAAAGTGTAAGAACTGTTTGGGTACAGGTTAAAGGTTAGAATCCTTCATGTTCAATCAGTGCCGGTTCAAACGCTAATCTTTTATTCATTGATAATGTAACTGACTTTTTCAAAAAATGGTTGCTGCTTTACATCATAAATCCATTTACTGGTTGTCTCTTTCCAATGCAGGAAATATTTTAAACTCATAAGAAAAATAATTCAAATTACCTATCAGCCACCTGTACTTATTCACCATTAAGTCAACCATGAGCTTGTATACTGTAAAATGGTTTCAAGGAGTATAAAGTTGAACCGTCCATGTATTGTATCTTTTGTATCAGTGATAATTATTTTTGTATTCCTGACAACCGGTTGTATGGCTAAAAGAATGATTGAGAAAGTAACACTTGACGCCAGGCAAATCGTTCATCTTGGAAATGCGCTTCACGGGATAGCAATTGACCCGTCAACCGGAACTTTATATATCGGGAAAGGCGGCAATACTATCATTTCGCACACCACCGATGGTGTGGATTCTGTATTTACTGTAATACCCGGCGCGGACGGATCATACACTCATGGAAAAGAGGAAGTCTACCTTTTTGATATTCACCGTCGTCAGGACGGGACTTTTCTCTGCGGAGCCAAAGACCGGATTTTATCCATCGACGCGTCCGGCACTGCAACAACCATTCTTGACGGATTGTTCGCGGGTACGTACGGAGTTTGCGGTGTTACTGAAGACAATAAAGGCAGGATTTACTTTTCGATCAATGGTCGTGGCGCATTCTCACATTCCCCCGGAGAACAGGAACCCGTGGAAATCGCGGCTATACCCGGAAGCGTGGGCCTTGAACTTTCACCCGATGAACGGTACCTGTACGTATGCGACGACATGCGTGACAGACTGGCCGTTATTGATATACAGAATAAAAAAGAAGTTACTGAAATACCATTGCCATTTATGCCCGAATACATGCTTATTGAAGGAACGGCCCTTTTTGTCAAAGGCCCGCTTACGGATTCCTGGCTGGAGTTTGATATCAGCAAGACCAGTAAACCGGTCGCAGTTCGCCAGTATGACGTTACCGGAATATCTCGAAACATGTACGGAATACAGACATCGGTCCTCGCGCACGAGAACGCTGCAGCTGTTCTCTATGGAACCTGCTGGGATTCCGGCGAACTCTACCGGGTGAAACTACCTCCCCGGAAATAAAACTGATGGGTCGTCGCCATGGTGATGATAAGGCACTTGTAATCGTTATCGACATTTACAAATCAGTATCAAATCATTTACACAGAAGGAGTAAAAATGATACAAAAATTATTTAAAACTGCCGTAGTCTCATTATCACTGTTTACCTTTACGTCAAACATTTATCCGTGCACCAGTTTTTCTTTAAGCGACTCGAGACACCACTTTTTCGGAAAAAATTATGATTTTCCGATTGGTAATGCCCATGTTTCGATAAACAAAAGAAATCTTGTCAAGGTCTCACTTCCGCTCAATGATGAAAAAAGGGTGGCATGGGTATCAAAATATGGAAGCATAACCTTTAACCAATTTGGTAAAGAGATGCCTAGCGGTGGTATGAATGAGGCTGGACTGGTAATTGAACTGATGGCACTTGATAAACCTGAGTATCCGGCTATCGATTCCCGATTCGGTTTAACTGAACTTCAATGGATACAGTATATGCTTGATAATTACTCATCAGTTGATGAAGTACTTGCAAGTGATAACGCAATGCGTATGTCCCTTTATTCCACGTATCCTATTCATGTATTGATATCCGATAAATCAGGTGATGCGGGTGTTCTTGAATATGTCAACAATAAAACAGTCATTCATCATAATCATTCGCTGCCTTTTACTGCACTGAGCAATGATACATATGATAATTCGCTAAACTATATGAAACACTTTCGTTATATCCATTCTCCACGTCAGCTCCCACAAACGACATCCTCATTGGATCGTTTTGTGCGCGCTTCGTACTATACTAAAAATTATAGCTGTCGATATAACCCAATCGATTATTCATTTATGATACTCGGTTCTGTCAATCAGGGTTACTTTACTCAATGGAGTATAGTTTACGATATTAACAACATGAAAATAAGTTACAAAACATTGACCAATGACAAAATCAGAACAATATCAATGAATGACTTTGATTTTTCACCAGTAACACCAGCACTCTATATCGATATTGATTCTGATATACAGAATGGGAATTTGGATTTCATGCCCTATTCATCTACGGAAAACAAGGCCTTGATTGAGCTGGTATTTTCATCTCTTGATGAGTTCGTTGGTATTCCACAGGAATTTCGCGACCTGTTGGCTCAACTCCATGAGACAACAGTTCCTTTGCCGATTGTTGGAAGGTAACGTACCAAACAGTTGTATAGATCCAAAGTGATAATAATGGCCAGGTGTGGTAGTAAAGTGATGTATCCGTAGGATTCAGCACCACACTTTGGCTTTAAGGGGTTCCGCTGCCTCATATATAAAGGAAGTTTCAATGATAAAAAAATATTCGCTCATCATATTGGTTGTATTTGGAATTATTACTCTCTCTTGTTCCGGTGTTTCGGACCCCTCGACTAGTACCGATCCCAATTTTACCCATATCACAGATTCGTGGATTCCCGAAGTCTTTTCCCTGAACATGGGCAATTACTGGCAGGCACAGAGAATTACCCATACCGGAAGAAACTACTACCTTTTACCAAAAGCAGCCGGGGGTACATCATATTCGCAGCGTTTCAACCCCGCGTCGAAGTACTTTCAGTCATGGGTTGGCATATATACTGTCAATGACAAGGACGGGAAAACATACGGTATTTCTGACGGCGTGCTCGACAAGGAAGAAATGGCACGAGGCATCACGGTACGGCAGAAGTAATGTATGTACGACTTTATCAATAAAAGAAAAAACGATTCTCTGCAATATGCAAAGAATCGTTGTATACTACTCAAAACTGTCTTATTAATTAGCGACCGGCATTCCATGAATCGGTATGGATAAGGCCACCATCGGTATATTCCCACGTGATTTCAGCATAACGGAAACTTACTTTCTCCATGTGAACATACTTTTCAAATTCTTTTGCCTTTACATTATACATAAGGGGCTCAACAGCTGACACCTTTACATCTTTAAGAGAGTGAGTGAAATAAAGTACTTCATCACCCTTTTCGTCAATTCTGTACCAGTCAAGTTTCAATGTCGGGAACGATTCACCATTACATACCGCTTTGTACAGCAGTGGTGACGCCTTATCGAATGCTTTAACGATCTGGAAAGCCTCGTGCTTTCTTACTCCAGTAAGGGCTCCGGTATCCGGATCTGTTGGAATACGAACCTCATGATGAAATTCGATAACCTCAATACTACCTTCACGACCTTCAACAACTGAACCACCTTCAATTTTTCCACCCTGACCTTCAAGCCACATGTATGCTGGAATTGGCATAGTAATACTCCTTTAAATGAAACGGTTTATACATTTTACCTACATACAGTAAGTTTTAATTTATCTCTCTGTCAAATAGCATTGTGTTATTTTTTAACTGACAGTATTAACTAACGCAAGCGCTGTGCCAAATGCTAAACTTTAATCAACCGACCTGAATTCAACAAAGAGATTACCATACATAATGTGTTATTTAACAATATGTTATTAGGTATGATCTAACAGTAATCCGCATAGATCATATTTTTAGATGGAGTTTGATTATTTAAGATCTGAAGATGATTTTCTTAATTTTAAAAATAGAGATTTCTATATTAGGAATCTGATTATTTACCCGTTTATGTCATCACAAAAAACGTACTGCAACAAACATTGTACCGTACTTCGGTAAATCTGCAACATGTTTGAGATTTGGACCTGGCTGAATTTATTTTTAAAATTCGTCTTAAACATTCGCATATGAGATAAATAGGACTTCCTTGGCATACATATCCTTTCGTTAATAGATAAATACTACTAGAAAGAAATATGTACATTTGTTAAAGGTTAATGGGTTCTGAGTCGCTTTTCTTAAGTTTAAAAAGGTAGTAAGTGAGCGTAAAAATAGCTTACTCTTACGCCCTGCCGAACAGCTCCGGAATAAGGTTCCGGTTAAAAACGGATTTTACAATAATGAGCAATAGCATAATACGACGGAGACAAGGTTACAAGTATGTCAGTTTTCTGGAGCATGTATGCCTTTACGCGTAATACCTGATAAACGCAGGACAACAATTAAAGACATTGCTCCATGTGGTATGAACTGTCGAATTTGTTATGCCACCATGCGGGAAAAAAAAGAACACTGTCCCGGCTGTCGTGGCGGGGACAGTGATAAAACCAAATCGTGCATTTTGTGCCGGATTCGAAAATGCTACCGGATAAAGAGGAATGCCAAATATTGCTATTCCTGTGATATTTATCCATGTTCGAGATTAAAACAGCTCGATGTACGATACCAAAAGAACTATGGTATGAGTATGATTGAGAATCTCAATCATATTCAGCATGCCGGAATCCGTGAATTTGTACGCAGTGAAAATGAGCGATGGATTTGCACTGCATGCGGGAAAAAACTTTGCGTGCACAGGGTTGATTGTCCAAGTTGTGGACATTCCTGGCGTTAATAGGTCAGATTCGATATCAACCAAATTATGAAAAAAGAAATTAGTAACAGAGATACTCCCTGCAAAGGAACAAGGCTTTCCGCCCTGTTTCACACAACTGCAGTTATTGTGGAATATCGCGATACTACATTGAATTTAACGAATGTAAATGGTCCCCAATTACCCGTTTATTTTAAAAACCAACATCATATCCTCATCTGAACAGATTGATACGTGGACTGCAACTAAAAATCGCACCTATTAAAGAAATTCTAAGTATGTTTTTTGTGAACTATCAGAGTAATCATGATAGTATTTTAATTGCAGTCGTTATTTAAGACGGACGTAGATCCGGCGGGTTTATCAGAGTTATTAACTTGTTGCAGAAGGTACTGTTATGGCTATGTATCCATTAATAATAATCATCTCTGTTACCGCGCTTCTCAGTCTGTTCTTTCTGATTACAACAGTGCGTGCCCTGATAAAATTCCGGTTCTTCAGAGTTATTCAACATACGATTCTGCTACTCCTTTTTACCTCGCTTACCGCTACCGGCACTGTTCTCTGGGTTGCCAATCATGGCTATCGGTCACTCATTCATGAGGAGTGCGCTGCAACAATTACCATTGAACCGGCCGGGAAACAGCGTTTTGTTGCCCGTATAGTCTTTCCTGATGGAAAAACATCAGAGTATATCTGCGAAGGTGATCAGGTGTATGTGGATGCTCATATTCTGAAATGGCACCCCTGGTTTAATGTGCTTGGAATTCATACCGGTTACCAGCTTGAACGAATCGGCGGGCGGTATATATCCATTGATGATGAAAGAAACAAACCTCATACAATGCACGCTTTGTCTGAAAACCGTACAATCGATATGTATCGGTTCCGGATGCGATGGATGGCACTCAAGCCGCTGGTTGATGCAGAATACGGTTCTGCGACGTTCATTTCTGCGGATCATCACGCTGTATTCAAAGTAATGGTATCTACCAGCGGGCTTCTTGTACGTAAAGAAGGTGAAGTGCTTTGACAGATCCATCTGCCTTTACCGGTCATTTGGCAAATGCTATTTTATTAGTTTTGACACTAAGTAATAAATCCATGAATCGTTAAACTATATCAAAGGAAATAACATGAAAAAAGTGCTATGGATTGTGGTTGCATTCTCATTGGTTTTCTGTAACTGCGCACACTGGCGTACAATTTTAGGTGGGAGTATCGGTGCAGGAGCTGGTGGAGCTATTGGCGGGGCTATCGGTAAAAAAGCAGGCAATACCGCTGCTGGTGCTATTATTGGCGCGGCTATCGGTGGAAGTGCAGGAGTTGCAATTGGTGCTTATATGGACAAACAGGCTGCTGAGATACGAAATGATATCAGAGATGCAAAAGTAGAACGTATTGGTGAAGGTATCAAGATCACATTCAATTCAGGTATATTGTTTGATGTCAATTCTTCTGCACTCAAACCGGTTTCGCAGCAGAACATTAATCAGCTCGCCGTCGTACTCAACAAATATAAAGATACAGAGATTCTTATTGAAGGTCATACTGATTCAACTGGTTCCGAAGCACATAATCAACAGCTATCCGATTCCCGTGCTGAATCAGTAGCCCGTCAGTTGAAATCACAGGGCGTATCAGGAGGACGAACCACTACTGTTGGTTATGGTGAAGATCAACCAATTGCAGATAATGGCTCGCTTGATGGACGAACTCTCAATCGTCGGGTTGAGGTTGCTATCTTTGCTAACAATAAACTTAAAAGAGCTGCAAAAGAAAACAAACAACTGATGTAATCAGGATCTACCCCATCCCGGACACATCGACAGTTAATGAAAATTGCCTAAACATCCTCTTCACCCGGCAATTACCAAAAATAGCAATAGCTAAACATTTCTTTTTAACGTACAATATTAACATACACAGAAACGTTACTATTATTTTAAGGAGCTACTTATCATTATTTAATACATTAATACCTTGTCACCACATTAAAAGGAGTACACTATGTCAAGAATTCAGCGCATTATGCCCAACCTCTGGTTTAACTGCAATGCAGAAGAAGCTGCATCTTACTATGTCTCGATTTTCGACAACTCCAGTATCAATCGCATAATTCGTTATGGAAAGGCTGGCCATGATGTTCATGGTAAAGAAGCCGGAACGGTGATGACCGTTGAATTTACGCTTGATGGACTACAGTTTGTTGGACTCAATGGTGGACCAAATTTTAATTTTAATGAAGCAATCTCTTTAATTGTAAATTGCATCAATCAGGATGAAATTGATTACTATTGGGATAGACTCTCTGATGAGGGTGATTTGAATGCACAAAAATGCGGATGGCTTAAGGATAAATATGGCGTTTCATGGCAGATAGTTCCTGCTGACCTTCATGATATGCTCAGCGATCCGGATACCGAAATGGTACATAATGTAATGAACGAACTTTTTAAAATGAAGAAAATTGACATCAAGACACTTAAAGAGGCTTATGAGTTGGTGGTTTAACAGTAGTCAGTAGTCAGTAGTCAGTAGTCAGTAGTCAGTAGTCAGTAGTGCTTGTCAACTTATCTACTTGCTACTTGCTACTATTTTTTCTGCCAAAATGCATTGTAGTATAGATTCCACCAACCCATTCATCGCTTTCCTTAGTAAGTCCATGTTCAATATTAAATGAATAGTCACATCGTTTTGTCAAGCCTATCACCTGAAGTCGTGCGACTGAATAGTGAGCAAGTTTTGTACTGCTCAGTCCATTGTACATCCCGCTTACATCACATTGCAGTGCCAGATATGGCAGTACCTTTTTGTATACTGACAAGCCATAGGGAATTTCGTCTGCCTGACCTGAACCGCGCTTATATTCTACAGGGCTGCCAAGCGGTGCCAAACCGATACGTCCGGTAAGGACTAAGGTCGTGTCAATTTTCTTTGAGATCGTAAACAGCAGCAGATAATCGGCCACACCGGTACCGGCACCGGCAAGCCCGTTACTTTCATCATAGTTGTGATCATTATCCCAAATCGTAAATGGTTTTGCACTGGAAAATGCCACTCCTACTGTGAACGCAACAGCCGGCAGATATGTCCGTTCCTTTAGTAAACGCATTTTTGTTTTAAACCTTGGTGTTTTCCCACCTGCATTATGAATACTCTCATAGGGAAATTCTACAAACAGATCGGTCAGGTTGATTTCAAGTTCGATAAAATCACAGGGGTAGATAATGAAGGTAAGCGGTATTGTGAGTAACAATCGTTCCTTCCAGTAATCATTTCGTACCATCGGCATCTCTGATGTATAAAACGCTACAAATCCGGTTTGGAAATCCCATGAACCGGGGCTTTTAAAGTATGCATCACTCATCCTTGAATACATATAACCGCTTTGATGACCAAAATTGAAGTTACTTTTCGATATTGTATTTGATGTATCCTTTGCAAACAGATTTACACCGATCGCTGAACAAATAATAATTCCGGCTATGTGACGAATACTAATCACCATTTGAATCCTTTGTCGTCGTTTCCAATATTCTTTTGCGCTGCAGGTTGAAATATATATCCCGGATTGTATAAAAAAACGTGGATGAAACGTTTGACAGTAACATTTAGCGGAATACTAATACATGTGAATATTCATCAGGGTACGGACACGTTAAATGATCGTTATGAATATATACAGTTCATTATCAATGATCATCACTATATTAATTCACCCCATTTTATATGGGTGTACTTCGCTGATCCCATTGGAAACATCATAGGTTTTCACATGCATTGACAAAAGTGCATATTCCGGATTAGCAAGATACTCTGCAAGTGACGGATGACAAAAGAGAAATAGTTCCTTAGTTGCTGTTGCACCGCTCAGATCCACTGCTTTTGCAATTCCTGTTGCACTGACAGCGAAATCACCAGTGATTCGTTTACTGGAATGGGGTCTGTGATCAACAAGTATGGTAACGGGTTCAATGTTTTCGAGGTTTTTAAATTTGTCGGTATGATGTTTTGTCAGGAAAAGAATTGTTTTGAGGTTGTTCGTTACAGTAAACGGAACAATGACTGCCTTTGGCACGCCATTTTCAACAGTAGCCAGTACACCGAATAATTGGTTTGTCAGTACCTCATAGATCTTACCGTACAATTCACCTTCGTCCATAATCTACATCCTTTCCAATTTCATAGAGTGGAAACCAGTTATGCCCCTTGATTCATTTATTAAAAACATAGCAATAGAGTATCTGAGTCACGTAACACGAACGCTGCAACCATATACTTTTACTACTGACGTTTGTAAGTTCTTCGATTATACCATCTTTTTAAAATGCATAGCAACTTTTTTTATCAATATGTAACTTTTTTAAACAATTCTTTGAATAATTTATGTACATGAATTATTATTGTCTATTAGGAAACTCAAAGCAATATCACCAGGTTTGGATTACTTGAGTGTTCAACGTTCACCTGTATTTTAAAAGGATTTTTTGTGCCTATGAACTTAAGAACTGATGTCATTGCGATTTTCTTCTGTGTTTTATTGACAGTTGCGACCGGTTGTAAAGATAAAAAAAAGGAAAGTGCATCAGTTATCAATACTCCAGCAACTACAGCCATTGAGACAACAGCGACAACGATGGATGATTCTCAAAAAAAATCACCAGAGCAAGGCATCGTCTGTGTTTATGAAAAACATTATATCAAAGATAAACCATCAAAGGACGGCAAGTCATTTACATCCATAAGCAAAGGTGAAACAATACAGGATCTTGGCGAAATTGTCACAGATAGCGCAGGCAATAAACCTGTTGTCTACTACAAAATTCGTCTTTCAGATGGAAAAGAGGGGTGGGCACCTGGAGCAGGAATCCGGGTAAATGCAACAGCTGCAGTCTTTATCGTTAGCGCATCTGTATATACCCGTCCTGATCCGCTAACAATTACTGATGTTAAATTGCAGCCGATGCACTTTGTGGCAATTACAGAACGCAATGATGACTGGGCAAAAGTTGTCTGGATAGAAGGATATACACCAAAAGAAGGGTGGGTAAAAAACAATGCCCTGACTGCATCAAAAGAAGATGTCGCTACTGCAATACTAATTACCAGGAAGCTTGATGCGAAGGATAACATTCCGTTAATTGATAAAATGAAATCACTGATTGCAGATGCTCCCTACCCCGGTTCACGGTTCATTGAAGAATTGAAGAAAAAAGTTGAATCACTGGAAATGGCAATATCAAATGCTGCAACTGCACCAGGTTTAACAACCGATGAGAAAACTGACCCAACAACATCTTCCGATGAATAAATAGTATTTTGTATGATTGAGCAGATTACTGTTCTGCTCAATTTTGATGTATCATACAACATTTATATATAGCTTTTTAAACAGGATTCTCTGATGGCTCAGCGTAAAAAACATGATAGACCCAAAAAAACTGGAAAAAAAGAATCTTCAGATTCACCGACGATTTCTGAACAGGGAAAACTGACACAACGTCTTAAAGCGATTCAAAAAACGAATCTTGAACCTAATACCATTGCATTGAATCGTAAAACATTGCTGATCCTGCTTGGTATGCTTGGAATTACACTTTTCTTTATTGTAAAGATGTTCATAGTACCGGTAATTCTGGCACTCTGTTTTACCACACTCTTTTATCCGATGTATTCTTTTTTTCTAAGGATAACCCGCAATAACAAACCGATATCATCAATATTGTGCTGCCTTGCGCTATTTTTTGGTTTACTTATACCTACCTATCTTCTTATTCAGATGATTGCCAAAGAGTTGATTCAGTTTTACGGTACAGCAGAACCGGTTATTAAGGATCTAATTCATAAAGGTGATGAAAGCAGTTTTGCGAAACTATTAGAACATCCTATGCTCGCATCACTTCATACTATAGAAATTGACTGGCAAAGCTTGCTTTTCAGTGCATTGAAAACTGTTGGTGGCTATGGAACGACACTCCTGAATAAAACATCCACTGAAGTGCTGACACTTATCTTGACATTTGCCATAATGTTCTTTACCATGTTTTACCTCTTTCTGGATGGTGAAAAATTATTACGAAGACTTCAGTATTTAAGTCCATTACGCCATGAGTACGATGAACTGCTGTTTAAACGTTTTCTTATGATATCAAGAGCCACTATTCGCGGAACAATTGTTATCGGACTGGCTCAGGGACTTTTGGGTGGTCTCACATTTCTCGCTGTTGGAATAAAGTCGTGGCTGCTCTGGGGATTTGTCATGGTCATGTTTTCGTTGATTCCCTTTACAGGAGCCTGGATGGTAATGCTTCCTGCTGCACTGCTTCAGGTAGTCTATGGCCACTACGGAAAAGCTTTTATTGTTGCGATAATGTGTATTCTTGTTGTATCGACAGTTGACAATATTCTTCGCCCCCGTCTTGTCGGTAATGAGGCGAAAATGCATGATCTGATCGTTTTATTCTCAACACTTGGCGGTATCGCAGTTTATGGAATCATGGGATTTATAGTGGGCCCTGTAATTGCTGCACTTTTTATGACTGTACTTGACATGTATGGAATAGAATATGAAACAGAACTTAACAAATACGAAAGTCAACAAACATTCTAAAAAAACATTCTAATAGTATGGCAGATCGTCTTTTTCTTATACAATTACCAATGCAATCTGCAAATTAAATCGTCACAACTCGTTTTCTACTCAATGCAACGTTTACATTTCCTGTCCTTCAACCTCATGAGCTTCATATACCTCATACGCTGTTGACAAAAATTCTTCGGCATGTTCGGTGTCTGTCAGACCTTCACAAACGATTTTCCACATATTAGCATGTGTATCAATTGAATGAAGTACACTTTCGGTGATAAACGAAAAGTCCTTCATATCCCAGTCCTCACCCCAACCGGCATTAAAAGTAATCTGATAATGATTTTCAGGATCGTTCTTATAGATCATCATTGATGGCGGATTACCGCTGAAACGGGTATTACCCAGTATTTCGTGTATGATCGGGACATCTACCATTTCATCAAGCGACAGGAAAAATTCATTATTAATCATCCAGTGGTCGGTGTAACACTCAATCTCGGTTCTGCATACGGGTTCTTCGTCATCAAAAAGCATAAACGTCAACACCCTTAACAAATCCGTGGTGTCACCACTTTCAATGTCTGCTTCAATTTCCGGTTCAAGTTTAAGTTCGAGTCCTCTGACATGATTTTTTATCTTATCCCACAATTTCAGGAGTACGTTATCGATTTGTGCTCTTTTTTCAGGATTCTCAATTCTTATAACACCACTATTTTCATCGGCTTTTTCAGCAGCTTCATGTATCCAGTTTTTAGCCATAATATCCTTTATTTCAACATTTATTTAATTTGTCACCGTGCAGCAATCCCTGCAGACTTACCATCTTTAAGATAATTTCCTATGACTGAATTAGCAAATGGATATTGTATTGAATCAGCAATAGATATGATCAATGAACCGTTATAATGCTTCACTATCATTCTCATGTATTATTCTTTACTAAATATCCCTATCGTAAAATAACCATGTGCGATATATTTTATATGATGTATCCGGAATGCTTCGTATTAGCGGCAATACTGACTGCAGAATTTTTTTACCTGTTTGCGTAAAATAGGTTTGTCAAGAATTACTGCGCCATGCATTTTCATATGTTCCACTTCGATGGAACTTTTTCTTGATGAACAGGCAAATATTCTTGTGTCGGGGAGCAATATTTTCGCTGATGCAAAGGCATCCATTACAAGATTGTAATCACTTGGCGGATCAATATCGAGAATTAAATTCGGAATTTGATGATCCATGCAAAAGGTAATCATTTTTTCAGGATCACTTAAAAAGGCAATCACTGTTTCGTTACGAAGCATTTCAATCATTGAATGAATAAACGGACACTCTGTTCCGAATAAAACAACCTTGACAGTATCCGGAGACAACTCTGTATCATCAGATTCAAGCTCTTCTTCTTCAACATTGTCAAGCTGTTCCTGTCGTTTTCTCAGACGATCCCAACGATTGCGATCAATTATTTCAAGCAGTTTATCAAAGGATTCTTTGTCAAGTTTATTTGAAAATGCCATAACTCAATCTCATTCCGGCTCTGCTGTGCCAATCTGAATGAACTGTTGTAACGCTGGTACTTTTATGCAAAGTTTATGTGCAGCTGCCTCCAGATGTTCTGCATAACGGAAATGAGCTCCCATACCGGTTCTCAATTCAATTTCGTAGATAAATCTATCAGCATGCGTTGAATGTTCGAATGCAACCTGTGTACCAAGATGTAACGCATATACATACGCAGCAGCATTATCGCGTTTGACAAGTTTACTCAGAAATGATGCAGTTTTGTCAAAAAGCAGTTGCTGCCGTTCATGAGAAACACCTTGAGGAAGGTAAAAACCAACCGGTACCATTGGCGTGAATCTGTATCCACTTCTGTGACGGTTCAAATCACGCAGTTCTGCTATTGCCATATTATTCCATGCAGCCCGAACTACCATCCTCCTAATAGTGGAACTGACTGCACTGTACCGGTTCACTTTTCCATTGAAAGAATTACTGATTGGTATAATTTCTCCAAGAAAATCAGGGTAATTTCTTTCAACACCGACAAAAACATCATCCTTCACAGTATCATAGGAAATACCATTTTTAATCATAGACTGTACCGCATAGTCAAGTAGTAACGCAGACTGTGCAGTACTTGCAGTATCAGGAGTACTGTGTTTTACCATACGGGGAACAAACTTATTGAGTTCTGTACGAATCTGCGCTGCACATGCATGGGCTTCTTCAAGCGGCAGCGAATCGAGCATTTTAATGGTTTCAGCCCACACGCGGGCAGTCATGACATAAGCTGCATTAGTTCGTGTTGCAAAGGGAATAAAATATCGTGCTCTGTCAAGTGCATAGTTTTTTCTCAGTCGATCAGCAACTTTCGGAGTTGCATTGGAAGGAAGTCGTACAACTGATGGATCCCGCTGTGCATCTGCGTCAAGCCTGTCGTAGACATCCTGATACAGTTCAAACGACATTTCCATAATATCAACCCACTCTGCCGCAAGATCATCAGGAATACCGATTGACTTTGGATCCGGCAGGCTGCTTTTATCAAGCTTGATATACCGTGTACTTGACTCCTGACCATCACACAATTGCGCTATCTCGAAAATCTTATATGCAAGATACATCGAACAGCCATCAACAACTATCGCAATACCACCGCTCATTCCTGTAATTGAAGCATGCCCGTAATCAACAAACCTGAAAATTGCATCAACAGCTTTATCCGGATCATTCCAGTCAATTGACTGAAGAATAGATTCAATACCCTTGTTTGACCGGGAATACTTTGCAAGGCAACTTGCCAGTAGTTCAGGAGTTACTGTGGGATTATCTTTCGCCCCGGGCGGAGGAACTATACCGATTGCAGTGACTTTCATGCACATTCCCTGATGTAAATAGTGACTGATACCTTATAATTAATTACTGGCTCGACATACCTATGAACATGCTGCGGACAACGAAACCTCGTCACCCGTCACATGTCACTTGTTACTCGCTATTAGTATCTGTAATGGTCCGGTTTGAATGGCCCCTCAACAGGTACACCAAGATAATCGGCCTGTTTCTTTGAAAGTGTTGTGAGTTTCACACCAATCTTCTCAAGATGTAAACGTGCAACCTCTTCATCAAGTTTCTTTGACAAGAGATATACACCTGGTTTGTAAACATCTCTGTTTTTCCAGAGATCAAGCTGTGCAAGCGTTTGATTCGAGAATGAATTAGACATAACAAATGATGGATGTCCGGTAGCGCATCCAAGGTTAACTAGACGGCCTTCTGCAAGAAGATAGATCACATGCCCATCCTTAAATGCATACTTGTCAACCTGTGGTTTGATTGTTGTTTTCACGATGTCTGGCCATTTGTTAAGTGCTGCGACCTGAATTTCATTATCGAAATGGCCAATATTGCAAACAATTGCCTGATCTTTCATTTTTGACATATGCTCAGCAGTGATAATATCAACATTACCTGTCGTTGTGACATAAATATCTGCAATACCAAATGTTTCTTCGATCGTTGTCACCTGATAGCCTGCCATTGCCGCCTGTAAAGCACAGATCGGATCGACTTCGGTAACGATAACACGTGCACCAAAACCACTCATTGATTGAGCACAACCTTTGCCAACATCACCGTAACCGCAAACCACAACAACCTTACCAGCAATCATGACATCAGTCGCACGTTTGATACCATCAGCGAGTGATTCTCTGCATCCGTAAAGGTTATCAAATTTCGATTTTGTTACAGAATCGTTTACGTTAATAGCCGGAACAAGCAGTTTCTTCTGTTCCATCATCTGGTAAAGACGATGGACACCAGTGGTTGTTTCTTCAGAAACGCCGCGCCATTCCTTAACAACCTTATGCCAGTGCTGATTATCCTTTTTGTATACTTCCTTAAGTAAATTCTTGATACATTCCTCTTCGTGGCTCTCTGATGGCGAATCAACCCATGTATCGCCATTTTCAAGCTCGTACCCTTTGTGAATAAGCAGTGTTGCATCACCACCATCATCAACAATCAGATTCGGACCTTTGAATCCATCAAAACATAGAGCCTTAAACGTGCAGGCCCAGTACTCTTCAAGCAACTCACCCTTCCAGGCATAGACCGGAATACCTGCTTTTGCAATACCCGCAGCAGCATGATCCTGTGTTGAGAATATATTACATGATGCCCAACGGACTTCAGCACCTAATGCCTTCAGTGTCTCGATAAGTACAGCAGTCTGAATAGTCATATGGAGCGATCCGCTCACACGTACACCAGCAAGCGGTTTATCTTTTGCATATTTTTCACGAATTGCCATCAAACCGGGCATCTCTTTTTCTGCTATTTCGATCTCTTTACGTCCCCATTCTGCAAGACTCATGTCGGCAACAATATAGGGTGAACTTGCCCAGATATCAACTTGTGGTGCCATCAGCAACTCCTTATTATTAAATTAATTGTAAATATTCAATGTGCTAAAGGAAATACGTTTATCACATAACTACGAGTGCACATGAAATTATATGCCACGACGTGGAAAACCGTGTATAAAATAATTCAGGACGGGCGTGTTAGACAATCACTTGATACGTTCGACGAACGCTTTAATCTCATTAAGGATGTCATGACGCATACCATAGGGGGACTTAACAATCAGGCGCATGTCATTCAATGATATATGACGTGGATTGATAAACGGTCGAAGAAGCCGCATTGGTAAATGTGTTGGATTCTGGATCAATGCAAGCGGAACACCGCTGTTCACAAGACCGCTATTGAGCTCTCTGGTTGAGGCAATTTTTGATAATACAACCATCGAACGGCTTGTTTTTGCGATAAATTCAACCAGACGTGGAACATTGTAAACCTTTGGATTATCAAGCAGCCTGCACATGAGCGTATCATTACGCAAACCCATCATTACCAGTTCCTGAACAGAGTACGATTTCTTTGCATCAAGCTGGATGCTCAGCCTGTCAGGACCAATCAGGTTATTTATCGCCATCGTATTAAAATTACCACATATTGTTGATCCATAATAAATAACCCCCGGATCAGCCAGTACCGTATGAAGACGCTGTGATTTCTCACCAACCTGTATCTGGAAACCTTTTTTCGATGAAAACCCGAGTGCAGTTGAAATCCATTCAAAGGGTGATCCCTTATTATCACTTAGAAACCGAATGATTGATGTCACCGCCGCAAGACGTGTTGGAGGGATCATGCGGGTACGCTGTGTCAACATCATTTTTAAGAGCAATGCAACCTGTGGATTGTCACGATCAAGTTTTTTAATCCATTTATATAGCTGATCAGATTTCATCGCATATTCGAATGTCAATACAGGCTCACCAACCGGTTCATTACGTGAGATCTTTGTAGCGGTTTCGAGTATACGCTGAGACAGCTCATCGGTGGTACTTAACAATGGGAGTAATTTTGCCATTTTTTTCATGTTGTAGGCATCGGTATGTGTCGAAATCCAGTCACTCTGCATCTTGAGTGCCATCGATTCACCTTTCATGAGAAGGCTTAATTGAAGATACTCCCTTTCGCTCAGCCGTTGTCCTGATTTCATTCTTTTAAGCCATGAGACAGCAACCTGTGATGCAATATCGATAGAACCGGGCGAACCAAGCTTACAAATCTGCGATATTGTAT
Source organism: Fibrobacter sp. (assembly GCA_012513915.1). Taxonomy (GTDB): domain Bacteria; phylum Fibrobacterota; class Chitinivibrionia; order Chitinivibrionales; family Chitinispirillaceae; genus JAAZBG01. The sequence goes on from JAAZBG010000121.1 coordinate 29,879, forward strand.
TGTAGGTATGATATGCTTCATCGGTAAAATTATCTTCACGTAAACTAATACCGGAAAATATTTTACTTAGCCGTTTAAAGCGTATGCTATAATTGATTACATCGAAATCAGATTCACGCATATCGAGAAAACAATAGAGTACATATTCAAGCATTGATGCTGATGGTGGTTTTTCAAGAAGGCATAGAAGTATTTCTGTTGGTTCAATGGATTCTTCATACCGGATAAAGAGTTTCGCAATTTTCTCCGATCCATCGGAAAACGATTCTGAGGGCAGCAGTGTTTTATAAAACTCACTTACCAGTTTATCAACCATCGTTGAATAGGTTTCACGCAAACATTCCATAACAACACGTCCCTCAGGTAGATAAATAGTTTGAGTATAATTTACATTATATCAATAAATTCCATTACTCTATTCTAATTATAACTTTAAACATTTGATTTTTAAACAAGTTTGATGATTTTTTTGAGAGGCCTCACCCCACTGCCCCCCCTGGTTCTCCAACCACTTCGATGCGTCGTCCGCAAGCGGTAGAGGGGGGAGAACAGTTTTGCTGCCAGACTGAGATGCCTGCCTGCCACACACAAAGCTGCGTGACCCCGCTGGAGGAATTTGTAATTTTTTAAAAAAAGCACCCCTCTCTGCAGGCTGCAAAGAAGGGTAAATAATAAAAATGGATTGTTTTTTCTGTACTCCCCCTCTACCGCTTGCGGAGAGGGGCCGGGGGGTGAGGCTTTCTACCGTTTTACCGCGATATTTCTGGTTTCAACAACCTTATTGGTGCCATCATCGCAAACAACAACTAATTTATAAGTTCCAGTTCCAACTGTTCTGCTGTTTTTATTTGACCCATCCCAGACAGCGTAGTAACTATCGCCTCGTTGGCTGAACTTTTTCTCATACAGCACATTTCCGAACAGATCAAATATTTTACAGGTAACATTCACGTTATCAATGTCCACCGATGATGTCGGTTTGACCTTAATTACAGTTCCAAATCCTTTACCCCGGTCAGGGATATTTTCAGGTACCACCGATTCACCCGGTTTAAACGGGTTTGGCCCGATTACAACTTTCCATTTGGCCGGAGGCCAGACAATTGATAGTGCAACCCGTCTGTTTTTAATATTATCCTGAACTGCACCATTGAGATCAGACAGTTTTGCAACTGAATTAATCCATATTGAATCACCACTATTAATCATAATGTCACTATTGTTTTCAACTATAAATCGATAGGTGGCATTATCACTTCCTACCATTCGTAATCGTAGAGAATACCGTGTCCCGTCACTGGCACTTATAAAGTTAAATGGATCCGATCCAAGTGGTTCTGAGACTTTTTCAGACATTTCAACAAAAAGTGTATCGCTTAGTCTTCCTGAACCGTCATCAAGATTTTCTCCCGGAAGAAGCTTAGCCGAGGCAATAACCGGAGCAGCCTTATCTGACACTTTGGGCGTTACCGGTTTTGTTGGTGCCAATATAGACACAATCTTTAATTCAATCATCATCGATGTATTTACTTCATCCTGAACAGAACGGACATTCAATCCAAAACCCACCAAAGAATCATTTATTAAGGTCATTTTATTTTTATCAACTACAATATTCGATGTCTTATTCTGTAGGTACAAAACAGCGATCATTGAATCGATTTCATCAAGTGTCACAGCCCGTTTGAACTTCACTCTGACACTGTCAATATATCCATCAGCATTGGCATCAAGGTATATTGCTGATTCCACACCAGCAGGTCCTTTACGTAAAGAGATAACAACCGGTTCGTTATTCTTATGCGGCAGGTTAGTGTTCATATCAGAAACAGTCCCCCCGGCATTTCCTGGAGTAAGCCGGAGTTTATCGCCATCAAGGGGACGTTTAGATGACTTTGTAAGTTGTACTGTATACTGGGAATCACTTTCAAGTGATACAATTTTATCAACAGAGAGTTTTGTCGTATCCCCACCTTTTATCAGCAGAAGCTGATTTCCCATAACTGTTGTAGGTACAACAGCCTCAGAGAAGGTAAGAATTAGTACGTCTGGGACATCGGCGTCATTCTCTTCAACAAATGCAGATATCAACGATGGCCCAACCCCGTCACTAAACGATTTGGTGTTCGATTTAACATCTCCATCAACAGTCATATATGCGATAACTCTACCTGTTGGTGTTCCGTCTTTTCCGCTCCTTGATGTAAACTGAAATGACAGATCAACACCATCTACATCTATTGCTTGTGCTTTTGCAGTATAGATAATACCCTTGTAATCAATAGATATTGAGTCGAGACGCTGATCGCTTTCAAAATCGCTTGTCAATACAATATCCATCTGATCCGGAACAAGATCGCCATTGCTGTCAAGCATAACAGCAGACCTTATTGATGGCCATGCGGCAGTTTTCAAAACAGTCACATCAATCGTATCACTACTTGAAATACTGTTATCACTTACCGTTATGGTACTTGATCCGGCACCAATATTGGTTATTGTACCGATCCATTTACTACTGCCACCTTTAATTGTCACAACATCGGTATTCGACGAACTCCATTGTGCATTATCTGCGTAAGATAAAAAGTTACCATATTTATCCCGAATTACTGCATACAGAACATAGGTACTCTGATTTGCTCCAAGCGTAATCGGATCAAGGTATTCATCATTGGTTCTATTGAAGCTTGTTGTATCGATAATGATATCGATATGATCAGGTTTTAAATCATCCTCCGTTGTACATACGATACTGTTCATGGCTCCGATATTGTCATCAGGCCATCCACGAATATTGGTAAAAGCGGTATTGCGAATAGTATCACCAGTACAATTGTCAAGAGTCGTCTTGATCCAGAGCGAGATTGAATCATTTGCAGACAGCGGCGTATCACCACTTATAATATTCCATTGAATATCACCGTTTACATTATTTGCAGTTACCGTTTTTCCTTTATTGGTACCGGTAACAATCGTACCGCCTGCAGAGCGATAGGTCAAATTTGATGGCAGCTTATCGTGAATTGAGACATCGAACGCTGCATCCATGTGACTGTTCCATCCCCAGACTTTTGTTTTACTCGCACCAAGAGACATCACTCCTGCATATCCTTCACGAACCGGAAATCCATCCTGAGAAACACCGGGTAGAAATCCTGCAGTATCACCGCCCCAGAATTGTACAGTATCTTCCGACAAGCGAACTTTGAAATTGAATGGTGCAGGATAAGTCCTATATTGTAAACGCTGATTCCCACCAATCTGTTTTCCATTGGAGAAAAAACTCATCCGGATATCAGCATAATCCTTGAACATTCTGATTTCGATTTTGTCATCATCATTGACACGTACTGCCAATGATGAACTGTCATAATAGGTCAGGTCAATTGTTCCACCAAACACACCATTCTTTCCAAAGGCATATTTGTGAACCATTACAGTGTTTTGTTGATCATAAACTATTGTATCACCATTGAATGAGAACTTTCCATTCCCGCTTTTGTCAACCCATTCATCAGCATCTGTTGCATCGGTGATAATTGTTCCGTGAGTCTGTTTGTAATTGATTTTGTAGTTTACCGTGTCTCCCTGCCTGTAAACAGGTTTGTCAGACAATTTATACATTGTTGTGGGTTCAGGTGGAGGAGGCGGTACGGAATCACAGGTTACCGTAATAATTGTACTATCACTAATTGCAGATTCTTTATCAGCACTCAACCATGATCGGGCAACAATAGATTTATTCTGCATCGGGCAGTTTCCCGCGGCTGTTACCACGTATTTAAGAGAGCCTTTCTCTTTGATCTGCATTTTTGGAATAGTCCAGGTGATAACCTGACCATCAATTTTGGCACTCACCCCGAGCGGTGCGTCACCGGTAAAGCGGCTGAACACGAGCCCATCTGGAATTGTATCTTTTATGACCACATTAGCAACATCACGACCAGGCAGCGGACCATTTCCTGCTACACGGCGCCAGGTATATCCGTCCCACTCTTCCACAAGGATATTATCAACAACATGCGACGCATCATCGCACTGTTTCGGGTTCCATGTTGTTACCGGAATATCAGGATTATCAAGGTCGGTCCAGTCGTTGGTGATCGGCCAGTATTTACCATCCTCTAAATCAGTGGCATCAGCATCCCACGACCAGTCATCACTCCAATCGACGTCCTGGTAATTACTTGAGTTCAGATCCCAGACTACACGCAACACTGATGTTCCACCCCGATGGATCATTCCTGTAACACCCCTATACCAATCAAGATGATAATTGGTCGTTACCAGATTTTCAACGCGATTTGGGTCAGTGGGATCAGAAAACTGAACAATAATACGTTGATTCCATTTTCCATTTGCATCCGAACCGGCCATGATATTTTCGTGCAGGACCTTAACCGCATCTTTCTCTATTCCTTCAACAATCGTCGGAGAAAGTTTCCATCCGGTTTGACATGATGAAGCATCCTGATAACATTGTAATCCTGGATCAAACATAAAGTATGACACACGATAGTTTCCATAGTCAATATATGCTTCGTCTGCATCATGAAACAGTTTAAACCTCATGTTACTGACAGGAGCAGAACCACCAGCAGTTTTGTGAGAATAGGAAAAATTTACACCGGAACGTCCTCCATTGATCCACCCAGCTTCAGAAGTATTCTCAAAGTCAATCGAAAAGGTAAGCTCTTTTCCAGGGTTAACCATGGTGTTGCTTGCCTTTTTATCAATAACCAGTGCACGTTTTGCAATATCAAGATAGTTGCGTTCCATAACAGCAGTAATGTTGTTCGGATATTCATCAGAGGTCCACCCGCTGCCGTTTGAGCAGCTTATTGTCGCGCTGTTACGATACTGTTTGACAGTTGCATTTTCGACTTTCACAGTAAGAGTAACCTGTCCTTTTGTAGGATCGATACCGGTTGAAGACTGAAAACCGTCCACTGAGCCAATATTCCAGGTGACTGTATGCGATGCAGAATTGTAAACACCGCCTCCTGTACTTCCGACATAAGTAAAGTCTTTATGCAAAGTGTCAACAATTTTAACATCTTCCGCATCAAGTGAACCATAGTTGCGATAGTCGAATGTATAAACTACACTGTCACCTTCAAAGCCAAACGTTTTATTGATTGCGCAGTATACTTTCATATTGGCAGTCGCTTTTATTTCATCAAGTGCCTGATAGTTGCCTGTTAAAGTCAGCAAACCGAACAGACGAAACCATCCATGGAAATAAAATGGAACACTCTTCAGATAACGATCATCTCCCTCATCGCCATCCCAGGTAACTTCAAGCTTTCGATAAAGTTCTGCCATCAAATCCTGGTCCTGCGATATGACTGCTGACGGTGAACCTGTCCCCGGTACCCAGTTTAGAGGAAATGTACCAAGAGGTTCTCCGGTCGGTGTGTAGTAATATTTTACCGTTTCCGGTCCCCAGTACGTTGTATTTTTATCACCACCGAGATTTATAATACATGGAGCATTCCATGGTGCCTGACGACTGTCCCATAAGAACCGGGCGTAACGTTTTCCAAGATCACTTTCATACGAGTTTGGAACGCCCTGCTTTACCTGATGCGTTACCGGATCCCAGGTTGATTCTGGGTTACCATACCACATAGCATTAAGAATAGTACGCCAGGCACAGCGGAAGTCCTCACCATCAGAAAAATTAGTAAAGGTCGGCACATTATCTTTTGACAATTTGACCCAGCCAGCGAACGGGATCATCTTCTCATCTTTCAACATTTGCCCCATGAGCCAGTCAGACGATGCTTCTGCGCGGCGGAACTGATAGATATTCCAGGCGTATTTTTCTGCATCCTCGCGCTCAAGGAAGTTTGCAAAGGCACGAAAGTAAGATGGTGCAGCGTAATCAATGTGTTGTGCTGACGGTCCTTTGTGTTCAGGTATCTGCGCAAAACCGCTTACTGATTTGTCAGATGCCCAATCAGTCAATTCTGTCCAGGAATCTCCACCTTTTATATATCCATCAAGTCCAATATCACCACAAACCAGATTATCATTAACATTATATTTCAATGTGTCTGTCAATGCCTTAAGAAAATTAATCGCTTCCTTTTTGTATGAAATAGGTTCACCGCTGGCATCATTGATACCCATAAACTCACCCCATTGATAATATGCAGTCAAAAGGGCGAGTCCGATATCCACATCACCATCAGCCGCGCTGTTTGCTCCTGCCGCACCGTTTGCTCCTTCGCCTTCTCCCTGCCATCCGACAAGTTGACTATACGCATATCCCGGACTTGTCTCAGTACCGTCACGATAACGCTTAACTTTATTCAGATTAAAGTCATGTATATACAGCCACATACCGTCAAAAGTCTCTTTGTCAGCCATTGCAGCTGCACCAAGGAGACCGTAGCCATCACCCTCGGAACATTGCGGACTTGACCGATATTTGATATATGGTTTTCCGCCAACGCTTCCACCCGGACGAACAGTACGGTTCATCATGATCTGATACGCATCCCGGATTGCCTGTTCCATCTCTGCATGAGTCACACCTACACCAGAGCGTACACCAAGATTACTCAGTGTCGAAGTCGGATTTTTATAGGGTAAAAACTGAGGAAAAGGATATTTCGGATTTCCGGAGTTAATAGCGATCGGCCTTGGAAGCGCTTCTGTCTGTGCAAAAAGCTGCGAAAAGCACCCCAATTGGCAAATAAGCATAACTGATTGAATTACAATACTATATCTTTGATACAACCCTCTTTTTTGTGTGATCATTTCCCCAGCCTGTCTGATGTTATTCATTATTATAGTAAATCGTCCGTTGATGTTAGTAGTATTAAAAGTGTTTATGGTTCGGTAAAATTCGCAAAAGCGAGTGACGAGTGACGAGTGACGAGTGACGAGTGACGAGTGACGAGTGACGAGTGACCAGTGACCAGTGACCAGTGACCAGTGACCAGTGACCAGTGACCAGTGACCAGTGACCAGTGACCAGTGACCAGTGACCAGTGACCAGTGACCAGTGACCAGTAGTCAGTAGTCAGTAGTCAGTAGCCAGTAGCCAGTAGCCAGTAGCCAGTAGCCAGTAGCCAGTAGCCAGTAGCCAGTAGCCAGTAGCCAGTAGCCAGTAGCCATTCACTAGTCGCATCATTCCCTGTAAACGTATGTGGCGACTTTTTTTGTCACTAATTATATTAGACCTGTTAAAACTGTATAAGATTTTATTATAAAGGATATTCTATGAATATAAAGGATGCCATTAAAACGGTGGTAGCAGAGCAGCATCTTTCTGTTGATGCTGCCACTGCAGTGTTTAATCAAATAATGAGTGGAGACGCTACTGATGCTCAAATCGCAGCATTTATCGTCGCTTTGCGATTGAAAGGTGAAACCGTTGATGAAATCACAGGTGCTGTCAGTGTGATGCGTGAAAAAGCTACCATAATCAACTGCAACAATAAAGAACATCTTGTTGACACATGCGGAACCGGTGGTGATGGCGCAAATACATTCAACATTTCGACAACCGCTGCATTTGTAACAGCCGGTGCGGGTGCAACTGTTGCAAAACATGGTAACCGCAATGTATCAAGTAAGTGCGGAAGTGCTGATGTCCTTGAGGCTCTTGGTGTAAAAGTGAATGTACCTCCGACTGTAATGGAGCAATGTCTCAACGATATTGGAATTGCGTTCCTCTTTGCACCGTCACTGCATGCAGCAATGAAACATGCTATCGGTCCCCGTAAAGAAATTGGTGTCAGAACAGTATTTAATATTCTTGGACCACTGACAAATCCCGCGGGAGCACCAAATCAGGTGATTGGTGTTTTTTCCGGGGCTATTACTGAATCACTTGCTCAGGTACTTAACAATCTGGGATCAAAACGCGCATTTGTCGTTCATGGAAATGATCCGCTTGATGAAGTCTCGTTGTCAAGCGACACCCGTGTTTCAGAATTACGATATGGTGAAGTAACTACGTATAATGTCAAGCCTGAAGATTTTGGATTACAACGGGTAAAGATCAGCGAGATTGCCGGTGATGAGGCTAAAGAGAATGCTTTGATAACACGAGCGATCCTTGATGGTAAAAAAGGAGTCCACAGGGACATCGTTGTGCTCAATGCAGCATTTGCCATTACCGCTGCAGGGCTTGCAGAAACCCCACTTGACGCAATTTCAATGGCGCAGGAATCAATTGACAGCGGAGCAGCGCTTGATAAGTTGAACAAGCTTATTGTCATGTCGAACGGATGAAGAGGAGTAGCCAGAATCCAGTAGCCAGTAGTCAGAAGGTCAAAATGATAATTTACTCCTTGCTTCTGGATTCTGAATTCTGGCTTCTGGATTCTGGATTCTATCCTCAGCAGTTCCCCGACGCCCGTATATCCATGCAGTACTCCAGCTGTTCTGACAGATCGGCAATTTCCCGTTGCCAGAAGAAATCATTCCCCCACTCCGGAAAATTATTTTTGAACTGGAAATCGTTCTGCTGACGACTGCACCAGGCGAGAAAATAGACCATTCGCATTGCACGCAAGAATTCTATACACTTTAAACTGCCATGGTCAAACTCGCGAAACTGTTCATAGCCCTCAACAAGAAGTTCAATCTCAGCCTGTGCCTTTTGTACTCTTTCAGGAAGAAGCAGCCATAGATCCTGAACCGGTACCCCCATCGCCATATCATCAAAGTCTATCAGCAGCAGACCATCATCCATTCGATCAAGTATGTTACCAGTATGTAAATCTCCATGAATACGAATCTGTTCTTTTCCCTTAAATACCGGTATCGCTTTTTCAATGATACTCATACAGACAGAACGGTACTTTTCTTTAAATTTCGGTGGTATGACAGAACTGCATAAAAATTCACAATCTGACAAAGCACTTTTTGATGGATCAATGATTACACGCGATGGTGCAGTTGTCTTTTCTCCCGCACAATGTAAACGGGCAATAAGTGAACCGAGCCGCACCCAGTCTTCATAGTCATTAATTTCAAGCTGACGTCCGGCACGTTTGGGAAACAGTGCGAGATTAATATCATTAAATGCCCCAAGCGTTGACTTATCAGAAAGCAGCATCGGCGGCACTACCGGAAGTTCCATCGATTCGCAATCCGCGAGAAACCGGTGTTCATCAAGAATCGCCTCTTTTGACCATCGCCCCGGACAGTAAAACTTGACAATTACTTTAACACCGTCTTTGGTTCGAAGCTCATACACACGGTTGATATAACTCGAAAATGGTGCGGTATAACCGGTAAGCAGTAAACCGGATGCCTGCTCAACGGCACTAAGCATGCTGTCGGTTGTAAGTGAATCGAATGACATACCTGAATCCTGAATGTTATAATTACGCTATTTACAATGCTAAGACTTTTACAATGATGGTACTTATCCATCGTTCGAGGGTAAAATATTTTAAACCATACTTAAAAACAACCACAGTCTTATTTTTTGCCTGTTTCATTATGATAATTATTATTTTCATCATCTACAACGAACTATGATACTTATAAACAATAGCAATACATAAGAAAGCACGATCACAATGAACCACAAAGAAGAGCGCTACACACTTGACTTTCCAGAAATGGAATACCAGCACGAATACCTCTACTCTTTATTTGACAAGCTTGAACAGTTTGATAACACCACAGAAAAAAGAATTATCAAACATCATCTTGACGAAATGGAGCGGTATTTACTTTTTCATTTCGCAAGTGAAGAGCAGCTTATGAAGCTTTATAAATTCCCGGGTTTCGCCGTGCATCAGACAGAACATGAGCAGTTCGGTAACAAGCTGGTGCAATTTCTTGATGATTTTGATGCAGGAAGGCTTAATATTGCTGCACTCAGGATTTTCACAACAGGCTGGCTGATGGATCATAGCAGGCTTGGCGATTCAGAGTATGTTGTGTGGATTGTCAAAATGCGTAGGGAGATGTGACTGGTGACGAGTGACAAGCAGAATATGTCTTTTCATACACTAGATGAGTATTGATTGAGTGCCGTTATGTTAAGTATGTTAGTGAGAAAAAGCTATTTTTTTTTCAGGAACATACGTTTCATATCCCCTGGTGGACGATTGAGGATTTTTTGTATTGTGTCCTTTTGAGATAATCTATCTGATGCATTTAAAATGCTGAACTGTAACGTCAGTAATTCCGGATCATTTGATTGAAGATTATCAACAAATATGAACATAGTTTCCATACTGTCAATTGGAATACCATTTGTATACATACCAAGAAATGGTTCTATCATAAATCCTTTTGTATAATAAGAATAATGCATCGTATATGCCATGTCTGAAAATGGTTCCTTAACTTTAATTCGCTGCCCGTTAAGAATCTTACTGTCACCTTTTACCACATCCTGAACTACAAAATTATAACTGATAACAGTATATGGTGGACACTTTGTCTCTTTACCGAAACTGATTACTTTTTTATTTGTAATTGGTTTGTCTTTTTTAACTTCAAGAATATAGTCCGCTTTAAAGACCAACTGTTCAAGGCTGAAATGTGTTTTATGTGAGTATTGGTTCAGAAGCGTTATGTCGCTATAACTACAGCTAATCACAATAAACACTAACGATAATAACTTTGTATACTTCATTCTATCTCATTTCTATCGTTAAGAAACCCATTCTCGTTTTTCTTAAATAATCACCATTTATTAGAAGCACTGAAGCTCTGTCTTACAGTATTAAAATATAACGATTAAGGATGATAATGTATTACATTATTTGAAAAGACAATTGTTTCAGCCGGACTTATCAATACTTAATTTCGGAATTTCCTTTATAACCCATTACTATATATAGAATTAATTTCACAAATTATTCAGCATAAAACACACATTTATACATTGTTTTTTTGATATTGACAGGATTATCTATATTACCATCGCCGATATTTAATTGCAGTAAACACTCCATAAGATAGTTGCCGCAATGGCCCTTAAATGTATTTTATATCAAACTTGAGTGTTTAGCATTATGCCTTAACAGGAATTCAACGCATAACAATGAATGTTACTTCTATCGATATTTTTTGCACTGTAATTGACAACTTTGGAGACATTGGTGTTGTATACCGTTTAGCCACCGCGTTACATCGTCATTACCATCACGCCCAAATCCGTGTTTACGTTGATGACCTTATGACATTTTCTAAAATTAACCCACGGGTCAATCCTGACACAGCAGTACAGTCGATCGACGATATCACCTATATTTACACGAAATGTGTTTCACCTGAAACCTACGCCTTAGATAAGCCTGCAAAACTACTTATTGAAGCTTTTGGTTGCCTAATACCTGATTTTATTATGAAACGGGCATATTATGAAAGTGATCTATTAATCAACCTTGAATATCTTAGTGCTGAAAACTGGGTTGACGGGTACCACATGATGGAATCGCTGCTGCCGGAAGGTTCCCTTAAAAAATATTTCTTTATGCCCGGTTTTTCACCAGATACCGGCGGCGTAATTCTTAACCATAAAACACCATTGCAACATGAGCTTCATGCACCGGATCGATTCACCAGCCTTAACAACATCCTTGTCAAATACGACTATTGCTTTTCACCTGAATTTTCAGGTACTATCGGCTTGCTTTTCACCTATACCCGTAACATGTCGGCACTTATTTCGTGCATTGTAAACGACTATGCGGAAACAACGTTCGTTATTCTTGTTTTCGGGCAAAAAAGCAGATTAAGCGTAATGCATTATTTATCTGAATCCGGAGTTCCCGAAATAAATAGCAGCGTTACAGTCCATAAAAATCTTACATTTATTTTTATGGAGAATATCCCGCAGGAGGAGTTTGACAGGCTTCTCTATTTCACCGACTTTAATATAGTCCGCGGTGAGGATTCTCTGGTTCGGGCAATTCTCAGCGGGAATCCGTTTGTTTGGAATGCGTATATACAGGATAACAAATATCAAAAGGTTAAAGTTGAAGCACTGTGTGAGATCATGGAGAAATTCTTTGAATCAACCTATGATTATAAGGAATATCATCAACTGATGCTCACGTTTAATGACATTGAGCGTGAAGATTTGCAGGTAGTTCCAACAGAAAATTTTACATATTTTTTTAAAAATCTGAAAATATTTAAACATACCACTCAAAAAATGTGTTATTTTTTACACCAACGTTGCGATCTGATTGAAAAAATCAGTGCTTTTATTGAAAAATTCAGGAATAATCAGTAGTATGTCCTTTAAAATTACCCGTACCCGTCTTTTTGGTGCCCCTTTTCCAGACACTTGTGTCATGAACAAAGTGCTGGCAATCCCGGACTAGTTTTATCCTGCCTTTTTATTGCCTATAGTTACCTGTTCTGTTATTACATTTAGTGCAATTATTTATCTATAATACATTAATTATTGGAGGTTTATTCATGAAAGAAGCTCAGGATCTGAGAGCTGGAAACTGTGTTAAAGTTAACAACAACCTTTATATCGTGCTTAAAGCAATCTACAATAAAGGAGCCCGTGGTGCGTCATCAGTTAAGATGAAAATGAAAAACCTCGCAACCGGAAGTGCTTCCGAGTCAGTTTATCGTGCATCAGA
>JAAZBG010000012.1 GCA_012513915.1 Fibrobacter sp.
GAATGTTTTCTTTGACAGCAAATCTGGCTATCTCATACCTCTGATTATCTACGGTTTGTTTGTCACTACTAACACGAATGTAACCATACACCATTTGAACACTCCTTTTTGCTTTATTATAAGGAGCGTTTACATTATGCAGAATTATTCCAGAATGCGTTTGGGAGATTCCGGGAGCTGGACAATACTGTCATCTGTAGAAAATCAAATAAAAGAAAAAATTGAGGCTTCAGGAACTCTATTGAAGCAGTTGGATATATCAATAAACTTTGGTATTAAAACAGGCTATAATGATGCATTTATCATCGATGAAGTAAAACGAATCGAGCTAATATCAGCAGACTCCAGGTCAGCAGAATTAATAAGACCGATTTTGCGAGGCAGAGACATTAGGAGGTATGACTTCTCCTTTCAAAATCTCTATGTGATTTTCGCGTATTTTGGATCACACATGGTTATTCCAGAGAGGTATCCTGCAATTTATCAACATCTGAAATTACATGAAAACAAGCTAAAGGAACGAGGTCAATGTAGATATACTTCGAGCGGTAGATCGAATGATTCTGCAGGCTATCCAGGTCAACACCATTGGTTAGAACTAGATAATAATCCAAGAAAAGAAAATTTGGACGAATTCTCTAAGCAGAAAATAGTCTGGGCTCGATTAATGAGAATATCAAAAACTGAGCATCTAAATTTCCCTAGATTCGCACTTATAGAGGAAAATTTTGTTGTACAGGACAGTCTTTGTTTCATCACCGGAAAGCACTTGCCCTTGTTATGTGCTCTATTGAATTCTGACATGGCAATTTATTACTATTTTACGCAAATTGCTTCGTTAGATGAGGGAGGTCTACAAATGAGACAACAGTACATCGAACAATTCCCGATACCAGATTTGGATAATGAAATAACAAATAGAATAATAAAATTATTGGGATCTCCTTTAGGGCCTAACGACCCAGAAGTGAGAAGTCAAATAAATCAATTGGTATTTGAACTGTATCATTTAAATGAAACAGAAATTCGATACATTCAGAGCCATAACCGCAATAGATTTAATGCGATAATGAGACGATAATGATAATGCATTATCGATAAATTGCAGTACTCTTTCTGAGAAAATCTCTTTCTTTGGATGTGAAGCCGTAATAATCAAACAAAACAGTATCAAGCTCCATTTCTTCTTCATGAAAAGCTTGCTTAGTTTTTGATTTTGCATGAATAGTTTCAATTATTGGCAAACAGTCATTTTCCGCTTCTAGTGGAATCCTAATCGGATCAAGAGCTTGCACGCTAATCAATAAATCTCCTGTACCGGTCTTGGGTGAACCGCTTAGTATGTGATTTCCGACAACTGAGTTCAAGAATGCAGAAACGAATTTAATATGGTTTCCTGTTGCCATACAAGTACTATCGAGTCCTAAATACCCCTCATCATCGTAAGCAAACCTGATTAAAGAGCCAATCCTCTTCCATATAATTTTCTGCTTAGAAAATTCGTCCCAATAACTTATGCTGTCTTGTGTCTCAAACCATTTATTGTTTGTCTTTTTTCTTGATTTTACTCTTTCGCCATTAATAATATGAGATCTCCCTGATTGCTCAAGTCTCTCATAGCCGAACGATAATAAGTGATTCTTTATAGCCGGGTAGCGATCAATATCGATATTTAGAGAGGGAAATGTAGAAATCAACCACAAACGAGAAAAATCAAACTCATATCTCTTAACATCTCTGCCTCGCAAAATCGGTCTTATTATCTCAGCTGATTTGGGATCGCTATTCACCAATTCATTTCTTTTTGACTCTGATATAATGAACGCGGTGTTAAATCCTGTTAATACTCCTCTAAAGATATTCAATGACAAATGCGACAAGGGAACGCTTGCTTCTTCAATCTTCTTCTTTATATCGCTCTCAAGTGATGAAAGCAATGCCCAGGTTTCATTAATAGTAAAACTCATTTTACTACTGTAACGGCTAACAAATAAGCTC
>JAAZBG010000122.1 GCA_012513915.1 Fibrobacter sp.
TCAAATCCATTTTTAAAAAAGGCGATACACTGTTTCTGTTACCGATCTATTATGCGGGAGGAACTGCTCAGAAAGATATTTCATCCCAAATGCTTATTGATGCAATGGGTGAGATTGAATTTTCTGCATTGGCTCCATCAAACCGCGAGGAACTTCTGGTGCTATTAAACCCAATGCTAATAAAAGGAAGCTGTGTACTTTCAATGGGTGCACGTGATCCGTCACTTGCAAACTTTGCATTAAGTATAAAGAGGCATATAGAAACGCTTAATCTTACTGAATAATTTCTTCAGAATTGCATCAATAGTGTTGTTAAGTCGAATTGCTCTGTACCAACCAAATATCCTGCCATTTCAACCTGAATACCAAAATTGGTTGTAGTGTAGATCTGAGGTAATCAGGTTTAAACAATCCAGCTTGTTTTACAAATCGGGTGTAACACCTTAAAGAACAATATTTGCTTTGTAAACAGAGGCACCATACTCCAGTTGCAGAAAAACACAGCCGTACAGCACATACATGTACCCTGTCTCAATTTTAAACCTGCAGGAAAAAATAATCTGTAATAAAAATTTTTCTGAATCTATTGATATCAGCGTGCTGGATAATGATATGTATATTCTGAAATTCGGTGCATATAGACTGAAATTTATAAAAAATTAAATTCATTTTCTGAAATGGTTTTAAAGCGAATTCCCTTAAGCCCGTAGAATGCAACCACAAGCGCTTTTTGTGCTCATCACGATCCAGCATCCGAAAACACCATGTTATTTCATTTCAGAAGATGAAGTAAGGTTAATTGATGCATTTTTTAATGTTAAAAGCGACCTTAATGCAAGTTTTGCTGGTAAACAGGCTGGAAATATTGGAAAATTTAATATACTAAAAAACCTGATTTAAAAAAAATATGTCTTTTAAAGAATTACTCAACCGTAACGGTCGACGGACAATTGCTCTGTTAACAAATATTACTAATACGTATTACGATTACAGGTTGTTCCGTTACATTCATAATGCCGCACTTTCCCATAATGCAAATCTAGTCACATTTAACAGCTGTTCACTAGATTCGACACTCAACTATTATTACGAGTATCAGCACAATCTGATGTTCTACTTTCCTCATACAGGCATTATAGATGGTTTGATTTTTCCCCCAAGCATGGTTATCAATTATTCGACAAAGCCACATTATCAGAAGATTATTGACAGACTTTCATCGATTCCCTACATAACCCTCTCCAGCAGCTGTGATGGTCATCCGGGAATTTTTATTGATAACAGTGTCGGCTTTCGCGAGGTTATCAATACGTTATATCATAATCAGGGAAAACGTTTATTCGCATTTATTAAAGGGCCTCCGGATAACAGTGAATCTTCAGAGCGGTATCAGGGATTTCTTGATGGATTGAATGACTGTGGCATTGGCCTTGATGAGAGATATGTCTTTCAGGGTGATTTCTGGTTAACCGGTGGATATGCAGCGATGAAGGAGTTCGACAAAAGAAATATCCCCCGGCCAGAGGTAATCATATGCAGTAATGATTATACAGCATTTGCAATTTACAAAGAATTAGTGGCAAGAGGGTGGAGCATTCCTGAAGATGTTCAGGTGGTTGGTTTTGATAATACGGAGGATTCCCGGTTCTGCAATCCTCCGTTAACAACAGTGAATCAACCTCTTGAACAGATGGCACATACAGCTGTTGAGCTGCTGCTGCAACTGATTGACGGTAAGGAAATTTCGCAAAGAACAGTTCTTCCGGCCCGGGTTATTTACCGACAATCAACGGGCTTTGGTTCGTACAATTTTCCGATAAAATACAAATATGATCCGCTTTCGATTATTCTCGAACCCCGGTGTCGCGAATTTGCTTTAAAATGGCTTCAAACGCTCCCAGTTTTAAAAAGAGATCAACTCATATCCTCCTTTGTGGATATGCTCCAGAAAACACTTGATGAAGAGATGGATGTATCAGTCTGGGAGGATTTTCCAATGATAGTGATGCAATCATATCCCGAGGTAGATTCGTCGCTCATTGATTCCCTGCGGTTATTTATTTCAATGTATAGCGGATTGCAGCAGGGAGTGAAACTTACCCAGTTTCGGCAGAACAACCTTGTCAATGCGCAGGTTGTTCATCGGATTATCAGCACGTTTACGGTAGAGGAGCTGCAGCAGTGTATCAGTGAAGAGATTACGAAACGGGGAATACATTACTTCTTTATGGTCACTTATCCGGAACCTTTCGAGCTCTCCATTGATAGTCAAAAAAACATTCCTTTGCGATCAAGGTATCTTTTCGGATCTGTAAATGGAAATATGGTACAACGTAAAGTACATACATCGTTTTTCAGAACAATGGATCTGCTACCCCTGGATATTGAATTGCCCGATAAACCGTTGTCTTTACTGGTTATGGCTTCCTTTTTCCGTGAAATGCAACTTGGGTACATGATTTTTGATGCATCATCGGACGAGGAACAGGTATATGCTATTTTAGGAATGCAAATTTCCACAGCCTACCGGGGCATACTAATATTCAATGAGAAAGAAAAAAAAGAACAGGCCTTGAAATCCGCACTGAATCAACTTAAAAAAAGTAACCGCAAATTGAATGAGTTATCGGTATGTGATTCCTTGACAGGATTGGCAAATCGAAGAGGGTTTATGCTGTTGGGGCAAAAAATTTTTGAAGCCACGCAACGGCAGGGGAAGGGAATTCTTATATTTTTTGGTGACATTGACCGGTTGAAATTTATAAATGATTCTTATGGACATGAAGCTGGCGATCTTGCTATAAAACTCTGTGCTGAAGTACTGAAAAAAACGTTTCGCAAATCCGATATTATTGCACGCATTGCGGGAGATGAATTCACAATTATTGCTGTGGATTCCAGAGATTGTGATGTAGAACAGATTGAGGAGCGGCTTAAAGAAAATATGAGTGCGCTAAACCAGACTTCCGGTTATTCATGGAAGATATCAATCAGTATGGGGCATGCACTCTCATCTGATTTTCCCGAAGGTTCTTTTTCTGAGCTTCTTGCCAGAGCTGATCATCTTCAATACGAACAGAAAAAAAGAAAACATCGAAGTTAGTGTGATATTGTATATCGCATTTATTTAATAGATGTATTCTTATTCAGCTCTTTAAAAGCAATTTCAAGTTGCTCCCTTATATTCATGACAATACCAGCGACATTAAAACACTACCATTATTTGTAATAATTATTTAGTATTTAACATCGATACATTTTGTATAATTCTCCACTTTCGGTAATTTTTACCTAAATGCGCACTTTTTCTAAAAGATTCGTTTTGTTAAAACGCAGTTGGTTTTACCTAAAATACCTTTTTCCGCTTAAATTAACGCACATTATTAATTTCCTGACAATTGGCACGCAGGTTGCTAATTTAATAAGGCAGGTGTTATGCCATTGTAGAATGGCAGATGTGTGTGATGATGATGGGGTATCAGGCGAAAGCCTGAGGCAGAAAGGGGCGCAAGCCCCTTTCTGTTTTTTATTTATACCGCACAAACAGTACTAACAAATGTAAGCAGATCGTTCATGCATACTTTTGTATACAGCACCCGGTTAATGAGCTCCCGGCTGCATCTAAAAAAAATTTCTAACGATATCAATACCAGGTAATTTTTACTATCGATCAAATGAAGTCAGGATGCAGGGGGATAGCGTTCCCCCTGGTAGTTTTCATTCTTTAGGACCTCTTGCAATAACATCACAAATAACATTACGGATTTTAACACTCAGTTCAGATTTGGTCTGATCCGTACTGACATCAATAGGATCACAGACATCAACATGAACTCTACCCGGAGTAATTAATGAACCACTTTTAGGCAGACATTTCATTGTATCATGAATAACAACCGGTACAACCTCAACGCCAGCCTGAAGTGCCAATGAGAAACTACCAGTCTTGAATTCTCCGACTGACCCGTCCTCACTACGTGTCCCCTCGGGAAACAGAATCAGCGACACCTGAGCTTTCTGAAGATGTTTGACTGCGCGGATGATCGATTCACGTGCTTTACGGGCATTAGATCTGTCAATCCATATATGACCAACGACAACCATACCCCATCCAAAAATCGGTATATAAAACAGCTCTTTCTTTGCTATGAAACTTATTGGCCGCTTTAATCCGGCGTACAACACCGGTATGTCAAGCCCGCTTTGATGATTGGCGATAAAAACATACCGCTTGTTCTTTTGAAGTTTTTCCAGACCTGTGACTTTTACTCTAATACCGGCAAGCCATAGTAGATTGACATTCCAGATTAATGCGATATATTTCGCGGCTTTCAAACTGAATATGCTTGAAAAAAGACACACAACTCCAAAACAC
Organism: Fibrobacter sp.; assembly: GCA_012513915.1. Classification (GTDB taxonomy): domain Bacteria; phylum Fibrobacterota; class Chitinivibrionia; order Chitinivibrionales; family Chitinispirillaceae; genus JAAZBG01. Next base: position 4,376 of record JAAZBG010000122.1, read on the forward strand.
ATTGTACTGATTAATACTGCACCGTATACCGCAATTCCCCTGATTTTAAGTAGCAGACTCAGGCTGCGCTTTTGCCTATCCATACATTATCCTTTCCAACTTTTTCACGTAACTGCGTTATCATTTCAGGATCAGGCAGTACTTTGATATTTTTAGCTTTTATTTTGTATTCGTTTCTTTCAGACGTTATAATATGCAGAATCACAGAACACTCGCCTTTTACAGCACTGCATTGTTTAAAAATATCCTGCACAAAATCTTTTTCGAGCCCCGATGTACTCATTTTGATATGTAAACTTTTTGTCAGTTTCTCACGTGCCTCACAAAGAGGCATGCAATTGTCAACACGCAGTTTCGGTTTATCTTCGCCTTCACGTTTGCTGATCTGCCCATGAACAAGCACCATTGCATCAACAGCAAGCAGGTGTTTGAATTTTTCATAAGCATCTCCGAAAATCAGCAGCTCGATTGATCCATCAAACTCTTCAAGTTCAAGAAACGCCATCTGACGACCATCACGCTGATTATGTGTTTTTAAGCTGGCTATCATTCCTCCGATGGTCACCGCTGTATCATGCTTTATTTCTGCAAGAGCATCCTGTTTCAGTGATACAGTGGAGAAACCCCTGACTTCATCATAATATCTATCAAGAGGATGTCCGCTTACGTAAAACCCCAGAATCTCTTTCTCTTTCTGTAACAGAACATTATACGGCCATGGTTCGACCTGTGGAAGCGGTGGTTCAGGAATAATCTGTGCAATTGATTGATCGTCAGAACCAAACAGGTTATCAAACAGACTTACCTGTCCGCTGAGGCGATCCTTTTGAAAACTTCCACCGTATTCAATACCTTTGTCTATTGTCTCAAAAAGTTGAGCACGAGTCCCGGGAACACTATCAAAAGCACCGGCACAGATAAGTGATTCAAGGCACTTTTTGTTGACAATACGCAAATCAACATTCTTGCACAAGTCGAAGATTGATTTGAACTTTCCATTTTTCGTGCGCGCATCAATGATAGAATCGCTTCCTTTACCCACATTTTTAATTGTTTCCATACCAAGCCGAATATTCCCATTATCAATACTGCAGGCACCTTCGCTGCTATTGATATCCGGTGGTAATATCTTGATACCCATACGCTCAGCTTCATTTTTCATGGTCAGAAAGTCATCAGTGCTTCCAATCCATGATGTCAGCGTTGCAGTCATATATTCGAGGGGATAATGTGCTTTTAAAAATGCAGCCTGATACGATACGTGGGCATAGACAGTAGCATGAGCTTTATTAAATCCGTATTCGGCAAATTTTGCCATAAGGTCAAATACATCTTTAGCTATCTTTGCTTCAATACCAAACTTAATCGCGCCATCAACAAATTTTTTACCCATCTCCTCCATTACATCAGCTTTTTTCTTTCCCATAGCTTTACGAAGTACGTCTGCCTGACCAAGCGTGAATCCTCCCATTTTCTGCGCGATACGCATCACCTGTTCCTGGTAGATAATAACCCCGTTAGTAACTTCGAGAACATCTTTGAGCATCGGATGCAGATAGACTACATCCTCTTTCCCGTGTTTTCTCCTGATGTAAACATCGATGTTATCCATCGGACCTGGTCGGTAGAGCGCTGTCATAGCGATAAGGTCTTCAACGCCAGTGGGTTTCAACTTTCGCAGGTAATCCTGCATTCCATTGGATTCAAACTGGAAAACCCCGGTTGTATCCCCTTTTCCAAACAGTTTATATGTATCTTCGTCTCCATCAGGTATTTTCCAAATGTCAATTACCGTATTATGATACTTTTTAATAAGACGAAGTGTTTCCTGAAGAACAGTCAGTGTGCGCAGACCAAGAAAGTCCATCTTGATAAGACCGACCTTCTCAACATAGTTCATATCAAACTGTGTCATCACTGTATCAGCACCGGGCTGTTTGAATAGCGGAGCCCAGTTTACAACCTCAGCAGGAGCAATAATCACACCACCTGCATGCATCCCGGCCTGACGCGCAAACCCTTCCAGAACTTCTGCATGACCAAACAGTTCCTGATATTGAGTATTTTCTTTTATCACTCTATCAAGTTCACCATTTGCAGCAATTGACTTTTTCAGATTTTTCTCATTGACCATACCGCTAATACGGTTTGCATCGGCTACCGCAATACCCATTGCACGTGCCACATCCTTGACTACCATTTTTGCTTTCATACGCCCGAAGTTAATAATCTGGCAAACAGAATCACGGCCGTATTTATCGACAACATAATCAATAACTTTGTATCTGTCCCTATCCGCAAAATCAATATCGGCGTCGGGCATGGATATACGCTCAGGGTTAAGAAAACGCTCAAAGATGAGATCAAACTTTATTGGGTCGACACTTGTTATTCCGACAGTATACGCTACAAGACTTCCGGCAGCACTTCCACGACATCCAACCATGACCCCCATTTTCTGCGCAGCAATTACAAAGTCACGGACAATCAGGAAATAGCCGGCGAATCCCATTTCATTAATGATTTTCAACTCATACTCAAGACGTTCTTCAAGGCCTGGCGTAATATGAGTATATTTTTCCTTTGTTCCCACTCTGGCAAGTGCGGAAAGGTACTCTTCCGGATTTGTAAACCCCTGGGGGACATCGGGAACCGGCAGTTGCGGTTTTGCTTTTACCGAGACATTACACCGCTCTGCAATTTCAAGGGTGTTTGTCATTGCTTCCGGCATATCAGGAAAAAGTTCTGCCATCTCCTGAGGAGATTTGAAATACATCTGATCGGATGAGAAACGATATCTGTTTGGATCACTCATGGTTGTCTGCGTCTGAATACAGAGCAGCACTTCATGTGCAAGTGAATCTTCACGACGTAAATAGTGTGCATCATTTGCAACAATAAAGGGAATGCCCATTTCACGGCCGAGTTTTATCATTTCGTCAAATGCGATATCCTCGTCATTGATACCATGTTTTTGTATTTCGAAATAAAAATTTCCTTCACCGAAAATAGAAAGATACTCTTCAGTAATCTGTTTTGCCTTATCACGTTTACCATCAAGTATAGCCTGAGGGATTGCACCGCCGACACATGCTGAGGTTGCAATGATTCCTTCGGAATACTTCCTGAGTACCTCATTATCAATACGCGGCTTGTAATAAAAACCCTCAAGATAACCTATGGAACTAAGGCGCATAATATTTTTCCAACCCACATTATCTTTTGCAAGTAATATAAGATGATTGTAGGATCGTTCGTCCTTACTTGACATACGATCAAGCCGTGAATGAGGTGCAACATATGCCTCAAAGCCCAGGATCGGTTTGATCCCCGCCCCCATGCATGCTTCATAAAACTCTACTGCGCCGAACAGGCCTCCATGATCAGTGATAGCAAGTGCGGGCATCTGATACTCGACAGCTTTCGCAACAAGATCCTTTATTCGTATCGCACCATCAAGAAAGCTGTATTCTGTATGATTATGTAAATGAATAAAATTTGAACTCATTTTGAAACAACTCCGATTTTTCTTATTTTCTTTATGTAAAATCTTTTCCGGGATTTTGATTTTAATACTTCCCCCTCAA
>JAAZBG010000123.1 GCA_012513915.1 Fibrobacter sp.
TCAGTTTGTCTTTCAATAACTCATAGAATACTGTACAAAACCATTCGCAGGTTGACGGTCCTTTGCTCACAGCAACTCTACTCTCTGGAAAAGATTTAACCAATTCATGATTGAGAGCTTTTGCTGGAGTTCCGAATCTGCTTGTTGTTCCTTTCATTCCTGTTTTTTCATAACCCTGCATCACCAAATCAAGTAATGGATCGCCTTCCTGAAAAATCGTAGCATGCATGAAGTTGTCGGCTACTGCCCAAGCTAATTTTTGTGCTTCTTTTACCGGATAAGCATAATTGTGTTCGTTCAGGTCTCCTTCAATTTCTAAAGTTAAATAACCCGAGTGCCCATGAAGATAACTTGCTTCTCCTGGATAATTCATAAATCTGTGTGCATATTGGAAATCCAATTTTACAATTGATCTGTACTTGTTGTTTGACATAATGATTTTCTCCCATAATTAATTAAAGTTGTATGTGCCTGTGAGCGACAGGCTCCGCATTAATCAAACCAGTACCACCCAGCGCATTTCATTTGCATATGTGGTTGGCAGGAAGGCTTTGTGTTTGTGTGTGATTTTCCTCCTTTTCTGATTTATTGTTTGTAATATGTTACTATTAATAATTTGCTTTTCTTATTTCAAAGAAGCTCTGGGGATGTTGACATACAGGGCATATTTGAGGGACTTTCTTGCCCATGACCAGATGACCGCAATTGCGGCATTCCCACATGGTTTCTTCAGCTTTTTCAAAAACCATCTGCATCTCGATATTCTTAAGCAGAGCACGATATCTTTCTTCATGAGCCTTTTCTATTTTGGCAACCATGCGGAATTGTGATGCAAGTGCAGGAAAACCTTCTGCTTCAGCGTCCTTCGCAAATCCTTCGTACATGTCGGTCCACTCATAGTTTTCACCTTCTGCAGCATGAAGAAGATTTGATTTAGTATCACCCAGTTCTCCAAGCGCTTTGAACCACAGTTTGGCATGTTCTTTTTCATTTGCTGCAGTTTCTTCGAAAATTGCAGCAATCTGCTCAAACCCTTCTTTTTTTGCGACAGATGCAAAATAGGTATATTTATTTCTTGCCTGAGATTCGCCTGCAAAAGCGGCCGCGAGATTTTTTTCTGTTTTTGTTCCTTTTATGGAAGCCATTTACTTACCCTTTCGTTTTGTTGGTTGTTTAATTGTATCTTGACATTTTTCGCATAATCCAAAGAAATCTATCCGGTGCCGTGAAATCTTGAATGCACTCATTTTTTCAGCCTGCACATTGATTTCAGAATATTGAGGCATCTCGAAATCTTCAACCACACCACATTTTTCACAGACCAAATGGTAGTGAGGGGCAATTTTTGCTTCAAAACGATCAAATGTGCTTCCAAAAGGAAGTTTCTGTATGAGCCCTTGCTCCATTAGAACCTTTAAATTCCGATAAACAGTGCCAAGACTCAATTCTGGTATTTCTTCCTTTAATTTCATGTAAATCCAATCAGCAGTCGGATGAGATTTTGTTTCTTTAAGAATTTCAAGAATTCTTTCCCGCTGTTGGCTTTTTCGGTATTCCATACAACCCTTATTAGTAATCGTTACTATTATTAATATGCTTTCCTGGTACTCTGAAAGTCAAATTATTTCTTGGTATTCATTCGCTTATAACGAATTTTGTCTTTTTATTTAGGGGGGGTTGCATTTTTCTCTTTTTCTTTTGTTTTTCGCCGTCGCCTATAATTTCATTCGTTCGTGATGATGATGCACAATGCGAATCGATTAACAAAATGGAACCAAAAAAAACGTTTGTGTCAACAGCTTTAGTGCAAGGTCGTGACGGGGAATGTCACTTAAAAAACACTTGTAAATTTTTAGCTGCAGGGGATAGTATTCTCTTATTGACATTCAACCTCCTATATATGTTTGTTGACTGTTACTGGCCATTCTTGTCTTTGGATGCCCGTCTTATTGCTTTTCGTAAATACCGATATAATAAAATCCTGCATAAACCTCTTTGAAAAAAACTTCCTTCATATTTTGCCTTAGATATTCCGGTACATTCCTTTCCAGGTCTGCTCCACCACCTAATAAGCACGCAATTCTCCATAAAGGGTTAATCATCTTCAATAGAGGATTTTTAGAATACTTAAAACCGATGTATCCAATTCGTCCTTTAAGTTTAACTGAATCAATCATTGTTTGTATAGTTTCTCTATATGGTGAGATAATTTCTATTGCAAATGTACAGAGTGCGGCGTCAAAAACCATTTTTCCGTTAAACTCCGGACCATCCAATTTATTTATACTTACATTGCTCCAGTTCTGCCGCGCAATCCGATTTTTTGCTAATTTGAGAGTCTTTTCTGAATTGTCAACTCCAACTATCCTGCCACTTGAGCCGACAGCATTAATAAGAAAAGGGAAATTAAGCCCTGTTCCACAAGCCATATCAAGAACTGTTGAACCAATTGAAAGGTTTAAATTCCTGATTAAAATAGAGCGATATGGAGACCCCGCGGTCGCTCTGCATATTATTGAATCAATCTCCCAAAAACCGGGAAATTGCGAAAAACCATTATATAGCTTCTCTATTATTGTATTCCTTGACATATTCATTGTATTACCTGGTTTCTAAATTTGTTAGCAGGACAGTTACTATTTCTGAATGAATTACAAACAAAAGTTGCAATTTCGGTAATAACTAAGACCAGGATACTCCAAAACAAACCGAAAATAAGAATTCCTTGCTTAAATAGCGGGATTTGAGGTAATCCAATAATGAATAAAATTGGCACTATAAGAATCAGATAATCAGTAGCCCTGTATTGCCCACCAGTTTTACCAGTTGGAAACAAGCGCATGATTTCCCCGGGAATAACATGTCTGCATGTTCTGTCTGCAACATGAGGGCATTTTGGGCAGAATCCCATTAGTGCCAATAGAGCCCCGATAGGAAGAATGATCAAATATATGATACCAAATGTAATGCTTTGAGCAAAAACTGCATTAATCGCAACAAGTAACGCTACTGCAAAGAGCATAAGACTAATAACACCATGTATTCTTTTTCGTTCCATATTTTTCTCCTGTTTTCGGCCGTTTTTTAATTGCCTAACCGGGTTGCCGCATAGTTGTAGTTCGGCTTTGACAATTACAACTTGCAGCTATTTGTCTGTGGCTGGTCAATTCTTCTTAGCGCGCGTTTTTTTTCCTATTTCAAATAAGTTTTATGTTTTTATTTGATCAGTTTTTAACGTATACATAGCACTGTTCATTAACAGTGCAGATATTGACAAACAGCAAATTGAAATAGTGATTGCCATTGTCAAATTAAAAGAGCATTTAAATCCAATAAAAATAGCGACTGCAAATCCGGCTTGAAGAAGTCCGAAAATGCTAAAACCAACAATTCCAATAATATAGCCTAATTTCATTCGTTTCCATAATACATAAATTATTCCGGCATCAAATAAAGTCATTGAAACATGTACCCACAGAATCCACAGTGACTCAAAATTAAATATCGAATTAAACAATCCTACAAGATGAATTAGAAGACCAGTTGTAAGTGCAATTATTGGAATAAAATTGAAGAAACTGGAATAATCAATTTTGTTTTGTTTCGTTGAGAGATTTGGTTTGATAAAAAAGAGAGGTAAGGTAAAGGATGAAAATAGCAATAAAGCAATTTGTAATCCATTGAAAATATTTCCTAATGCCTCATAAACTGATTGAAGTGTAATAACAGACAATGTGGTAATCACGATACTTGAATTAACTATAACATTAATCAAAATATTTATAAAACCAGAAAGAACTCCGATTTTTCTATTTTTAATTAAAAGGAATGCAATAGCTGGGTCAATTATAGTCAAAGACATCCAATATCCATTTACTATTGGTGACACACCAAAAACTTTTGCTGATTCAATAAAACCCAATTTAATAATGTCAAATAATAGAATTGAATGAGTCATGGTACCTATAAGGTGTCCAATAATGAGCACTGCAATAATAAATGATAATCCAATATTCTTAATTTTGTGCATTTTTATTCTTCTTTAGCGTGCTTGTCTTTGGCTTTTTATCGGCCAGCCATTGCAAACAACGTGCTGCGGCACCGCTTGCTGTGCTATAAAGTAATGCGGAGTCTTCGGAGCTTTGTGTTGTGTAGATTTCATAAACATTGTTTCTTTTATACATTGTTTTTGAAAAAAACAATTTGATCTTCAACGCTTTGCTGAAAATTTTTCCCAAAGTAGATGTCAAAATGCCCGATAGGGTATTTCTTAACAAGAGCTTTATCACCCAATATATTCGCAGTGTTCATGGAACCTACTGGATTCGCTACGTTATCATTTTCACACACCTGAACAAGCACCGGACATTTAACCTTATGCGCATAGTTAATAGGATTCTTGTGAGGTGTTAGCATTATCTGCGCACAGAGTTTATTTTTTGCACCTTCTGATGCGATCCTTGAATAACCTTCATATGCACCAGGCGCTTTTATGATGGCTGGTTTTCCGGGTGTACCAACGATTGGTATATGGTGTGGCTCCAAACCAAAGCGTTGACGAGCCTTGTCTCGTTGACCATGAAAAATAAGGGGTAAATATGACAAGAAACCATCACGCCTGATTGCTAATTGAGAATCAGCTTTGTGATCCAGAGCTCCGCACTGGCAAGATATGCAAGCAATTCTATTATCAGAAGCTGCTATAATCAAGCCGTAACCAGCTCCACCGGAGGTCCCCCATATTATTATTTTGTCTGCATGGATTTCTTTTCGGCTACGCGCGAACTTAATTGCGGCTGCACAATCTTCTAATTGCTTATTCATTGAATATAACTGACGAGGATTGCCTTCGCTCTTTCCAAAATGACGGTAATCATAGGTTAAAACAGCAAAACCTGCACTATTGAAAACTTTTGCATATCTTTCAAGAAACATTTCCTTCGTACCACCGAAACCGGTATTCATTATAATGCACGGAAGGGGTTCTGAATACTTGTCAGGAAGATACAAATATGCATCTATTCTTTCATTTTTAACATTAAAGAATACATTTTCCTTCGTCACAGAAGGTTCATAATCTTTTTCCTCAGCATCTCTTAAATCAGGATCGAATGGTATCTCCTTTTCCTTAAAGAATGGAGATAAAACCACAAAAGCTGTTTCTACAATGAAAATGAACACAGCAAAAATTATAAAAAGTACCACTGTGTAAAATATCATCATTTTTTACTCCTCTTGTTATTAGCCAGCCATATTGCAAACAACAGCTTCGAATATACACCAAAATTTCATTCTTTGACCCCCAGTCTGTTTCCGCAATGATCAATGGCACCTGACATAAAAAGCGTAAAAAAGTACACACGCTATTCTGAAATCACATAAAAACCTACTAACAAGCCGCCATGTAACCATACCAATACAACACGAAGCAACTGCTGGCACACAGCGGGACTTTGATGCGCCTTACAAATTTAAAATCATTCATGGTGATGTGGGTGTCAAGGGAAGAAGACAGAATTCAGAAGCCAGAAGCCAGTAGGAAGATTAGAAGAGTGGAGCAAGTAGCAAGTAGCACGTAGTAAAGCCAACCGTATAACCATAAGCGGTACGTCTCCGGATGAGGTACATATTTACCTCTCCCCTGCGGTTATATATATTTCAAACAGACAGCCCCATAGTACTTAAAAAGGACATACGTTTCATGGATTTTCGCAAATTACTACCAATTACCGCTATTATCTGTTTATCTGCAGCCTTATTATTTCACGCCTTTTGTGATCAGACTGCTGCTGCGACTTCTCAGAAGAATAAATCAACGTTTGAAAAAGAGTGGAACCTTGTCAGTGAATATCAGAAA
>JAAZBG010000332.1 GCA_012513915.1 Fibrobacter sp.
CGGCTCCTCCCTACGTTGGCAAGGGTCTTCTATCCGCGGGCTGATGCAGTGGTGGCTGTGTCCAAGGGCGTGGCGAGCGACCTCGTCGAGAAGGTTGGCGTTCCCAAGTCGATAGTCCGAGTGATATACAACCCAACGGTGGATGAGGAGATCTTCTCGCTCATGCGGGAGCGGGCTAGTCATCCTTGGCTTGGAGACGAAGGTCCGCCCGTTCTGCTGTCGGTGGGACGACTAACTGCTCAGAAGCGCTTCGATGTGCTTCTGCGCGCGGTGTCCATCGTGCGGCGTCATCGGCCTGTCCGAGCGATTATCCTCGGAGATGGTGGAGAGAGAAGTCGATTGGGGTCGCTGGCGGGGGAACTTGGACTGGGTGATTGCGTTAGTTTACCTGGATTAGAGAAGAATCCCTACTCGTACATGGCCCGGGCGCGTCTCTACGTGATGTCGTCAGCCTGGGAGGGATTCCCGAACGCTTTGGTCGAGGCTCTGGCGTGTGGCTTGTCGGTGGTCTCCACGGACTGCCCCAGTGGTCCGAGAGAGATTCTCGCGGTCAACGAACTGGGCGCAGGGAGCTACGGCACGCTTGTGCCGGTTGACGACCCTCAGATGTTGGCAGAGGGGATCTTGTTCGAACTCGACCGCTATCGGGAGCGAGCAAACCTGAGGCGTAGGGCGCAGACCTTCACCGCGGAGCGAGCGGCCAGGTCATATATCGATCTCATGCGTACGCGCACAACCCGATAGATGAAGACGATGTCCACTCCAGGTCTGACGAGGACAACACGACACATTGCACAAGGGGCGCAGCCCGGGGCTGCGGCGGCAAGCTCGGCTATGCCGTTCACTGGGACGCTGCTCCCGGCCTACGTAGTAGCTGTTGTGCTCTTCTCAGCCTACCCGGGCCTATCTTTGATTGCGACGGGTGTTGGCTTTGCGCTTGCGTTTGTCTTCGCAGTAGAGGTGGTCGTTCAAGGTCAGAAGCTGCATTTTCCATTCCCGGTCATTATGGCGTTGTTGTTTGGTTGCTTCTGCATCCTTCAAATGATTTGGGCACCCGGTTCTACAGCAATGGTCTTAACCGTGACTCAGCTACTAATATTGTTCGTGATTATCGTCAATTACTGTATGCTCACAAAGACCGATCATAGGATTGAAATAGCGGTATACTTATCGGTTATACTTACGTTTGTATATCTAGCAGTTTCAGATGTGAACGCGCAAGATGGAAGAGTTAGTTCCACGATAGGTAATGCCAACGAGTATTCCATAGTTCTTTTATTGGGAATATTATTCGCACTTAGAAGGCTACTCTATGCGAGTGTGATACATAAGATTAGCATCAAAATAATGATAGCGTTACTATTGTATATAGGTTTAAGTATATACGGTGTAATTTATCTCACAGGATCAAGAATGGGTCTCATTCTAACCATCACGGCAATCGCGCTTATGGCAATGTACTGGGTTTGGCTGCAGCCCGTATGGCGTCGTATTTGGCTGGTAATCGTTGTCGCAG
>JAAZBG010000124.1 GCA_012513915.1 Fibrobacter sp.
CTTTTTAACCATTCAATACTAACATCTGAATGTGAAACGCTCCTTGATTGCAGGGAGCGTTTTTTATTGGTACTGGAAAGAATTTATCGTGAGATTTTCATGTGAAAATTGCGTGAGATTCAACAACTGTCAGTTACAAACTTGGCACAATAACCGGGATAATGACAAAAGAGAATGATTCTACATTCTCAGCAGTTATTTCGGGTCTTATTAGCGGAAAGAATCAGATAACCATAAGCGCAAAAGATGCTTCGGTAAATAGTAATGTTACAGATAGTGTATTTACAATCATATATGATCCTACAATGAATGATACAGGAAAACCGGTGATAACCTGTCCAAAAGCAGTTCGGGACACGCTTCTTGTCAACACTGCATCAACGACTATTGAACTGCTATGCACCGATTCGTCGGGAATTGATAAGGTGACATGCACAATGGGAACAAGTGTTATTCCGGTTACAGCCGGAAGCGGCAATGTGTATTCAGTTGCCGTGAGCGGTTTGACAGCAGGTGCGAATACTTTTGTTGTTACAGCAACCGATAAAGCAGCAAAGCCAAATAGTGAATCAAAAACAATTGTTGTCATGTACGATCCTACAGCAACGGATGTCACCGGGCCGGTTATTAAATTGTCAAATCCATCACAGGATCGGTCAAAGGTCGCACAGGCGTCGGTAAAGCTTGTGGTTGTTTGTAAAGATGATAATGGTATCGGAGCAGTGAACTATACGTTTGGTACTGCGAATGGTGCAATGGTAAAAGACAATGACAGCACCTATTCTGTTTCACTTGCAAATCTTGTAAAGGGTGATAACCAGATTACTATTCTTGCAACTGATGCATCATCAAAGAAAAATGCCAGTGATACGGTTTTTACCATAGTCTACGACCCAACCATGAATGACAATGCAGCTCCGGTAATCACGCTTAAGGCACCTGAAAAGGACAGCGCAAAAGTCAGTTCGAAATCCATTACCATTGAAGTGGTTTGTACCGATTCCTCAGGTATTGATACGGTTACCTGCAAAATGGGAACAACAGATGTTCCTGTTGTAAAAGGTGCAGGAGACGTTTACAGCGTATCTGTGACAACGCTGGCTGTGGGTGAAAATACATTTACATTTACTGCAACCGATAAGGCATCAACAAAACATAGTGAATCAAAGGCGGTAACGGTTATCTGTGATCCGAGTATGACTGATAATGTACCGCCAACAGTTACGATCAAAAATCCGCAGAATGCGGATCAGCGGGTTTTGGCTGATTCCATAACAATTCAGATTGATTGTTCTGACGAAAACAGTATATCATCGGTTAATGCCACACGTAGCGGAGAGGCTCTTAGCGGCATTACTAATACTGGTTCACTCTATTCTGTAAAGGTGACCGGACTCAGGGCGGGCAAGAGTGATACTATAAACTTTAAGGTTGTCGATAATTCATCGAAAAAAAACACGAAAGATTTTTCAGTTATCCTTCGCTATAACAGAAAACCTGTAGCAGCGACACTTAGTTTGCCTGCTGATGGTGGAACAGGTGTTGCAAAAAAACCAACATTCACATGGACTGATGGTACCGACCCGGATGGCGATGTTGTTACCTATACGTTAAGATATGGAACATCAGAGGCTGCATTAAACAAAACAGTTCCAAATTTAACATCGAAAACTACCACGCTGGCCACTGCGCTCAGTGGGGAGAAAGAGTATTACTGGCAGGTAGTTACCTATACTGCGGTGAATGGCGATTCGGCCGTTTCGAAAGTTGCTTCGTTTACAACAGTGGAAGATGCACCCGTTATTACTGTTGAGCCAACTACTCAATCGGTTGATTTGGGTAGCAAAGCTACTTTCAGTGTAACTGCAACCGGGTTAAATTTAAAATACCAATGGTATAAAGGAACCACCGCAATCTCAGGAGCAACACTTGCAACATACACAATATCGGCTGTGACAGCATCTGATGACGGTTCAACATATTATTGCATAGTCTCAAATGGAGGTGGTCAGGTAAAGACCAGTGCTGCCTCACTAATTGTTAAGTATGGTGTTACCTATAATGCTAACGCTAACGATGTAACAGGAACTGTTCCTACCGATAATAACAAGTATGTCCAGGGTGCAACGGTTACGGTTGCAACTGGAACACCCGCCAGGGACGGCTATACATTTGCCGGATGGAAAATTGGTGGTTCAGGCACACTTTATAATGCCGGAGAGCAGTTCCCGATGGGTACTGGCAATGTGACGCTTCAGGCTCAATGGACTTTGATACCAACCTATTCTGTGACATATGACGGTAATGGCAATGATGGTGGAACTGTTCCTTCCGATACACGCAAGTATACACAGGGCGCATCGGTGACTGTTGCCTCAGGAACACCCACCAGGGACGGCTATACATTTACCGGATGGAAAATTGGTGGTTCAGGCACAGTTTATAAAGCCGGAGATAAATTTACAATGGGTACTGATAATGTAACACTTCAGGCTCAATGGGATGCACTTCCAACGTTCTCCGTGACATACGATGCGAATGGTGGCAGTGGTGATGTACCTTCCCATTCAAAGAAATTTCCCGCTAACACTAATGTTACATTACTAACTGGAAGTCTGACAAAAACAGCGTTTGTTTTCGATGGATGGAGTAGAGATAAGCAATATAAGGCTAATGATGTACCGGTTACTTCAGTCACAATTGGAAATGCGGATTTGGTTCTGTATGCAAGGTGGATAGTAAAAGATTATGATGGAAACAAGTATGATGCTGTGACAATCGGTTCTCAAACCTGGCTGGTACAAAACCTTAAGACGACACGCCTTAGAAATGGGGGTACGATAAACAATGCCATAACTTCGGAACAATGGGTATGGCGTGGTGATCAAGAACTCCCCGCATTCTGCTGGCCTAATAATAGTGTTACTCAAGGACAAACCTATGGAGCGTTGTATAATTGGTATGTAGCCACAACTTCCAACCTGGCTCCTGCAGGATGGCATGTTCCTACTAATGAGGAATATGAACAGTTAATTGCATATGCAGATAAGGATTGTAAGGTTTTGTTAGCAACAAGTGAACATTCTGATGCAAATAACAGGACAGGTTTCACAGCAATCGCAACACCAATACGACTACAATCTGGGGAATTTTCTGACGCTGTAACTGGTGTTGGAAGTTATATGATGTGGAGCTCAGACCCTGGTGTCTGGTATTTTTGGCTTCAAGTTAGTTCTGCATGGCTACCAGCACAAATGTGGAATTATACTACAAAAAGCTATGGATATCCAATCCGTTTAATTAAAGATTAAGTTTAATCGCAAGTAAGCACGTAAATTGAATTATTTAAATGGTCGCATATGTGGATGAGCATATGCGACCATTTTTTTAGGAGGAGCTAAAAAGGTACACTTATGGTTTCTTTTTCCATGTATTGTGCCGCTGTCTGAACCTTGATTCGCTTGATTAACATGATTGTCATGATTTCTTGTAAAATCAAGGCTATCCTGTAATCCTTTTAATCCCGGTTCAGACAATAAGTTTCAAAGGGAAGAACGGCTACTTCAGTTTTATATAATCTTTTAGACTCCAATACTGAATCGGGGTACAGTGTACCAATATGTCAATAACCACCATTAAAAACACGAAATGTCTTCTAACCGAAGACGTTGATTGTATGGTTTACAATGGAATGCTGCTCTGAGTTTACTTAGAAGTCATCCAGAGTATCTCATTGTGCGTTGATAAATACAGAATATTAATTGGTGCGCATCGCCTGAAAATTATACCGCGATTACTTCACTACGATGAAACCAGCACAGTCACTCTGTGAGTCGGTTCTGATAAGTGCACGATAGATGCCTGCAGAAAGCGACAGGTTATTTACATGCAATTCACTGTTAGCTGTCGAAAAAACACCGGTATAGTGATTTCTTCCTGCAATATCCAATACCGTTAAAGTCGTATTTGAGTATTTATTTACTGAAGAAAACTTTATTCGCAATGATTGGGATGATGTATAGTTCACAGAGAACGTACTATAATGTTTTTGGTGCAAGGTAGTTTGATTTGAGGAAATGGCGACAGTACTTTTACGGCATTTGTCAAAAAAATCAAAGACGTCAGGTAGTACAAGTGGAACCATTCCACCATGATCCGCATTAACTTCTTTATAAGTCAATTTAAAGTTCTTCGAGGTCATCCAGGTGCGTAATGCTCTGCTTCCGTCAAGTGATGGCGCCAGTGTACCTTCAGTTACAAAAAAATTCATTGTGTGAAGACTGTCCCAGGGGTACCCGGTTTCCTGAACAAACGGCCCCGACATCGGTGCGAGCCCTTTCCAGTAGGATCTGTATTTACCACCAATGTACCATGTGCCACCGCTTCCCATCGAGTGGCCTGTAAGAAACAATGCTGAACTGTCAATCGGATACTCATGAAGTACAAGTTCAAGAACATTGATTACATCTTTTTCACTGAGTTGATTAGTAAGTTCGCTTGAAGAATTTACCTGAGCCATCAGGTCTGCGGCAGCTTTTGCATTGCCAAAAGGGGATGAGAGCCGCAGATAATTTCCATACGCTCCATTGGCACCAAGTGGCGAAACGAGCAGATAGCCATGCTCATTGGCCAGCTTGATCATCTGCTTGTTATTCTGATCAAGGTAGCTGCTCTCGTTGTTACCGCTGCCATGAAGAAACATCACAAGAGGCAGCTTCGATACTCCATCCCAGTTTGACGGTACACATAGCCGGTAAGGCTCATCCGCATTTGCTTCTGTAAACCGGTAGGATCTTTTTTGGTCACCTTTTGCCCGGTACTGCGCAGATCCCGGTTTAACAATTGATTCTGCAAGTTTTTGTGCTGAAGCGATAACAGTCTTGCTGTCAAGCGTTGTTCCGAATGCAATCGGCCGTGAGGCTGTTTGCGCGAAACTGTCAGATATAATTGCTGGGGTAAAAAGAATCGGAAGAGCTATAAGGCCAGAGAGATAGTTTTTCATAGTGGCGTTTGTCCCGAATGTTAAGGTGTGGTAATATTCAATTGGCATTAATGATGATGATGTTTTTAGAAACAGAGATGAATTCTTGTTTTCACCTCTAGCTTTATATCAAGTTGCATGCCCTCCACTGCA
The DNA here is from genome assembly GCA_012513915.1 of Fibrobacter sp. Taxonomy (GTDB): domain Bacteria; phylum Fibrobacterota; class Chitinivibrionia; order Chitinivibrionales; family Chitinispirillaceae; genus JAAZBG01. Next base: position 5,135 of record JAAZBG010000124.1, read on the forward strand.
GGAGAGTGGTATTAATTTTTTAAGGAGCATATCGACTGTTTATAGCATTAAACAAGGAATCAAATAGCACTTTATTAATTAAACCACCCTCCTGCGGGGGAGGTCTGGCTGCTTCGAGCCAGGGTGGGGGCGAGCGCATAATGTCACTGCCCCCTTGTAAATGCAAGTTAACAAATGCAGGCTCCTTTACCATGTCGCATAAAGGAACCGTCTTATGTCGAGTCATTGATCACGAATCATGCTTACTCAATATTTTTTGACTTAACTTCCCAATTGCTGTCTGTGCAATACTTACATGTTGAGCCCATAAGAACTCCCTTACCGGTCGCTCCTGTGTCACCTTTAAGCCACCAGTTGAGCCATGCAAGATTGATTTTTGTGAATTGTCCTCCGTTTGAGCTCGTGAGATCCCCACCATGACCCATAGACTTATTACTGATGAAATACGCGGGCTTACCAAGAGCTGTAATACCGTTGTAATCCCGCAATCCATTAGTATATGCACCGGTACCACCTTGAATTTCTTTTATATCTCTTGATCCTTCAAGAATAAGAACTGGTGTATGAACCGACTTCCACAAATCCGGTGCGTCACCAAACGAACCACTGCTGGTAACACCCCAGGTTGTAGTCCTTGGATCACTTGCCAAACCCTGCCCTAAAAAGCCACCGCATGAAAATCCGCTACCTGCTACTTTTGAAGTGTCAATGCTCTGGTAATAGGCACTGCATGGTTTTCTGTTCTCTGCAATTGCCCATGTAACATATGCCCGTCCAGGTTTTGTCATTGAAGCAAGATCCATACTGCGCTGTCCACTACCATTCGGTGTGCCATCAGCAATAACAAAATAACCATGAGAAGCGATTTCAATCATGGCATCATCGTCGGCCATTCCATTTAATGAACAAGCTCCCTGACCCCAGACAAAAATCGGATAGTTTTTACCGGGACCGAGATCTTCAGGGCGGAAAATGGTTCCCTCTCTAATTCCGTCACCGGAGTTGGTCTCTATGATAACCTTATGAGAACCAGTTCCTTTTCCTTCACTGCGCTTCTGTGACGCAATACAAGTACCGGTATATTCACTTTCAATAGTTATGTTAACCGTTGTTTCATAGGATGTAATTTCTACTTTTTTTGATTTAAATCCAACTGCGGTTACACTAAGCGTGTCTGCATCAGCAGCTACATCAGCACTACGTGCCAGCCCCGAAATTGAAGTTCCCTGATTTACATCATGAAAACGGGTTGAAAGTGGTGCGTAGCGAAAATGAGCGGAAGTGTTTCCCGCAGAAACGCGGACAAGCATCATTGCTGATGACAGTTTTTGGCTTGCCAGGTCGAATCTGAATGTACCTGCGTTCACCTGAGGTACTTTGAAAGTATTGATAAGTGAACCCTGCATGTTGTAAACGTCAATCTTAACATCACTTTGTGCCACCAGGTTTGCCTCAATCATACCGGAAGACAATGAGATCCTTTCTAAACCGGATGTTTTTGGAGTCCACCGTCCAGCAGAAGAAATAACAGCATTGATCGCATATTCACCATTGCTGTCAGTTGTATCTTTAAGATTCTTTGATACAAGGGTGACAACTGCTCCTGCCACAGCTTTACTGTTCTGATCTGTTACTTTTCCTTTCAGGGCAATTGTCTGAGCCTGAAGGCCTATTCCGCAGGCGAGAAGCACACTAAGTGCAGTTGTTCTGAGCATACATATTCTCCTTGTTAAAAGAAATATTAAAAAATAAGGTTTATAGCCAAATACCATAAAAAAAGTAAGCGTGCGTGCATAGATCACTTAACACCCAGCAAATGTTCAGCTATTCCCTCGTTGCATAGTGTCAATGTATGGTGTATACCTGTTTGACACTATGCAACTGTATGCTCGTCTCCACCCTGTAGCAAAAAAGCCTCACCCCCCGGCCCCCTCATCACTGCATGTAGCAGGGAAGTAAAAGCAGATCCCCCTCTGCGGCTCTGCAATTCTTTTCCCGCCAACGCAGTGAAATGCGAGGGGTAAGGCCTATTTATTGAATATCACCAATTTGTCGTCAGGCCGCTGGTTCATATAACACAATCGAATCCAGTCGGCACTCCGTGCCCCTTTTTCTATTCTGACTTCGTCAATTAATCCTTTGAAAAAACAGTAGCTGCTAATCTCTCCCGATAGCGTTACCCGTTCCATAAAACGGCCGATCGTAACATCCTGCGATGTGTTTCTTGTCAATGATGTTGACTGATACACATTTGGTACTGTGTTGACCAGGACCCCATTAAGATAGAGCATCTGGTTATTCCCGTTCCGTATACCGGTAAGCTGTACCCACTGACGTGCAACTGCTGCTGTTGTGCTGGCATCCCAGCTGGTAGCCGTTGAAAATTCTGAAAACTCCCATAGTGGCGCATTTGACGGAAAATAGGTCAACCGCAGAAAATACTGTGCATACCCTTTTGCAACAATAAGCTGCGCCATATTGTCAATAGTATCAAGGGATACCCATGCACTTACTGTGTATGCATCGGTTGCCCCGAAGTTAAGTGTGCTGTTTGCAGTATTTGGAACGACAATGTAATCGGAGAGACCATCAAACCGTTTGCAATCACCAATAATCCCGCGTTCGCTGAGTGGCAGTGCAGTGTCGGGTGAAAGACCATGATAGCTGTTAGGGGTTGCATCGCTACTTGTTTTCCCGTTGTCGCTCAGATGCCATGTTCCCTGAAAACCGGCAGATGTGTCAAATACATGTTTGTCGGCACTATGCAACGTGCTGCTGCCCCAGAACATCATGATTGACTGTTTGGAATTGTTACCATGGATCGTGTCAAGATTGACCCACAGTGACGCCCGCTGACCGATGCTGTCCCATTGCTCGATTTCATAAGGAAGTACAGACCCGTTCGATGATATAAACCGGAGGTCATTTCCCTGCAGAGTACTTTGAGCAAATGTAAAGTTTGCAGAAGATAACCTGATTAGCACCGGAAAGTTATATAGAGTACTACTAATACCCGCACCGTCTGATGATGTATTAAGTGTTATCGATTGAGCATAGTCCCATCCCGGCAGAAGCGTTGTCGTGTCATTTGATTTGACAGCAATGGATTGACTTAGCTGAAACTGGACTGAGTCTTTCTGCTTGGTATAGGTAATGCCGGGTATTACTCCGGACGGTATTGAGTCAAGCAGGGTAAAGTCACTTGATGGCTGTACCTTTTTGTAAAATGACGTACCGGGAATAAATATGTATCCGGTTTCATTTTTATGTTCATCGGGAGTAAGTACCCGAATGCTGCCGGGATAGGAGAGAATACAGGGTGCTATCGTATCGGTGGCGATATCTGCATGAATTGATGCGATCATGGCACGATGACGGGTATGCTTATGAACTGCCGTTATCGTGTACATCGAGTTTTCGTTGACATTTAAATGATAGATGCCATTTGCATCAGTGGTATCGGTAACCGGACTGGTTATTGTGGAATCAGCCAATGGATTATAGTCTGAAACCTGGACTGATACAATAGTATGTGCTGCAGGAAGTCCCTCACTATCAATAACACGCCCTGTAATACGGGCATTACCTGCTTCGGAGCCTCCACCGGTCGGTGGGCTGCATGATATCGTTGGCATAATCAGGCATAGTGCGCAGGACAAAACAATTGTTATCGTTACATAGCGTTTCATGCGTTTGTCCCTCCCGGCTGTTTTAGCGTACCTGTTTTCGAACGCGGGAGAAGCTGAAAGCCCGCCAGGCATACCATCTGAGGATCCTGATCCTCTTTGGCCATTGCCAGCAGACGTTTCCGGAAATCCTGTATCTCTTTTTTCATCGCAAGATAGGTTGTTCGTGATACCGAAAGGGTGACTGATGATATATCTCTCTCCTCTTTATCTATGGAATCAAGTGCGTCGATACTTTGAGCAAGTGTTTGTTTATGGTAATTACGAAGTACCGTTGATGCAACCTCATCACCGCTTGAGATCACCGGATCACTTCGGGTAAAAGTTCCATCTTCGTTTCTATTCAAAAAACCGTGTTTCACCAGATAGGCAATACCGTTTTCTGCCTGTTGCGCTGTGATTTTTGGAAGACAACTGCGGGCAAGACGGTTGTAATCGTTGTCAAAATTGATAATAATAACAAGTTCTCTCAGTACAGGGTAATACCATTTGCTGAAGAATTGCAGTTTTTTATCATGTATATGATGAACCCCGCGCCGGTACCGGAGTGCAAGCAGTGTTCTCAGAAACGTTTCCTTAATGGATGAGTCCTGTTCCTGATTGAATTTGATCAGTGTTGAAAAATAAAGCAGATCATTTCCCTGAAGATTAAGTGCCGCAGCGAATCTATTACCATACTCTTCGCTGAGTTCCCGTTCCCGTTTAAGTACCCGATGAAGATAATTGGGGCTTACGATGCCGGCTTCTTTTGCAAAGCTCCGGTGGGAAAAACCCGATTCATTTCTTTTGCGCCAGTCATAAATACTCTGAAGGTATTCACGGTGGTCGAAGAAATCAAAAATATCGGGCTTTATGTCAGTTTTCTTTCTCATAGGGTATAATATATAGAAAAAATGGTAACATGTAGTAAAAAAATTATGTGTTCAGGACGCTAAGCGGTTACTGCGGACTTTGAGCAATACACAATGCATATGCATAAAAGTGTGATAAAATGCTATAAAATAAAGGGTTGTGTGATAATAAGTAAATTGTGAAGGTGGCAAAACGAGTGTAGCTTTTGTGTTGTGTTATTTGGGTTGTTACCTGTTGTTTTGATGAAATGTATAAACATAGTGAAAAAATGGTAACAAATGTGCTTTGGAAAGATTACTGTGTCTAAGCTGTTGATTACGAGACAAATAATTCCAAAGTCGCAGTTGAACGAGGCTTTTTCCAATTATAATGGAAATAACAATCATTCCGAGCCCCGACTGTAAAGGAGGGGGTTTGGTATTCCCATTGGAAAGAAAGTCCTCCCTTACGGTCAGGCCTCGGAATAGTACCACCGTAGATGCTTAATTCTATTAAAACGGGATCTGTAAAGTGGGTATTTATCGGTATGGATTTTCTGTCTTCTTCTTCAATTAAAACACGACTGAATAAAAAAATTACAAATAGTACAAGACGTGCAAGCGGGTATGGCCTCTACATTATTTAAAGCAAATGACATTTCATAAAAACACGGAGGGATCCGGCTAGCTTACTTATAACGCAGGTACAATCCTGACCAGTGCTATTTAGTAATCATTGCACCGGCACTTCTGGTGAATGTTCCGGCTTTTATTTTTACAATATAATATCCCGCAGACAATGCTCCCGCAGGCATGATCTCTGTGTAATGTCCAGGATTGACATTTTTGAGTTTTGTTTTCCAGACCACTTTACCCCGAAGATTGAAAAGCCGGATAACGACATCACTTTGCTTCGCCACTGAATATGACAGGTGACCAAACCCCCGATAGAAATTAAATGTATTTAAAGAATACCTGAGGATTGCCGGAAAGGAGGTTTTAAAAACTACCGGTACACTGCAATTACTCTCACCAACGATATTGCGTGCCTTGACTCTCCAGAAAATTCGCTTATTATCAGAAAGCCGGTGAATACTATATGATGTATCGGTGGTTGTTCCCGATATAAATGGATTATTCATTGTACTATCATAAGCAACCTCAATCAGGTAATCTGTTATATGAGGACTGCTGCTGCTCCAGACTATTTTTACCGAATCGCACAGGGATGCATACCCGGATTGGGGAAATAGCGCTAAAGGACAGTAAGGGGCAGAATACAATGTTGTAAACCGCATCGGAAGCGACCACGTCTCACCACCATCATTTGATGCATTAACACGCCAGAAATAACGGGTATCCATTGATAATTGCGAAATAGTAATACTGGTATCAATCAGTCCGGTACTGTCAAGAATCGTGGTTGTGAACGTTGAATCGCTTGATAGTTGGACTCTGTATGATGCTGCACCACTCACCGTTTTCCATATGAGTTCTGGATTACAGGTGACCAGTATTGCATTGTTTTCAGGCGTTTTTCCAACAGGCACTCCAGGTATTGAGCAAACAGTTGTAAAGCTGATATATGACCATACACCTGCATCACTATCGGTAACAGCGCCGACCCGCAAATAATAATGTGTACCGTTAGATAATCCTGTAATGTCAATCATGGTATCAGGAATGTCTGTTATGTCAACTATTGTCGTTGTAAAGTTCTGGTCCTGTGAAACCTGTACCGTATATGAATATGCACTTGCTACCGGATGCCACACACATTTCAATGCAACAAGCTGAGAAATCGATCTGTCAATTGGTGTTATAATATCTACAATAGTCCTCGAACCGTTTCCTGTAGTAAAAGACCTTACGACCGACCATGGACTTGATCCCCACGTGTTATCAGCACCAACACGCCAGAAATACCGTGTAGTACTGGAGAGTTCTGGAGAGGTAAAGGTGGTATCAACATGTCCGGTGGTATCGATGATACTGTTTGTAAAACAGGAATCGGTGGAAAGCTGCAATCTGTACGAAGTTGCATCAGAAACTTTTTGCCATGAAAATACCGGAAGACAGTTGACCCGCAGCGCATTATCAGCGGGAATTATTTGTAAAGGTACATCGGGTGCAGCAGGAACAGTGGAAAATCCGACCACATCCCATCCTGTCGGTCCACCAATGGTGTTACTTCTGACACGAAGGAAATAGTGTTTGTCGTTTGCCAGATTTGAAATAAGCACAGTTGTATCTGCATAATCACCGCTGTTAAACAGAACCGTTGTAAAACGTTCATCTTCTGCGACCTCAATAGTATACGAAAGTGCATTTTCAGCTCTGCGCCAGATACAATTGAATGAAACTGGCAGGTACTCTGCACCATCAGTCGGCTTTACAATGCGCGGTATATCATTGTCACCCGGTTCAGTGAAAAATTGCCACACTGTCGACCATGGACCAACACCAGACTGGTTGTTTGCCCGCGCCCTCCAGAAATAACGTGAACACCGTTTAAGTTGTGAACACCGTTTTGTAAAAGTGCTGATTTTGGTGTATGATGCCAGACGATTCTCAAAGAGTGAGTCGGTCGCGACCTGTACATCGTAGTTATCTGCATACGGAACAAATTTCCACTGCAGTTTTGGAGTTCGCGAGGTAACAATAGTAACGTCGAGTGGGGCTGTCAGAACTACTTTTGAAGGAATGGACTGGACAGGATATGATGGAATTTTAAATACTGCAAGATGATTCTGTTTTTTGCCGTTAATAGAGGTGAATGCTCCACCAGCAACAAGAATATCTTTTTGGGTATCAAGTGCCCAGACACCAAAAAAGCTGCTTATTGATGGCAGCGTATCATAAAGCTGGCCGTCTTTTTCATTTATAACAGCGCAGCGAAAATGATCTGTTGTATCAAAGAGTCCCTGATGAAACGAGAAAAAGACAAATCCACTGTCAGAGCAGGTGATCGCCTGGACATCTCCCTTAACGACTATTCCTTTCCAGAGTTCTGTGTAGGATCGGGTGGAACCGATATCATATGCTGCCGGCCTGTTACCGAGACCTCCGAGCCCTGCAAAGAGAGTCGTGCCCCTACAATAGATATCAATAGGAGGATAATTCGGTCCTTTTTTAAATTCCGGACCCGGCGAGCCATCGGATCGAAGTGCTACCAGAAATTTACTGTTTTGTACACCGGTAACGGTCTGGAAATTCCCACCGACAAAAAGAATGCCGGGACTTGAACTATTTGCGGGATGAACTTCAATCGTTGTTACACCGCCATCCATTTTGTTATCACCGACATCAACTGAATCCCGTGGGGATGGATTAAATGATGAATCAAGGAGTCCGGTCTTCATATCTAATGCAGCTAAATAACTGCGCTCGATACCATTGACCTGGGTAAAATTACCACCGACAAAAAGCTTCTTATCCAGGCAACAAAGGGCAAATACCGGTCCATTGATCAGGCTGCCGGTACTGCTGAATGATGGTATAACATCACCGGTTACAGGGTCTAAAGCTGCAACCTTTGATCTGGAAATGTTGTTTATTTTTGTAAATGTACCGCCGGTATACACCATGCTGTCATCAACAGCAATTGCTCTTACAACACCCCTGTTAATATCTGCCTTGAACGCTGTAACACGACCGGTTACCAGATTAAATGCAGCAAGCCCTTTTCGGGCATATGATCCCTGGTTATCAGTTACCTTTGTGAAATTTCCTCCCACGTAAAGGATGGAATCGTGAATAACTACAGCACGAACAGTACCATTTGCGGTTATATTCGGATCAGGTGAATATATGCCTGATTGGGCAAATGTAAAGGTTGTCAACGACAGCATGATAATCATTAGCATGGGCAATAGAGAGAGTCTTCTCATCTTCACCGAACCCCTTCCGGCAGGATGTCAACTTTTAAAGGACACAACAAGTATTGCTGAAATGGTAATTTGTTTCCTGGTACAGGCAGTAAACAGTTACAGAAAAACTATTAGATGTGTAAACCGAAGTTGCTTTTCGAAAGTTCTTCAAAGTTATAATATATAGATAATATTGACTAGAAGGGTGAAAAGATTTGAAAAATTATATTTGACATATTCTGATTTAATGAAAACAGGTTAATCAATGTCGTGAAGTTTTCTTCGTAAAGTAATGCTGTTGTGTTAAAAAATGATTTGACAGAAAAATGTAAGATCGTATGCCTGAGAAAATTTAATGGGTACGGAATGACGGTAAAACATTACCGAAAAGTGTTTCCTGTCAGAAAACACTTAAAATGATAACACTAATCATACTTAGCATCGGTTTTGGAATTTAAAATATATTATTAATTAATTAGTGGTATTCCACAAGTAAAAAAACTTAAAGAGTGAGATATCCATGAGAATCCGGTTATTATTTGTCTTATTATTTAATTGTTTCATAGCTTGTGAGTATGATAATCAGGAACAGGTTTGTGAATTCGTTCCCCGGCAAATGGCTGCTGTAGAATCAACAGTAATAGTAAATCCCTGGATACTGATTCGTTGCGTTGAGAAAGGAGAGATGTGTCGCTGTCTCGGTACTGATACAACTCGAATGTTTGATACGATAAAAGTTGGAAGTTTTATGATTGACACAGAATGGACCACATCCTCAAATTTTAATGCGCTAATCTCTGGAAGTATCCCCTATAATGCGGAATTGAAAAGTAAATGTGACAATACTCCTGCGACTCTTTTAAATATGTATGAAGCCATAGTTTATTGTAATATGCGCAGTAAACATGAAGGGTTTGATACTGTTTATTCTTACACCCGTTTATACGTTTTAGGTACATCTACAACTGCTCTTGAAGGTCTGAATACAGATACTACCAAAAATGGGTATCGCTTACCATCACGGTGGGAATTCGAAGCAGCATTTCAATGTGGGTTTATCAAGAAAGAATCTGATGAGTATGGAGGATGGACTGCAGATTATTATGATCTCCCGGCAGTTGTTGAAACGAATCCTTGTAATCCGTATTACACACGAACACCCGTCCAAAAAATTGATCAGCCATATATCTGGCCACTTGGTTTTCCGGTACATTCTTATAACAGAGGCGATTCAAAAATTCGATTTACCGTTGTTCGGTCGGTGTTTTGATGGAATTAGGAATAAAGAATTCAGAGTATGGGTATACCACCCGTGCTATATTCCCGTATGAACGATGGCAAACTAATTTTTATGCATGATTTTTTTACTGTCACACAATAAATAGTCAAGGATGCTGCGAAGTTCTTTCTTTATTGCATCAAGTTCTACCGGGACAATTGCACGTGGAATCTCAAACTGGTCTGAACTCTCTTTAGGTGGATCATTGACAAGTACTGTAGCCTCTATACCGGAAGGCTCAGAGGTATCATCGTCTGGCTCAATAGATGTTTTACTTTCCAGGAGCTTTTTCTTGGCACCGGTGATGGTAAATTTTTCTTCATAAAGCAGGTGCTTGATATAGTTGATTATGTCAATATCTTTTTCACGGTATGCTCTGTTACCCGCACGGTTTTTTTTGGGCTTAAGCTGGGGAAATTCACTTTCCCAATACCGTAATACATGCTGCTCAAGCCCGGTCATTGTGCAGACTTCACTGATTGAGTAATAAAGTTTTTTTGGTATCATAGTAAATCCCCGTGACATGTGACACGTAACAAGTGACAAGTGGAAAACAAAGAAGCCGTCCTGCTGGTCACCCGTTACGTGTCACTCGTCACATCTTCCTCACCACCACTCCGGTTTAACATCGCGAACCATCAGATCACGTGCGGCGGCTTTTACGTTTTTACCCTCGAAGAGTGTCTTGTAAACTCCCTCGGTAATCGGCATTTCTATTTCAAGCTTTTTTGACAACTCATACACCGATTTTGTCGTTGTCACACCTTCTGCAACCATAGTCATTTTAGCGAGAGCCTCATCGAGTGAAAGCCCGGCTGCAATAAGTTCACCAAAGTGGCGATTCCGGCTGTGTTTACTGATACAGGTAGTGATCAGATCACCTATTCCCGCAAGGCCGCTGAATGTCTCAATCTTTGCACCCATCTTTTTCCCGAGGCGCATCATCTCTGCGATACCGCGGGTTAGAAGTGCACCCTTGGTATTATCACCAAGTCCGAGTCCGTCACAAATTCCTGCTGCAAGTGCAATAACATTTTTCACACTGCTGCTTAGTTCCACACCTCTGATATCTGTATTAGTATAAATTCTGAATGCGTCTGTTGTAAACTCTGTCTGCACTTTTTCTGCAAGTTTGAGATTTTCTGACGCGGCAACGATTGTTGTCGGAATATCGCGTGAGACCTCTTCAGCATGTGATGGTCCGCTGAGAACGAGTACTTTATCTGCAGTTAATCCGGGTATCTCTTCCTGAAGCACATCTGTCATAAGTTTCAGTGTACCGATTTCGATTCCCTTTGCGACAATCACCCAGCCTTCAACGTTGTCAATTGTATCTTTAGAAGTATTGGCAACGACACTTTTCATGGTTGCACGCATTGTCTGGGATGGAACCGCGCAAATCACCATTTGACCGAATGCTACTGTTGATGCAATATCGGTGCTGATAACGATATCTTCGGGTAAATGAATGCCGGGAAGCTTAACCGGGTGCTCACGCTTTTCAGACAGCATTGATGCATCACGGGCGTTAAATTCCCACATGTTGATTTTATGACCTTTTTTATGAAGCAATACAGCAAGTGCGATTGCCCAGCTTCCTGCTCCCAGTATACCTATGTTCAAATTGCCTCCTTGTAAGTTATTCCTCTCCGGATTGATCCGGATTGAATCCTTTGCCTTTTTTTCTGCTTTTACCGATCGGCTTGAACTCAAGCACTACCGGACACCCCAGGAAATCGTAGGTCTCGTGGATCTTGCGCAACAGGTATCGTGTGTATGATGGCGCGATGTCATCGGGATTTGTAACAAAAAAACGAAAAAACGGAAAATATGCTTCAACCTGTTTGGCCCCAAGAAATCGAACCGGATCACCCGGTATTGCCGGATGCGGATGAACTCTGGTCCATGCAAAAACATTATCTTCAAACTCTGATGCACCAATGCGTACACCCATACGTGCCTTGACTTCAAGTGCAGTGTCAATAATTACTGTAGCACGCTGGCCGGTGAGTGCTGATATTGACACCATCGGAACAGTTTTAAGCTCCTGATACTGTCTGCGTGTATCTGCAACAAGTGCGTCGAAGGTTTTATGATCCTTTTCCATAATATCCCACTTGTTCCAGACAAGAAGGACTCCTTTGCGGATTTCAAGTATTTTTCTCAGAATACGAAGATCCTGTACACCGATCCCCTCGGTGACATCAATGACCAGTGCGCAGATATCACAGCGTTCAATACTATCAAGCGCACGCATATTTGAGTAGTATTCGACATCGTGTTTGACATGAGATTTTTTCCTAAGTCCCGCTGTATCAATTAACACGATGCGCTTATCGTTGTGAATCATCTCGCTGTCGATAGCATCACGGGTGGTACCCGGCGTACTGTCGACGATCATACGGTTTTGACGCAACAGACGGTTGGTCAGTGATGATTTTCCGGCATTGGGACGACCGATAATTGCAAGCTTAAGTGCGGGTGCATCTTTATGGTTATGTTTTTTATCTTTTTGTGACCGTTCAATGGCTATGGCAACCTTGTCAAGCATGTCACCAATACCGATTCCATGAAGTGCAGAAATTGCTGATGGTTCACCCAGGCCAAGTGCACGGAAGGTATCGAGATCAAATGCTGCAGAACGTGATTCCGCTTTGTTGACAACAAGAATAACTTTGTCCGATGATGTTCTGCGGATCTGCTTTGCGATTAATAGATCAAGATCGGTCATTCCAGTAAGTGCATCGACAATAAAAAGTATTGCCGCTGATTCGTTCACGGCAATCCGGACTTGCTCGTGAATTGCTTCGGGCAGTCCGGTGTGAACATCAGGCAGCATTCCGCCGGTATCAACCAGCATGAAATCAAGCCCCTGCCATGATGCCGCGAAGTAGTTGCGGTCGCGGGTCACCCCCGGCATATCATCAACAACTGCGATACGTTTTCCGATGATACGATTGAATAAACTGGATTTCCCGACATTAGGGCGACCTATTACCGAGACAATCGGAGATGTATGAGCCGTAAGTACCTCCTTGAAATAATCCGCGCTCCGGACCAAAAACACTACGGAGCAGGGTCAAACGTGCCGCACGCAGGTTCAGTGAAAGTTCACAGAAAGTGATCAAAATAAATAACTTAGTGCAGAAATCTCTGCCGATAAAAATACACAATTCCGCATAGTAAGTTACGTTATTTTTAATTCATTGTCAATAATTAAGTTAGGAATTATATATAAGGTAACGCTCAAACTGGTTGGAGCTTGACAGATAATGAACATGGAGTTGAACTTCACATATTAGATATCGCTAAAATTTTGCATTTTCATTGTGATAAACAATTACTGCATCTGGTTGTGAGTTTTTAAAATCCCTTATCGCATAACGCATATTTTTTTCGCAATAGATTTTGGCAAATTATCTGAAATGCCTGAGAATCAGAGTTCGTTATATCAGAAATGAAGAAATTAGTTGTAATAAAACTGTTGCTTTATTTAAATGTTGTGTCAAAAATTGACATAAAGTGTTGGTTAATGTATATTTTTATAGAAGGAGACTACCATGTTATTATCATACGGTGTTAAAAATTTCTGTTGCTTTAAAAATTGGTTGGAAATCGATCTTTCATTTAATGCTAATGTGCCAGACGAAATCTCAGAATCGTTTGGAGCTGCCAAAGCACTGTGTATAAAGGGAGCTAATGCATCAGGGAAGACAAATGCGTTAAAGGTCTTATCATTTCTTTCTTTTTTTTGTGTATCATCCTTTTCTCAGGAACCTGAGGATGAAATACCGGTTGAACCATTTTTCGATTCAAGTGAACCAAGTGAGTTTTATGTCAGATTCAGGATTGGTGAAGTTGACTATATCTATGAGCTTGCAGTTACAAAAAAAGAGGTTGTATCAGAGAAAATCTTTAAGAAAGAAAAAAGGAAGGTACTGATACTTGATAGAGAGAGGCTTAAAACAAACAAGACGTTGACATCAGAGAAGGTTAATGTGTCAGAAAGGAAAAATGCATCTGTTATTTCAGTTGCAAAACAGTATGTTTTAAAGGAATTCGAACCATTTTATGATTTTTTTAAAAATATCAGGACAAATGTGAATTTTTTTGGATTGAGAGATGATCCGTGGCGACGAGTAAACGTAAGCTGTAAACTGTACCTGGAAAATCCTTCGATATTTACATTAGTTAAAGAATATCTTTTAAAATTCGATACAGGTATTTCAGATATTGAAATTCAAGTTGATAAAAATGCAAAAGCTAGTGATATATGGTATCCTGTTTTCTATTCTACAGTAGATGGTGCTTTGAAAAAACTTGAGTATCGGTCGCAGTCCCGGGGAACACAAATATTATTTGACCTACTTCTTATTTATTTCCAATCTCTTGAAAATGGTAGTGTTCTGGTGCTGGATGAATTTGATGTTTATCTGCATCCTGATATATTACCTCACCTTGTAAAACTATTTCTTGAAGATACAAATAAGAAAAACGCCCAATTGATATTTTCAACACATAACAATGAAATTATTGATTATATGGGAAAATACAGGACCGTTATATGTAATAAAGTAAATGGTGAATGTTTTGCTTACAGGCTTGATGAAATTAAGACAGGCCTTTTACGGAATGACAGGTCGATTCTGCCAATTTACAAAACAGGACGTCTTGGAGGTATACCAAGAATATGAAACAGAATCGAGTGAAAGATGCGTTCCTCAAAACAATTCCAGAATTTACAATTGAGACATCAATAAAGAAATTTGAGAAGATTGCGTTCAGTCTTCAATTTTTTGATAATTCACAATCTGCAGGGCAACATTTTAACGAGTGGACTCACGACCAACTCGTAAAATTATTGGAAAAACTAAAGCAGTATTGTGCAGAAGACTTCGAACACTGGAAAAAAATGAGAATCGGGAGCGGTAAAAATCATGTGCTGGAAATATATGGTAATTTTCCAAATAATTCCGACTTTTGCTTTCCATCACATGTCCCTGTTGATGTTAAATGGGGTAGATTCAGATTAGAAGGGGATATGCGGTTAGTCGGTTTTATTATAGATGGTGATTCTTGTAAAGCGAATCAAATCTGCCCTAATATTTTCTATATAGTTTTTCTTGATGCATATCACAGGTTTTACAAAGTGAAGTCTTAACGGTATATGTTTACATTTTGATTGGTGATACTAAAAGGCTTCTGACGGTAGTGTGTTTGCTGCCAGAGGAATGAAATAGTCAATAGATTTGAACACATGCCCATTTCCTTTAATTCCTTTAATCCATTCACGAAGATGATTAACCGTATACTCCTGCGCATCATGAAAAAGGATAATTCCACCTTTGAATTTACTAATGTTCGATAAAAGTGATGGAAATAAATTCCCGTGTGATTCTTTATCCCAGTCTCTGGAATCGATATCCCAGAGCACATGGGTGAATCCGGCATGCTTTACAATATTCATTACCATGGTATTCTTTGCCTGAACCAGAGGATCGTCTGATGTAAACGCACCACCACCATATGGTAAACGCAGAACAGGGGATAGATATTCTTTTAAAAGACTGTTTGGTTTAAGGATATTTTCATGAACGTCAGTCTCAGAATAGTCCAAATGATTAATGTGGGAATAGGTATGTGATCCAATGGTATGACCGTCTTTTTTTGCGCGTTCAAGAATGTTATAAAAAGGCAACGTTTTTACGTTTGCTTTCCCGCCATCAAAGTGTTCTCCCAAAACGAAAAAAGTTGCTTGTATATCTTCTTCGTTCAGGATATCCAGAACTTTTGGTGTAAGAGTCAGGTGGGGGCCGTCATCGAAAGTGAGATGCACCGGATATTTTTCAGAAGATGTTACTTCCTGATGTGTTTGCTGTTCGTTATTTGTAAAGTAATACATAGTGATCTGCTTCGTTTTTTTGTTTCTAAACCATTTGCCTCAGTACTATCCCAAATAAGAAATTTGATTAACGATGCAATAATTACTTCAGTCTCCGTCGTTTTCCCTTTTTCCACTCAATATGCTCATCAATAAGCTCCTGAAGTGATGCCGCAGGGGATGGCTTTTCGAGCGTGTGGGTGTATTCGTTTTTACTGACCTTTACCACTTCTATCTTTTTGTTAAGAAATCCCTGAATTTCGTCAAGTACTGCTTTCTCGTCGGTGCTGCAGTAGGAGATTGCAGATCCTTTTTTTGTACCACGGCCCGTTCGGCCCACGCGGTGAACATAATTTTCAGGTTTTTCAGGGAGATCGTAGTTGACTACATAATTGACATCAGGAATATCAATGCCGCGTGCTGTCAAGTCGGTGGCAATAAGAATCCGGCACTTACCTGATTTAAATTGTAGTAGTGTTTCGGTGCGTTCCGTCTGATCCTTTTCACCGTGAATTGACAAAGAGTCAATATTAACCCGTTTCAGGGCATCAACTACCCTCTGGGCCCGAACGCGGGTACGGACAAATACGAGAATTTTACTTTCAGGATTATCATGAATAAACTTTTCGAGGAAAAACCGCTTGTCATCCATTTCGATAAACATAACATAATGAGAAACGTTTTTTGATACCGGATCATCAGGCGAAATCTGGATGCGGATTGCATTGCTTTTTACCATCGAAAACGCAAGTTTCTTGATCTCTTTGTTGATTGTTGCAGAAAAGAACAGTGTCTGATGCCGTCTTGTCAGCATTTTCTTTACATATTTGATGTCGTCAATAAAACCAAGATCAAGCATATGGTCGGCTTCATCAAGCACCAGAATCTCAACACTCTGAAGCGAAATAAATCCCTGGTGAATAAGGTCGAACATGCGTCCGGGTGTGGCAATCAGAATATCGATACCATCCTGAAGTTTTTTCACCTGCTGATCCTGTTCAACACCGCCATAGAGGCAGAACACTGATGTACGGGTACGTTTGGCAATCATATTGAAGACTTCACCGATCTGCCTTGAAAGTTCTCGCGTGGGAACCATCACAAGGCAGGCAATACCTTTGGAGCGGCGGCTCATCTTTGAGCTGTGAAGCTTATCGATCAGCGGGATCGCGAAGGCTGCTGTCTTACCGGTACCGGTCTGTGCTATGGCCAGTACATCCTCTCCCTTCATGATTGATGGGATTGATTTAAATTGAATATCGGTTGGCCTGATAAAACCAGCTTCGGCTAGATTGTGCCGTATCTCTTTTGAAATATTGTAATCTTCGAACTTCATGTACCCTCATATCTGCGTTTATTAGTAATGTGTCTGTAATATACGATTTTTGCAGGCGTTAAGGTGGAAGAAGGTTGTAGTTGAGGTATGTACGAAGTGCAATTTATATTATAATAGTGGATATCAGAGTTAACACAGAAGGGCTTTAATGGTAACAACAAATCTTTCTGCAAAAAAGAAGCAGAAACTGCTTTTTGATCAGATACGAGAATTGCTTGAACATGCACGTTCTGTTGCGGCTGTGCAGGTTAATAGTCTCATTGTCTGTACGAACTTTTTAATCGGTAAATACATAGTTGAACATGAGAGTCGGGGCGATGTACGTGCTGATTATGCTGAGAAGATGATTGATAGCCTTTCTAATAAATTAACAATAGAATATGGACAAGGCTACTCTACCCGAAATCTTTGGTTGTTTAAAAAATTTTATCTTGTGTATTGTGATAGAGCAAAAGTACGTTCGAAATCTGCACTTTTCAGTACTGATAAAAATAGTCATAATGAAATAAACATTCTGCAGACAGTGTCTGCAGAATTTAAATCGAAGATGCCTTTGAGCTGGTCGCATTATGTTTTTCTAATGGGCATCAGTGACGATTCAGAGCGCTCGTTTTATGAGATTGAGTCCGCGCGTGAAAAATGGTCACTTCGGGAATTACGGCGTCAATTCAATACATCACTTTACGAAAGAATTGCCTTGAGCCGTGACAAAAAGAAAGTACGGGAGTTGAGCAAAAAGGGACTGCAGCTTTCTTCTCCAGCCGATACATTGAAAAATCCATACGTACTGGAATTCCTGGGCCTTGAAGAAAAAACATCCTATACCGAGACGGAACTTGAATCTGCCATAATTGACAAATTAGGACATTTTCTTCTTGAAATGGGAAAAGGCTTCCTTTTTCAGGCACGACAAAAACGTATAACGCTTGAGGACAGACATTACTACATCGATCTTGTGTTTTACAATAGGCATCTGAAGTGTTTTGTTCTGATCGATTTGAAAACCGGTGAAATCGGACATGATGATCTTGGTCAGATGCAAATGTATGTGAATTACTTCGATCGTTTTGTCAAAGATAAATCTGAAAATAAAACTATCGGTATTATTCTTTGCAAAAAGCAAAATAAGGCATTAGTTGAGATAACATTGCCTGAAAACAGTAGTCACATATTCGCTCGCAATTATCAACACTATTTTCCTTCAAAGACCCAACTTAAAAAGCAATTACAAAAGTATATCATGGATGTTGAGCCATGACGCACGGCACACTGGTTTCCTGTACCATTCATCGGAGAAAAACACCAACCTCGTTTCTTAACGGTCAGGCCTCGGAAGAAAATGATTGCTACTGGTTTTATTGATTAAAACAAATTAACCGTTTATTTTTCCTCTACGGCCTTGCTTTCGCGAAGATGGTCGAGTGTTAAATTCGCGTTTGGTATCGCGGTGCTTAGTATCACCGCGTTTAGTATCACCGCGTTTAGTATCACCGCGTTTAGTATCACCGCGTTTAGCATCACTACGTTTAGCATCACTACGTTTAGCATCGTGATGTTTACCGAAATTGTTTTCATCAGTGAGAAAACCGGGTACGTGGAGCAGATGCTCCATCTGTCTCTGACGTCCCACAGAGCTTTTTTCTACAAAAACATTATTACCCGTAAATGGATCCGTGTTCGTGCAGTACATCATGGTGGAACGCGTTGATGGTGTCGGGGTGAACAGTTGTACCTGCTCCGGGGTATATTTGAGCTCTTTGGTACAGACACTTTTTAGTTGTTTCATGTCCTCCAGGCGGCAGCCGGGATGCGCCGCGATAAAATAGTAGGATAAAAACTGTTTCTTTCCGTCTTTTTCAGTAAATTTGTTAAACAGCTCCCTGAACTTGTACAGTGTCCCGATTCCGGGTTTTCCCATTTTGTCGAGAACAAGCGGTGATGAATGCTCGGGGGCAATTTTTAGCTGTCCGGATATGTGATTGCGGATAAGCGTCTGCAAATAACGGATGCCGTTTTTCTGATCAGCGAGAATCATATCGTACCGGATTCCTGATGTCACAAAAACACGCTTGACTCCGGGTACCCGTTTTATATCATTAAGTAAATCGATCTGTTTTGCGTGATCAATCTCCATAGTGGGACAGACTTCAGGGAATAGGCACGATTTGTTTTCACATGCCCCTTTTGTTAATTTTTTTACACATTCAAAACCATACATGTTGGCAGTCGGACCACCGACATCCATGATATTACCCCTGAACAGCGGGTGTTTTGTTATCTCTTTTACTTCCTGAAGAATCGAATGTTTGCTGCGGCTTCTGACTGTTCGCCCCTGATGAACCGCGATGGAACAAAAGCTGCATTCGCCGTAGCATCCCCGGTGTGTCAATATTGAAAAACGTATTGTGTCAAGTGCTTTTACGGATCCGTTTTGCAGGTAGTACGGATGTGCGTCACGCATATACTCAAAACCGTGGACTTCATCGAGCTCACGCTGCGTAAATGTCAACGGCGGCGGATTCTGCACCAGAAATCGTGTGTCCTGCTTCTGGTAGATCACCTTTGCTGTAATCGGATCATTATTATGGTAAAAAGTCGCAAACATTGATGAAAATGCTGTATTGTCAGATTGAACGGTATCAAAATCCGGCAGTGCGATGCCATCAGCGGGAGCAGTTTTTGATACATAACAGAGCCCGCGGATTGTGTTGCAAGCCAAACCATCCTTTAAATGACGTGCAAGCTCGACTACTGATTTGTCAGCCATTGAGTAGAGAAGATAATCAGCCTTGCTATCAAGTAGTATCGATTTACGGATCTTGTTTGATGTGTAATCATAATGCGCAATTCGCCGCAGACTTGCTTCAAGACCGCCAAGCACAATAGGCGCGCAATTCTTGAAATGCGTACGGATCAGGTTTGAATAGGCGATTACCGCGCGGTCGGGGCGCTTGTTGTTGACTCCCCCCGGTGTGTAGTCATCAGTGCGGCGGGGTTTGCCCGATGCAGTCCGGTTTGCAACCATTGAGTCGATACAACCGCCGGTCACTCCCCAGAAAAGTGTTGGCTCACCAAGCCGCGTAATATCATCCGCAGAATCAAGTGATGGCTGTCCGATAATCCCGACTCTGAATCCGGCGTTAATCAGGCAGTGTCCGATCACCGATACCCCCACAAGCGGCGAGTCGATGTAACAATCTCCCGTAACCAGAATAATATCAAGCTGTTTCCAGCCCAATTTTTCGCACTCTTTTTTGGTCGTTGGTATAAACAATGTACCTGCCGTTCGTAATAGTATGTATTTTTTCCTTTTCAGAGGTTAAATATACGATATTTCTAGCTTACAGGGTGATTGCAAATGTCCGTAATTTTTCTGGTTTGATAGTACATTTTCCGATTGGTGATAGTTTCAAAATGCGAGAACATACAAAAAGAACAATAGAACTCCT
Organism: Fibrobacter sp.; assembly: GCA_012513915.1. GTDB lineage: Bacteria > Fibrobacterota > Chitinivibrionia > Chitinivibrionales > Chitinispirillaceae > JAAZBG01. The sequence continues at coordinate 25,465 of JAAZBG010000124.1, forward strand.
CGCCCCCGGCGGTGATGCCGACTGTGTGAAAGCTGCGATCAGTGCCGGTGCTGATGCCGTATACTGTGGACTCGGATCCTTTAATGCTCGTCAACGTGCAAGCAACCTCTCGCTTGAAGAGCTTCAGGATCTTGTTGCTATTGCAGCTCAGCATGGTTCTAAACTCTACCTTACACTCAATACACTTGTGTTTGATCACGAGATTCCCGAAATCCTTACGATGCTTGAAGGTGTTTACAAGGCGGGTGTCAGGGTGATCATTGTTCAGGATCTCGGACTTTTACATTTGATAAAAAGTAACTTTCCGGAAATTGAAGTGCACGCGTCGACGCAGCTTACAACGCATAATGAAGGCCAGATAGCCTTCCTTTCCAGATTCGGTGTTGCACAAATCAACCTCTCGCGGGAACTTAGTGTAAAAGAGATTCAACCGTTGTGTGATGCAGCCCATGATGTAAGAATGCGTGTTGAGGTTTTTGTTCATGGTGCATTCTGTATCTCTTTTTCGGGGCAGTGCTATATGAGCAGTAATCTGTGCGGCAAATCCGGTAATCGTGGTGCGTGTGTTCAGCCCTGCAGACGGTTATATTCTTTACCGCATGCAAAAGATCGTGCATCTGCAAAGGCGATATTCAACCTGAAAGATAATTTCGTTTTTGCTGAAGCAGATAAACTTTACAATGCGGGGGTAGATTCGTTCAAGATAGAGGGGCGTATCAAGAAGTTCCCCTATGTGTACAATGTTACGTCTGCCTGGAGAGACCAGATTGATGCACTTAAGGATGGTCGTGAAATTCGTAATGACGATAACCGGTTGAGTGCTGTTTTTAACCGAAAATTTACGTCAGGGTATATTGACGGTGCTATTGGCGCAGATATGTTTATTGATTCATCACGGGATCAGTCGCTCAAACATATCGCAAATGTCGCGGGATATTGGGCTGACAAAAAGGTACTTACGCTTGATACCGATGCAAATCTTGAACCGGATACAGAGGTCCTGATCTATTCCCCCGATTTTACTTTTATCTGCAAGGGAGTATGTACAAAAAAGCTCCGCCCGTTTGAGTATCAGTTTGTTATTGAGCATAAACTGAAAGGGCTGATCTGTGATGGCTATCAGGTGTTTACACAGGAGATCTCCGATGATGCCGACAGGATCAAGGCAATTATTGATGCAATGCATCCTGTAAAGATCCCACTTACAATACAGGTGAGCGGAACTGTTGGTGAGCCGCTAAAAGCGGTGTTTAAGTCACCTGATGATGCTGTTACACTATTATCACAATTACCCCTTTCGGAGGCTTCCAACAGGCCACTTGACAAAGATGGCGTGTTGGCTCAGTTCTCGAGGCTTGGTACCACGCAGTTTACAATTGAAAGTCTTGATGTAACAGAACTTGGTATAAACTGCTTTATTCCTCAGAAAGAACTTAACAGATTACGGTGTGCTGCAGTGGACAAATTAAGTGGTAATACCATTGATGCTTCGCAGTTTGCGATTCCCCTGATTTCACAGGATATGTCGCAGAAACCAAATGTGCGGAAAGCATTTGTTGTTGATACGCTTACGGGTAGTGGTTTACAAGGTGACGGTAAATGCAATATTGTTGCGTTGATTCTCCCGAACAGTATCGAGAACGTTGATTTCCTTGCTGCGTCAATTAATGGCAGTAGAAGTGTAATCCCGTTTTTTAGCTCAATTCTTATAGGTCTGGATTTTACAAACGCAGTTGCACTGCTTGAAAAACTTGATCGCAGGATGATAATAACCGATAATACCGGAATTGCCGATGTTGCATCACGGACGGGCAGAAAATGGATTGCTGGTCCTGGTTTTAATATTATTAATTCCTATGCTGTTAAGGCGTTGGCCACTGTAAGTGGATTTTGTGGTGTCTTTCTTTCATCAGAGTTTTCAAAGGATGAGGTAGGGCAGGTTCAGGTTCCATCTGGGGTCGATCTCTGGCAGGCGCTTAACTATAAAAAACCAATTATGACAACACGGCAATGTCTGATTCGCAATATTTCCGGATGTGTCAAAAAACAGTGTGATAAGCAGTGTCTTCCAAAGTGTAACCGCTCTGCTACAGTTACTAATACACAGGGGAAACAGTTTACCATAGTTAAAAAACCGGGGTTTTATACAGTTGTGTTGTCGTGATGGTGCTTGAGCGGGACGAATAGGATCGTCCCGTTGTCAGGTCATGTAGAAGAACGTAACAAATTTGTAGTAGATGGCACAGATAACGTAATAAATACAAATGATGTTTTTTGTTAAAAAACCGAAGAGAAATCAAACGCTTTATTGCAGGTAAAAATAAAATAGCCCGGTGCACTTGCCCCGGGTTATGTGTGAGCTTTACTGGCTCATTAAAAATCGGATTCACTATCGCAGCAGCGGTTTACTCTACAATCCGGAAACGATTGATAGCATGTGATCCTGATGATGTACTTAATTTGCAAATGTACACACCTGTACCCAGACGATTTACATCGACGAACGCATTTGATGAAACAATCCCGGTGTAAACAACCTTTCCGGCAGCATTGATAATTGAAATGCTTGCCTGCTCGTTCATATTTGAAAAAGAGATTTTTCGACCAGTAAAATGAAACTGCGGTCCTATTTTTTGAATGGAACGGGCAGCTGGTTTCAATCCAATGGTGTTGACAGGATCTTTATTTGGTTCTGCACCCCAAACCTGGACTCCATTATCATAGATAGGGATGTTTAAAGCTTTCGCTGCGGCGTTGCCACTGGTGCCCATAATTTTATATGACCAGTCATTAGATGGATTCCAGGATGTACTTGCAGCACTTGATGGTAATTCGATTCTGAACTGTGCTTCACGTTTGTCCGAATCCTGTGTTCCCGGATAGAGTGTGTCACCAATGTATGATACCTCTACGTAATACACAGAACCATCGTAAAGTTTAAGCCCGGAAACCTTGGCTTTTCCTGCGATGTAATTGGTTTTGACAGTGATCTGATCAACCGCGATTCCCGCTGAAATTGCCTCACTTAGATCGACAAAGTAACGGTACGATAAATCTGTGCACAAACGTGCAGGAGTTATTGTTTTATTATAGAGTGTTGCTTTGATTTCGGTGAACCGGTCTCCACTTGCGTTTACACTGGCCATTACGTAAAACTGTTCATGTGCTGGTTCTTTTTCAGGAAAATTAGCAAGTGGGTCTCCACCAAATTCCTGATACAGACGGGCAAGTGCACCAGTGAAACCAGCATTATAATCGCATGCGACCTCATTGTTTACGTAATTATCCCGTGCGTCTTTGTAATCATCTTTATTACCGGGCCCCCCAGCCAATGCGCCATAGAGAATATGTCTGGATGCGATGGTGTCTGCTGAACTACCAGGATACCATCCTTCTGTTGTCCGATGGTGCACGCGCAGCGGAGGATTAGTTCCGAATCCAACTACAAACGAACGTTTTAGTGGATTGTCCCCAAGGGTATAATTAATCTGCTTTACAGCAAAATCATGATAACGGGCTTTCAGTGTCGCATCTTCAATGAAATCACTGTAAATGAACGCCATCAATGCTGTATTTGAGGCATAGCGGTTAGCACCCCATGAATCCAGCCATGCAAGGCCACCTGGTGTATAAGTGATTTTATTTCCTTCGTACCCTACACTCCAATAATCCAGCCAGCGCTGAGCATCCTCTTTGTATGCATCTTTTCCGGTTAGTTTGGCAAGCAGGACATAACATCCATAACTCTTGTCATCCCAGGCAATTGTCCATTTATAGGATTTGATGGTCATCTGAGGTTCTGTTGATAAATTAGCATATTCAGTTTCTGCTTTGTCCAAATAGGCTTTGTCGTCTGTTGCCATATATAACCATACTGCACCCCAGACGATTTCATCATTATAGCCGCTATGTGAACTATAAAATCCACTGGCACCTGGAATCGCTGCATCATATTTACCACGAAATTTGTCAGCAAAATCATAGAGCTGCTTTGCATGTGTGAGCAGCGTTGCAGCATAGGTTGGATCTGTAGGTTTAAAGATTATTGACGCAGCAGCGAGAGCGGCAGCAGTTTCAGCGGCAAGCTCAGATCCTGGTTTGGACTCGCTAATTTTTGCAGAAGGTCTCCTCATATGGGCTTCGACTGATTCTGCCGGTCCCCAGAATGAATGATCCAGACCACCATCACCAACCTGTCCATACAATTCATTGGGTGCAGTGTGGCATTTGATGAAATAATCACAGACAAAACGGATGTTATTTAAAATATGAGTTAATTGGCCTGATTTTTCGTAAGCATCCCGGTATTCCTTGACACCAAGACACAAAAATGTAGTAGTAAATGCCATAGGGAAATTAAACTTCACATGGTCACCCGCATCAAACCAGCCGCCGGTAAGATCTTTTCCTACATCACTGCCGTCTTTTAAGCACGATGGTCCCCGCCATTCAACACGGTTCCATTCAGGCAGCTCTCCTGCCTGCTGACACTCGAAAAAGTATATTGATTTCTGAAGTGCTTCACCGTAGTTGTATGTCGCGCTGTATATCAATGACATCGCGCCGGATAAAAGGCCTAAAAAGGCTGTTTTACGTAGCAAACTCATAACTCCTCCGTTTAACTTTATATATTTTAAATAACCAGTTCTCAATGAAATATCCCCGAAAAAATGGACTCCATGTTCATCAATCGCCAATTTTTACAAATTCACAGGCTGCCGGTGAAACATAACCTGGCGTTGATCAATCCACAACAGTTTTTTCGCCTCCGTACACCTCTTTATATGGGCTGATAATACAAATTGTGGTTTCGAGTGGCCGATCGGTTCGTTCTATGGTACAGAAACCGGTGTAATAGTTCAGGCAAACAGAACCCACCTGAAAGATCAATCTTTGTATGAATACTCATGCTGCATGCAAAAATATAAGTGTTACACTCTTTTTTTCAAGCCCCCTGCTCAATTAAAGAAAGATAGTGCCGGGCTGAACTGAGCGTGTCCTCACATTGAACCCCCTGTTTTTAGTAAAAATAGGAGCTCGGGTTGGTGTGATGAAAAAATAGAAATTTTATGTATTTAATTAGTTCAGTAAACTATATTGATCGCAATTAAGAACTTTACAGTATAACTGTATGTGTTGTCTGGGTTCTTCCGTTAATCATAAGATTTAAATAATTCATCTTCGCTTGACTGAATCGTCTTACAGCCGGTTAAATCAACTTCAGACTCCACGTAAACCAACTAATTGGGGTCCTGCACACATTAATTGCAATGTTCCTCCACCAACCAGGATCACCATTGACCTTGTTTACATTATTACGGTATAATTCCAGTGCACTTAAATCAATGGAGATACTTTAAATGAAGGCAAAAACAGGTACGTTCCGGGATTCGTCGACTTCGGCGGATTTGCAAAAAAATAAGTTGCAGTTTAATAAACCGTTTAAAAAAGTACTTGCTGATCTGGTACTGTTTTTTTTCATCAATACGGCATATCTATATGTTTTTTTATTTATTATTCCGGATCAAACAATCGCGATGCTTAGTACTGTTTGGGTCGGAATAATTGCATGGCGGGGAGGTCTTGCAGCTGGAATATTGGCGTGTTTAGTGATATATGTTTCCATTGTGATTGGATTCTATTTTCCACCGCACAACAGCATGCCTACACAATTTTATATTGACAACAAGGTCCCTGGTCTTTTAATAGGTTTTGTTCAATGTTTAATAGTAGGTTTCACAGTTGGTTATATTTCGACATTAGTACACCAGTTGCGAAAGGTGCAAAACGAACTTAAACAAAAAATTGCAGAGTTGGATGCTTTCGGACGTACTGTAGCTCACGATTTAAAAAATCCATTGATGGTAATAAACATGTCAATTGATTCATTAATTAAGGATTTTGTCTCCAGTGATAATATAAAAGTAAAGAAAAAACTGGCGTTTATCAATGATGGTACCAAACAGATGACCAATATCATTGAGTCAATTCTTTTACTGGCTGGAGTCAAAAAAATCAACCAGAAGGAACTTGGTGTTTTTGATATCTCCCTAAGTGTCAATGATGCTCTCAGGAGACTGGAGTATAACATAGAAAAGCATAGCGTTCAAATATCTAAACCGGAGAACTGGCCTTCTGTGTATGGTTATACACCCTGGATCACAGAGGTGTGGGTTAATTATATAAATAATGCAATTAAATACGGGGGTAGTCGGGAGCGGCAGATAAACCCTATTGTGGAACTTGGCTATGATTTGCAATATAGTTGTCAGTCAACCAATTCTGAATATATCCGTTTCTGGGTAAAAGATAATGGAATGGGAATTGCGAAGGATAAGGTTGGTACCTTGTTTCAGGAATTTAAAAGGCTTCATGCCAAAGAGTATGAGGGGCATGGGCTTGGGTTATCCATTGTTAAAACTGTTATCGACAAATTTGGCGGGGTAGTCGGAGTAGAAAGTGAATTAGGGAAGGGAAGCCTCTTCTATTTTACCTTGCCGGTGAAAGTACCTCAAGACTGTGGCAGAACTGGAAAAAACAGTAGCTGAATTAAGTTCGGTTCAACGATTAATGATCCCGTTTTCAACAGGCTTTGCACTATAAGAAAAGGGGCTGGCAACCCGGGTGCGGAGATGATCGCTGATATTCATTAGTTGTTAGATACGAAAGTATGGCAGTTCTATCGGAAAGCAATTATATTTAGACAGAACTAATTATGGAGATACTTCAATGATTAATACAACCCGCAGATTCATAATGCTTTTCTTATCAATTCTTTCAATTGCAGCACTGATATCCTGTTCGTCAACATTGCCATCCCTGAAAAGTCCGGATCAAACACTTTTAATAGTTGTTATTGAATCTCACAATCCTCATCATATACATTCGGGTATTGAGACTGCTTACCTTCTTAATGTCCCAAATTGCAAAGAGAATCTCTTTGTAAAGCAAGGTCTGAATTACGCAGTCGGAAAGAGTATTTCTGCGGGTTCGTATAATTTTGTATATCTGACTCAACGTGTTCTGGAGACACAGGGTGGTGGGTGGTCTACCGGAACACTCAATAACGTAAAAAACAAAATGGATGTCAATTTTGAAGTCAGATCCGGCTATATCAACTTTTTCCCGGTAAAATTTATTCATACCGTTAGCCGGCATCCCGGCGGCGCACGAACTCAGTGGACTTTTGCTCCAATAGCAAAAGATGACAAGGAGAATGTTCTTAAAGATTTTAGCAGCAACAAGAACTTCAATCAATGGAATGTTGATATGTAGTACAACGAACGATATGGGAAAGACAATTAATCCAGTTGGTTAAATACTGTATGAATTTGTCAATCCTGTTAAAATTGGTTTGCACAGAGATTGTGATAGATTGCAATCGTTTCCCGTCGAACAACAGTTTTCGAATGGTATAAATTATATACAGTAGTGGCATTCTGAATATCCGGTCCTGATGAGTCTGAACATTATGGCAGAATAAAAACAATACCCGCAGATAACATTATAATGATTGGCAATAGTATTGTCTTCATGCTGACTAACCTCAATAGAAACATATCAGAACATATCCGGAGGTAGTATCACCCGGCCGGAGAGCTGATTTTCCTTCTTCACATATGATTGTTCATCCTTTCCAAACTTATTCCAGGATAAAAGGGCCAGATGCCGCTATCTGCTTATTTCGGTGTATTCGGGAGGGGATTCCAGAACTGTTAACCACAGAAAGTACGGAAGACACGGATGTGGAAAACTGAAAGTAAACAGCCTTTTCTGTTTTATCTTTTCCGTGATTTTTGTACCTTCTGTGGTTTCAGACATATAATTCCGCGGTCTACCTTGATGTTGTTGCAGTGGCAACCGGCGAATACTGTGATTTCCCTGTGGCATTAAGTGCACAGACCCGGTAATAGTATGTAGTATTTGCCATGATGTCTACATCTTGACTATAGGTGTTTTCAGGTACTACTTCAGCAATCTGCTGAAAGTTATTCTGGTTACCAACAGAGCGTTCCAGAATAAATTTCTCATGATTTTTTCCCACCATAGTCCAGTTGATAAATATTTCATTACTTGTTTTTAAATACTCTGCAGTTGCATTTTTGGGAGAATTTAATGGAGAGACTACAGTGTTACTATATGCAGAAAAACCGCCAACACCATAAGCATTAATACGGTATTTATATGCTTTATAAGGAAGTCTTTCTGTATCAGTGAAACTGCAGTTACCACCAGTATAGTTCATTGTAATCCAATTGTCCTGTCCATACAATGCACGCTGGATTTCGTAACCGCTTTCTGTTCTGGAATTATCATTCCAACTTAAACTATTGTTTTCATCTGAAGATATAGTAAGATTCGTAGGAGCATATGGAACGGTATATTCAGGTATTTCACGACGTTCAATAGAATGCACACTTTCTCCATAATCATTTGATGCTGTTATCACAAAATATGATTCTGAATCAGCAAGCAGATTGAGCGTCGTGTATTTCAAAGCGGTTATTTTTTCACCAATGGGGATATATGGCCCGTTAATGCTTACTGCTCTTTTGACAGTATAGTACTTGGCACCAGCAGATTCTTTCAAGGAAAGTGTCAACTGGTTATCAGAAGAATAGTCTACAGAATTCCATACTGGAGCGCTCGGACACAAATTACCGAATACACGAAATTCACGAACGCCTGCTGAATCATTTTCCGGAGCATCAGTAAAGAATATCTGTACATAACGTGCGGTATCACTATACCTTTGTTTTTGTATCCGAGAAGTATCATCGTTCATAGA
>JAAZBG010000125.1 GCA_012513915.1 Fibrobacter sp.
CTTTTTAACCATTCAATACTAACATCTGAATGTGAAACGCTCCTTGATTGCAGGGAGCGTTTTTTATTGGTACCGGAAAGAATTTATCGTGAGATTTTCATGTGAAAATTGCGTGAGATTCAACAATCTATAACTGTTGACAGGAAAAGGATCGAATCAGTTTTTTCCAATCAGACATTTACCGGTATGGTTATTTTTGTAAAATCACTTTTAACAGCTTGATATGAATTATCGCTTAGTAATTTGTATCCACCATCTCTGAAATGTAAGCTGTGTCGGGGAAGTAATGTATTGTAGATGTATGTATAAATAGACCCCATACCATCTCCTGAGTACAAGTTAGCTGAGGTGTCTTTATGATTCATAAAAGAGTACTCCTCAAACTATATTGTTTTCAATGTAAGAACTGGCATTTTACTTTTCTTGCTATTCTTTTTGGAGCTTATTGTGATGCAAAAAAAAACGTTTACAGATAAACAAATAAACTGATAAGAAATTCAGTTTTTAATTAATAAATTGAATATAGTTTTTATGTTGGATCTGATACAACCATATGATGAAATTTGTGGAAATCAGCTTTACATTAAAAATAGTGTCGCAGTATTCATGAAGAATACTCATTAAATCCAAGTTTACTATTATCTGTTAATTTCTTTGACAATCACCTCATTTTTTTCTATTTTGGTTCGTTCCCATGACAATTACAGTATACCAATGTTAGGGTATATTTCTTTGGAATGCATACAAGAGCTTCGGCCTGATTGCAGATCCATAACATGTGTATGTTTAACATTTTTATTGAAGGAAATTGCAATAACACTATGAAATATAAGCTTTTAGTACTCGATTTAGATGGTACGCTGACCAACTCAAAAAAACTGATTTCGGCTCGAACCAGATCTACCTTGATTAAAGCTCAGGAGAGAGGTATTACCATCGTTCTGGCATCAGGACGACCGACCTACGGCATTGTACCTCTTGCTGAAGAGCTTAAACTTGCAAAATTTGGCGGGTATATCCTCTCTTATAATGGTGGTACCATCATTAACTGGAAAACAAAAGAACTTATTCACGAATCGCTTATCAGCAGTGAAAAACTACCGTTGCTTCACGAAATGGCGATAAAAAACGGTGTAGAAATTATTTCATATCAAAATGAACATATAATTTCAGAAACCTCTGAGAATGAATATATCCTCTATGAAGCATTTCTAAACAAAATGGTTATTAAAGAAGTTGATTCCTTCACTGACGCGGTTTCTTTTCCAGTACCCAAATGTTTAATCGTTGGCAAACCGGAGAAACTGCAGGATTTAGAAAAAGAAATGAATACCACATTTGGACACGAGATGAGTATTTATCGAAGTGAACCATTCTTTTTGGAGCTGGTTCCATTAAATATTGACAAAGCTAAATCACTGCAAAAATTACTTCATCACACAGGTCACACACGTGAAGAGATGATCGCTTGTGGTGATGGCTTTAATGATCTCTCCATGATAAAGTTTGCAGGTATGGGTGTCGCAATGGCAAATGCACAACCGGTAGTCAGGGAAGCCTCTGATTATATTACCCTTTCGAATGAAGAGGATGGCGTTGCACATGTTGTTGACAGGTTTCTGAATTAGACACTAACTTTTGGTTGAACCGCACCAGCTGCGATAACGCCATTCTTAAATTTGTTGGTACTTTACTCCGGAAATTTAATCAGAATAGTTGTATTATGTCAATGCAGGCTCTATATTAGATTTTATAGCAATAAAGATTAAATTATCTGGCGAATGTCTTAAAAAACCTCGACATGAGATTCGTATCAGTTGTTTTTAATACAATGATGACAAAAAGTACACCCGGCAGACAATCGGAAAAACCATGAAAACCGTTACAAGTCTTGTATTTACCTTAATAGTGTTACTTATTTTTGAAAGTCATGGTTCGCAGTCTGTAATTATCCGTTTCAGCAACATGATGCAGTATGAAATAGAAACACCGCAGGGACATATTGTCTATCTAAACGCCCGAGATGGACATGCTGTTTCGCGCAGACCAGACAGCACCGATGGCCTGGCGAGTACTAATGATCTGCTGTTCACCAGGTTCTGGACAGGAAGCACAGGTGGTCTTGGTACAAGCGGCCATATGATAGAAACGCTCAACTCAGACTTCGTGGACAGTTTTCCGGGTCCATTGCTCCATCTTGACTCCGGAACTATTAGCCTGTCAGATGCGGAAATCGAAGCTATCCCTTCTGCCCGTCTCAGGTCAATGCCGATTACTAATGATTCAACAGCCAACTTTATTATCGTTGTCAAGACAGGCGGTTTGACAATAGTAAACCTCGGTATGCTGGGTCAGCCGGAATTAACTGAAGATCAGCTTGCAAAAATCAAGGGGTGTGATGTACTCCTGATGTCAACACTGAGCCAATGGGGTGAAGTTCAGCTTGAATCGGAATATCCTAAAAAATGGATCGAACAGATACAACCGAAAATAATCATTCCAATGCTTACCAGTGATGGCCTGGGCGAAGTGAGAGAATTGTTGAAAACAAGCAGAATTTATTATTCGCCAACATGGAATTATGTGAAGTTATCCAGTAAAAAAATTGACAGAATACCGAAAGGATCTCTGTTAGCCATTGACACTATTCTTCAGGCGTGGGCTGAGGAGGAATTGAATGGACTGAAGTTTTAGAAAAGGCTGGGAGTGTAGTCTGCCATTCATATATTATTATTTCCGTTTCAATGAAATATTGTTTTGAAATGCATCAATAAGATGATGGCTTCTGGTATAAAATCAGCAGTGAGCAAAGCTACTGGTTTGGTCCAACAGACTAAAAGCGTATCTAATCAATGAGATATAACGTTTTTAAATCTGTCACTGGTGGGTCATTAAATTAGTTTTTTACTAGTGTAAAGGTGTTCTGATCGGCGAGTGAATTCAAAGTGCAGAAAAGATAATTCTTGTCAATTTTACCTTATAACCAAAAAAACTCAACCTCTTATCCTCTTGCTACCTGGATAATGATGGTTGTATCGTGTTTTGTCAGGTCGATAAATCACGTGCTTTAGTATCAGTTCTCACAGCCTGATCCCAAAACGGAAACCTATATCCATTCTGCCATTCCCAAGGAAAAACGATCTACGGTCGCCATTACTATTCCAGTAATAATCCCGCACGTTCGATGTGCCAAGAAGATCCCTTACATTTTTAAGTGTCCCATAACATTCAAGCAAGTTAATATGTCGTTGACGAGACAAGCGAGCGTGAAATTGAAGATTAAGATCGAGACTGCGATAGACCGGCAATGCATCATATAACTGATTTTCGATATCATAATAGGGAAGACCTTTCGAGCAGATGTAATCGATGAAGATATGAAATGCATCGTTTTTTGTTTTAAGATGCAGGCTTGTACGAATTGTCCACGGGAGGTTCCATTCATAAGTCTTTGAATTATTGCTGGCACTCTGCCTTCGGGTGTCCGCCAGGTTCAGCGCAGTTGTAAGTTCTGCCCACGACATCGGCGTAATGCGACAATCAATATCGGCCCCATATGCAATGATTGGTGTTGAACCATTTGGGTTCCACACCTGTTTAACAGGATCAAGCTGTGGTGCATTTGTACTGTACCGGACATACGGTGTAAAACCGAATTTTGTAATTATGCTATAGTTAAAAAATAACGGTATGGACCCAATATAAGTGTGATTAAGTTGCCTTCTGAAATGTGAATCCGGAAGCCCGCGAATATCGGGTCGGGATGTAATACGACCAAAATGGATCCCTGCCTGATAGTTTTCGCCTGTATACGTCATCGAAACACCAGCATCACCATAGACATCATTAAATCCCTTATAATGTATTGCGGAAGCGAGTAGATCCAGTTCCATAGTAACATGTGCGATTTGTTTGATAAGCGAAGTATTAAGGTGCAGACCTGTTTCTGTACCATGAGTGCGGAACGTCGTATCTATAGTACTATCATTTTTTTGTTCTACAAGATAACCATACCATTCATCGTGGTTGATACGCGAAGTAAGCTTTGTTACAAATGGTTTATGAATAATGGTGTCTAAATCGACAGTGATTTCGCCATTGTTAAGAAAAGAACGTGTAGATACTACAGATGAAATGAACTGTTTCCCGGTACCAAAGAATTGACGTGCTCCACCCATGGTGAGAGATTTATTTGATGAATCAGTGTTAAATGTAACACTTCCCATTCCCCACGGGTATTTAGTTTTTTTTGAAAGCCCGTTATACGTCATCGAATCGCGAACTCGTCGTGCGGCAGTATCCGTTGCTTTATTAATGTCATAAGAATCCCATGCAAACCATCCAAAACCAGAGCATCTCAAGTTGTCAATAGACTTAGAGCCTGCGAGAGTTAAATTACCATAGCTGACTGGGATACCTATTCCATAATTCCCTTTACTAGCTGAGTTATGCTCTTTATTTTTCCATTTTATGAAATAATCATCAGATACTGAATAACCGATCTGTATAAAATCCTTCTCGTTTTCCTTTGCTGTATATGCCGCTAATAGATCAACGCCGGTATAGCTAAAATCACCTTTGAGATAAAATCCTTTCGTGTGACATTTATCATAGTTGATTTTACCTGGATCAGCCTCTACAATGCACCCGCTTGCATCAATCCTTTTTGCCGCAATATCATTGATTGTTACATTGACATCAGATAATGCAGAGATCATGATACCATCAATATCGGCAAACGGGTGACCACCAAAATGAAATGGGGCGAGCATAGGTACTCCGGCAATCACATAGGTATTATCAAATGGACACCCTGAACGCACGAGCATTTTTGACGGACCTTCAGGGACACGACGAATCTCTGCTTTTGCCTGAATAACATTACTTAAATACGGAGAAAACCCTGTATGTTTTTCCTCTTCAGCAATTATTATTTTTTTCTCTGTATATGATGATCGTCCGTAAACTGTGATCGCATAAGAACTGTCATTTGAATGTTTTTCCGATGGTCTGAGAATATATTGACACTGTAATGATGTGTCTCCGGTGATATATCCTTTAAATTGACCAATCTCGTATCCGGCAGATTGTACTGAAACGGAAAAGTGTCCACGAGGCAATAGTCTGAATGCAAAATGACCAAGTGAATCAGTTTCTGTCATAAGCAGTTTTCCATCATACATTTGACCTTTACAATTGTCCACAATCGAAAGGTAACGATTAAATCCTATAGTAATCGCAGTATCTTCTGTTGTATCAGTATAGAACAAAAGAATGCGAGACTTTGGAAGAGCCAATTTTAGCGATGTGTCAATCACAGTACCCACAAAATTTGGTGGCAGACTCATGCATTGTTCCACAAGCGAATCATAAGGTACGGTGATTTCAAAAGTGACATTTGAGGATACAGCGCGACCATTTTCAATGGCAGGGGAAAATCGCGCCGAAGCAACTTTACACTTCACCAAAGAATCGAATCCATGATTTCCCGAAGGTGCA